>DATMMH010000167.1:0-18998 GCA_035569855.1 Candidatus Dormiibacterota bacterium
CGAGATAGGCCACGACCGCGAGGCCGGCCACCACCAGGAGCGGGCGAAACCAGCGCGTCACGAGCCCGCTTGTTCCCGCCTCGTGCGACGGATGCGCGCCACGCATCCGACCCAGTAGACCTGCGATCCCACCGCCACGACCAGCGCGGCCACCGCGACGAGCGGCGGCTCGAGCCAGCGCAGCACCGCGGCGCCGATGAGCAGCAGGTAGAAGAGATCGCGGTTGGCGATGTTCTTGAGCACGCCGCCCACGGTCGGTCCGACCTCGATCTCCCGTGGCAGGTGCCGGGCGAAGAGAGCGCTGAGGGTGACCCCGGCCGCGGCCACCAGACCCACCGCCAGCATGAGAGGCCCCCCCGCGGTGACCCCGATGCCCAGGACCAGGCCCCCGTGGATGATCGTATCGATGGTCCAGTCGAGGTTGGCGCCGAAACGTGACTCCTGGAAGGTGAGGCGCGCGATCTCCCCGTCGGAGTGGTCCACGATGCTGGCCGCCGCATACAAGAGGATGCCCCAGAAGGCGCTCGCCGTGGTCGCGTGCCAGAAGCACCAGATGGCCACGGCGCCGATGGCGAGGCTCGAGAGGCTGACCTGGTTGGGCGTGACCGCGGTGCGCACGAGCATCCGGGTCAGGAAGCGGGAGCAGCGGCGGTGGAGGTACCGATCCACCCCCGAGTCGGCCCCGATGCCGAGGGTGGACTGGAGCGCCTCTTCCGCCCGCGGGAGATCGGCCTCGCGGCGCACCGCCACGTAGGGCCCCCCGCCCTCGCGGCGCTCGGCGTCTTGCAGCCGGCGGGTCAGCTCGAGGCCCACCGCCTGGCCCAGCGTCACGTCCTTCCAGATCGACGCGGCCAGCGCCCCGTCCACGAAGGCCACCGGCGCCGGACCGGAGGTGGAGGCCGCCAGGACCGCGCCGCCCGGCGGAGGCGGGGAGGCGAGCAGCCCGCCGAGCGTGCTGACGTGAACGAGCGTGGACGCGGGCAGGAGCAGCCACGGCGTCGCGGCGTCGACCGGTGGCTCGGTCTCCGGCGCGAGCCAGAGCACGGCGGCGGCCAGGGCGGGCATCTGCCGCAGGGCGCCCTCGACCGAGGCGTCGCGGAGAGCGCTGGGCGCAGCGATGAGGGAGGCACCGGCTCGGAGGGCCGCGACCAGGGCCCGCACCGTCAGGGTGCGCCCGGAGACGGATGCGCCCGCGAGAGTCAGCGCCGCGTCGTCGGGGAGGTAGAGGAGGGCGCGGAGCACATCAGCGCCCGAGACTCTCGATCTGGGGAAGGATGGAAACCTCGGCCCGTCGCAGGTCCTCGGCGAAGTCCACCTCGGTCCACGGCAGGCCGGTCACGTCCACCCAGCCCACCGGCACGCGCGCGAGCAGGCGGTGGAGCGCGTCCTCGTACTCGTTGGCGCCGCCGGTCTCCTGGATGGACTCCTCCATCAGCCGGACGTACTCGTCGGCGTGGGCCGCGCCGCACTTGAAGAACCCGATGCCCTCGCCGACCACCTCCCAGGCCTCGGGCACGAATTTCTTGCCGAGCGCGATCACGCGGGAGCCGACCGCGTAGAGCTTCACTTCCTCGCCGGTGTCGTGGAAGCCGCGGTCCAGCAAGAGCGCGCTCGGCGCGGGCGCGTCGAGCAGACCGCGGAGGAAGCGGTCGGGGAAGAGCACGTCCGCGTCCATCACCAGGGTGTGGTCCGAGCGCAGGGCCTCGCGCGCCCGCCACAGCGAGAGGATGGAGCCTTTCTGGTAGTCTGGGTTCTCCACGTAGGCGATCCGCATGGAACCACGCGCGTTCCCGGCCGCGCTCCGCACCTGATCCTGGCAGTGGCCCACCACCAGCACGGTCTCCTGCACTCCGTTGGCGGCCAGGCTGTCGAGCATCCGGTCGAGAAGCGAGCGGCCGCCCACCGGCAACAGGCACTTGTGGGTGTGATCGGTGAGCGGGGCCAGGCGTCGTGCCACCCCGGCCGCGAGGACGATCGCCTTCATGGCCGCCGCCCGGTGGCGAGCGCCGACCGGAACCGGTCGCGGATCTCCTCGGGCGAATAGGGGATGCGCGGCGCGGGCTGCTCCTCGCCGGTCACGCGGGCCAGGATGAAGCTCGGCCCCCCGCCCGCGACCGCGGTGGCGACGGCGGTGTGGATCTCGTCGGCTCCCGCGACGGCGGCCACGCGCTCGTAGCCGGCCGCGCGCGCGAGGCGATGCAGGCCGATGGCGCGCGACGGCGAGGCCTGGTTGCCGGTCGAGCCGTAGAGCGCGTTGTCGAAGACCACGTGGACCAGATTGGCCGGGCGCCCGCGGCCGACGATCGGGCCGCCGCCGATCATCGGCAGGATGCCCAGGCTCATCAGAAGATTTCCGTCGCCGTCGAAGACCACCGTCGCGCGGGTCGGAGCGGCCAGGGCCACGCCGAGGCCGATCGCCGAGGCCAGGCCCATGGAGCCGATCATGTAGAAGTTCTCGATCCGGTCCTTGACCGCGAACGACTCGCGACAGATGTAGCCGTTGGCGTGCACGGCGGGCTCGGCGCCGAGCGCGGTGATCGCGGCGCGCAGGGCCTCGGACCGCGAGATCCGCGGGCTCGGGATCGGCTCGTCCTGGCCGGCCGGCGCGACCGCGGGAGCGGACGCGACCGCCTCCGGCGATGCGTGCGACGCGGTCTCGAGAACGCCGGGGGGGAGCAGCAGCGCGACCGGCTGGCTCAGGCGCTCCGACTCGGCGCGGCCCCAGGCGACGTCGTCGGCGATGGTCGCGGCCGACAGGACGCGATGCGGGACGCGGATCATCTCGAGCAGGCCCGGCGAGATCTCGCCCATCAGGAGGTGCTCGGGCGCGTCCTGGCCGCGATGACCGCGCCAGGTCACGAGCAGGAGCGCGGGCAGGCGATACATCAGCGACAGCGAGACGAGCGCGTTGAGGCTCGTGCCGAGCCCCGAATTCTGCATCAGCACCATCGGCCGCCGGCCGGCCAGCCAGGCCCCGGCGGCGAGGCCCACCGCCACGTCCTCGCGCACCGCGGGGACGTAGGGCAGGCGCGGATGGGTCTCGAGAGTGGCGATCAGGCTCTCGATCATCGAGCAAGGCACGCCGGTGAAGAAGTCGTAGCCCTGCGCCTCGAGCAGTGCCGCGAGGGCGGCGCCGGTCGTGGTCATAGCTTCTTCTTGGTGCCCTTGTCCTCCGCGAGCAGCTCGTCCTGCTTGTTGCGCAGCTTCGAGACCAGCTCGTTATAGGAGGAGGTCTGGATGATCTTGTTGAACTGGGTGCGGTAGTTCGACACGAGGCTCACGCCCTCGATGCTCACGTCGTAGACGAGCCAGCGGTCCCCGCGCTTGACCATGCGGTAGTCCACCGGCACCTCGGTGCCGTTCTTGGTGACGATCTTGGTGGACACGGTGGCGTAGTCGGGGTCCACCCGCTCCGCGGTGTACTGGATCTTCTCGCCGCCGTAGGTCTCGATCTTGGAGATGTAGGAGCGCTCGAGGAGGTCGGCGAAGAGCCCGACGAACTCGTTGCGCTGCGCCTCCGAGAGCGGCTGCCAGTGGCGGGCCAGGGAGCGCTTGGCGATCTCGGCGAAGTCGAAGATCTCGTTGGCGATCTTTCGGATGGCGACGCGGCGCTCGGGAAGCTTGCTCTCACCCTTCAGGGTGGGATCGTCGAGGGTCTTGAGGACGCGCTCCACCGAGCCCTTGAGCTGGTCGGTCGGCGCCCCCGCCGCGGCCGTCGCGGCCATCGCCGCCACGAGCCCCACCGCCAGCACCACCACTCTCATGCGAAGCCAGTTCATCGGATGCCTCCCGGTTGGAGAAGTCTACACCTTGCCGAAGATGTACTTGGACAGGAGCTCCTCGAAGTCGACGGGGGGCTCGACCTCCCGGATGCGGCCGTTCGGGGGGATCGTCTTGTCGGAGCCGCCCGGGCTCAGGCGGATGTACTTCTCTCCGATCAGCCCCTTGGTCTTGATGGAGGCGATCGAGTCGTCCTGGAGCTTCACCTGGGGCTGGATCATCATGACCACGTGGGCCTGGTAATCCTGAAGCGTGATCCGGTCCACGCGCCCCACCTCGACGCCCGCGATCTCCACCGTGGAGCCGGCCTTCAGGCCGCCGACCGAGGGGAAGTCCGCGCTCACCACGTAGCCGCGGTTGCCCAGCAGATCGACCCGCCCGAGCTTCACCGACATCCAGCCGAGGGCCAGCAGGCCGATGAGCACGAAGATGCCCACGCCCAGATCCAGCGCCGAACGTCTCATTGGTGGTCTCCCCAGCGAGCTACCGGCGGGCTTCCGCCGGCACCGCTTCGATGTCTCCGCGGATGAACTGCTGCACCACCGGGTTCGTGGACGCCCGCACCGCGTCGGGGGGGCCGACCTCGACGATCGCGCCCTCGTGGAGCATCGCCACCCGATCCGCGATCTCGAAGATCTCCGGGATCTCGTGGCTCACCATGATCGCGGTGAAGCGGAACTTCCGGTGCAGCTCCAGGATCAGATGATGGATGGTGTTGACCAGGATCGGATCGAGGCCGGTGGTCGGCTCGTCGAAGAAGACGATCTCCGGCTCGGTCACCAGCGCCCGCGCGATGGCCACCCGCTTGCGCATGCCGCCGGAGATCTCGGCGGGATCCTTGTGTCCCATGCCGGCGAGCCCGACCTGCTGGAGCTTCTCGTCCACGCGGCCGCGGATCTCCGCGGCGCCGAGCCGGCTCTTCTCGCGCAGCGGGAAGGCCACGTTGTCCGAGACCGACATCGAGTCGAAGAGGGCGCCGCCCTGGAAGACCACCCCGTAGCGCTCGCGCACCCGGTCCAGATCCCGTCCGCGCAGCCGCGTGATGTCGGTGCCGTCGACGATCACCGCACCCGCGTCGGGCCGCAGGAGGCCGATCAGGTGCTTGAGGAGCACCGACTTGCCCCCCCCGCTCCGGCCGATCACGACCATGATCTCGCCGGTGGCGATGTCGAGATCCAGCCCCCGCAGCACCGCCTGCTCGCCGAAGCGCTTGAAGAGGCCCTGCACCCGGATCACGGCAGCACGGACCCCAGGAAGTAGTCCCAGACGAGGATGAGGACCGAGGAGAGAACCACCGCCTGGGTGGTGGCGCGGGCGACCCCTTCGGCGCCGTTGCCGCAATTGAAGCCCTTGTAGGTGCAGACCCACGGGACGATGATCCCGAAGGAGACCGCCTTCCAGTAGCCGGTCATGAGATCGGACAGATCCACGAAGGTCTTCATCTCGCCGAAATAGGTGCCGGGCGACAGGCCCAACAGCTCCACGCCGACCAGGTAGCCCCCGAAGATGCCCACCATGTCGAAGATCGAGACGAGCAGCGGGAAGGTGATGACGCCGGCCACGATAGCCGGGACCACGAGGTAGCGCACCGGGTTCAGGGCCATCACCTGGAGCGCGTCGATCTGCTCGGTGATCTTCATGATCCCGATCTCGGCGGTGAGGGCGGAACCGGCGAGGCCGGTCACGAAGACCGCGCAGAGCACCGGGCCCAGCTCCCGGATCAGCGAGAGGGCCACCGCGGGACCGAGATAGGCCTCCGACCCGAAGCGCGACAGGGTCAGGAAGATCTGCAGGCCGAGCACCATGCCGGTGAACGCCCCGGTCAGGATCACGATCGTGAGTGACCGGAAGCCGATGAAGTGGATGCGGTCGATCAGCCGGCCGACCTTGAAGGGGGGAACGACGATGTACCCGATCGCCTGGGCG
The DNA here is from genome assembly GCA_035569855.1 of Candidatus Dormiibacterota bacterium. Taxonomy (GTDB): domain Bacteria; phylum Methylomirabilota; class Methylomirabilia; order Rokubacteriales; family CSP1-6; genus CAMLFJ01. Next base: position 5,707 of record DATMMH010000167.1, read on the forward strand.
AAGAAGCGGCCGAAGCGACCCAGCGCCTGGACCATCTCGAGGCTCGCGTGCCCCAAGGCCGCGACGGGACGCAGCGGCCCAGGCCAAGTATCCGCGCTGGGCGACGAAAACATCGCTAGATACTAGCACACGGCTCGCCCAATCTCGGCGCCGTTCTTGAAAAAAACCCGCCTGTCCCGTAAGGTGAATTCGTGACGATCGCCGAAGGCGCGCTGAGCACGGCGGGGACGTTGGCGCTACATCTCGCGGGCACGTTCGTGCTGCGCCCGTACGTCTTCGGCTTCCTCGCGATCTTCCTGGTGGCGGGCTGGCGGGACCTCGGCGTGAGCCGCACCCTCGCGTTCCTGCTGTGGGGCAGCGTGGTGGCGCTCGTGGCCGAGCTTTGCTCGACCCGGGTTGGCGTTCCCTTCGGCCTCTATCACTACACCGGTACCACGCGGCCGGCCGAGCTGTTCCTCTCGAACGTGCCCTTCTTCTCGCCGCTGTCCTTTTCGTTCCTCGCCTACGCCGCCTTCTGCCTCGCCCGGAAGGCGCTCGGGCCGGGCTGGGCGGCGAGCCGCGCCGCCCGGACTCGCGCGGTGCTCCTGTCCGGCACGCTCATGATGCTGCTCGACGTGGTGATCGATCCGCTCGCGGTGCGGGGCGGGCGGTGGTTCCTCGGCCACCTCTTCTACTACCCGGACGGCGGGATCTACTTCGGGGTGCCCCTGTCGAACTTCCTCGGCTGGCTCGTGGTGGGCTGGGTCACGGTCGGCGGCTACGTCTGGGCCGTCGGCCGGCGCGACGCGGGTACCACCGGGCTCGGCGTCGCGCTCTACGGGCTCGTGCTCGGGGTCAATCTGACCGTTACCCTCTGGATCGGCGAGCTGGTGATCGCGGCGGCGGGAATAGTGGTTCACGTTGCAACGTTTCTGCTACTCTATAGCGTCTACAGGGTGACGGTCGGCCGTTGGCTGGCCGAGCCCCTGTCGGCCGCCGCGATCAGCGGGGGCAGTCCGACGGACTGAGCGGCGAAAGGACCAGAGAAGATGAGCGTTCCGGTATCCCAGATGTTGACGGTGGCGACGTATGTCATGCGCCAGAAGCTGGCGGGGCGTAAGCGCTATCCGCTCGTTCTGATGCTGGAGCCCCTGTTCCGCTGCAACCTGGCCTGCGCCGGCTGCGGCAAGATCCAGTATCCGGCCCAGATTCTCAAGAAGAACCTGAGCGTGGAGAAGTGCCTCGCCGCGGTCGAGGAGTGCGGGGCGCCGCTGGTCAGCATCCCCGGCGGCGAGCCCCTGATGTACCCGGACATCGACCGCCTCGTGGCCGAGCTGGTGAAGCGGAAAAAGTACGTGTATCTCTGCACCAACGCCATCCTCCTGAAGGAGAAGCTCGACCTGTTCACGCCGTCCACGTACCTCTCGTTCAGCATCCACATGGACGGCCTGCGCGAGGAGCACGACGAGGCGGTGTGCCGCGACGGCGTCTACGATCAGGCGGTGCTCGCGATCCGCGAGGCGGTGGCGCGCGGCTTCCGGGTGACCACCAACAGCACGCTCTTCGACGGGGCTTCGCCACTCCGGATGCGGGAGTTCTTCGACGAGATGATGAACCTGGGGGTCGAGGGCATGATGATCTCCCCGGGGTACAGCTACTCGAAGGCGCCCGACCAGGAACACTTCCTGATGCAGTCGCGGACCTACGATCTGTTCACCCGGATGCTCTCGAAGCCCAAGAAGCGCTGGCGGTTCAACCAGTCGCCGCTCTTCCTCCGGTTCCTCATGGGCAAGCACGACTTCGAGTGCACCCCGTGGGGCAACCCGACCTACAACATGTTCGGGTGGCAGCGCCCGTGCTACCTGCTGCAGGAGGGCTACGCGCGCACCTTCCAGGAGCTGATGGAGACCACCCCCTGGGAGAACTACGGCAAGAAGAGCGGTAACGAGAAGTGCCGCGACTGTATGGTGCACTGCGGGTACGAGGCGACGGCCGTCGACTACACGTTCAGCTCGCTGAAGGGCTTCGTCGAGACGGTCGGGGTCACGCTCACCGGCAAGCTGTAGGGGCGTCATGAGCCTCGAAGGCTGGGTGCCGGAAGTCGGGCCGTACCTCACGCTCCAGGAAGTCGTCGAGTTCGCCTTCGACTACCGGGGCAACACCACCATCGTCAGGACCGACGGGACCGAGGTGGTGGGCTACCTCTTCAATCGCGATACCTACGGCCCGGAGCCGTTCATCGAGTACTTCGACGAGAGCGGCGAGGGGCCGTACAGGCTCCCGTACTCCGCGGTCGCCAACATCAAGTTCAGCGGCAAGGACACCGCGGCCGGCAACAGCTGGAAGGCCTGGCTCGAGCGCAAGGAGCGGGAGAAGGCCGAGCGGGCCGCGGCCACGCGGAGTGTCGCGGATCCTGATCCTCACCGCGGTTGAGCTCGAGGCGCGGGCGCTGGCCCGCCAGCTCGAGCTCCCCGTGCTCTCTGCCCTTCCGTTTCCCGCCTACGGTCGGGGCTCGCTGCGCGTGGCCCCCGTCGGCCTGCGGGCGGGGCTCCTGGGCGCGCGATGGCCGGATCTGCAGCTGGGTCTCGATCGACCACTCGTCATCTCGGCCGGCGTCTGCGGGGCGCTCGCGCCCGAGCTGCGTGCGGGCGACCTGGTCCTGCCGGAGAGCGTCATCGGCCCTCGCGGGGAGCGCCTCAACGTGACGCCCACCCAGCACCATCGCGCCAGCGCGCTCGCCGGGACCGCGGCCCGCGGCGGCACCCTGGCGACGTCCGCCGAGGTAGTGGCCACGCCCCGGGACAAGGCGGCGCTGTTCGCCCACACCGGCGCGATCGCGGTGGACATGGAGTCGTCGATCATCCTCGCCCACGCGGCCGTAGCGGGCTGCCCGGCCCTGGTGGTGCGCGGGGTGGCCGACGCGGCGGGTGAGAGCCTGCCCCCGGAGCTGATCGGCCTGATGGGCCCCGACGGCAAGCTGCGGACCGCCCGCGCGCTGGCGCTCACGGTCACGCGGCCGCTCGTACTGCCGCGCGCGCTCGCTCTCCGGCGGGGCACGCTGCGTGGGCTCGCGGCGGTGGCCCGGCTGCTCATCGCGTTCGTCGCCTAGCGCCGTGGACGTCCTGGTCACCGGCGGGACCGGGTTCGTGGGCGCCAACCTGGTGCGCGAGCTGCTTGCCGACGGCCACACCGTGCGGGTCCTGGCACGGCGCGGTGGCGACCGGCGGGCCCTCGAAGGCGCGTCGGTGCAGATCGTCGAGGGCGATCTCCTCGACGCGGGCTCGCTCCGCACCGCGGTGGCGGGCGCGCGCCACGTCTATCACGTCGCGGCGGACTACCGGCTCTGGGCCCCGGACCTGCGCGTCCTCTACCGCGCCAACGTGGACGGCACGCGCCACCTGCTGGCCGCCGCCGCGGAGGCGGGGGCCGAGCGGATCGTGTACACCTCCACGGTGGGCGCGGTGGGGATCCCGAAGGACGGCACGCCGGGCGACGAGACGACCGCGGTGTCGCTCGCCGACATGGTCGGGGCCTACAAGGCCTCCAAGTTCCTGGCCGAGCGCGTGGCGGACGAATTCGCGGCGCGAGGCGCCCCGGTGGTCATCGTCAATCCCTCCGCGCCGATCGGCCCCTGGGACGTCAAGCCGACTCCGACCGGGCAGATGATCGTGGACTTCCTCGACGGCAAGATGATCGGCTCGGTGGACACCGGCCTCAACATCGTGCACGTGCGCGACGTGGCGCGCGGCCACATCCTGGCCGCTCAGAAGGGCCGCGTGGGCGAGCGCTACATCCTGGGCCATCGCAACCTGTCGCTGCTCGAGATCTTTCGCATGCTCTCCGCGCTGACCGGCGTGCCCGCCCCGCGCTTCCGCGTGCCGTACGCGGTGGCGTGGCTGGCCGCGGCGGGCATGGAAGGGCTCTCCCGCCTCACCGGCAGGCCGCCGCAGGTGCCGCTGACCGCGGTGCGGATGGCCCGCAAGCGCATGTACTTCAGCGCGGAGAAGGCGATCCGCGAGCTGGGGCTGCCCCAGACCTCCGCCGAGACCGCGCTGGCCGACGCGGTGGGCTGGTTCACCGAGCGCGGCTACCTGCGCGCCCGGCGCCGGGCGGGCCGCGCGGCATGAACGCCGGGCAGTTCGTCTCCCGCCTGACGCGGAAGAGCCGGTCGAACTTCTTCTACGCGTTCCTCTGCCTGCCGCGAGCCCAGCGCGAGGCGATCTACGCCTGCTACGCCTTCTGCCGCATCGTGGACGACGCGGTGGACCTCGGCCAGGACCGGGCGGCGCAGCGCCGCGAGCTCGGACGCTGGCGCGACGAGATCGCGCGGGTCTACGACGGCCGACCCGAGCACCCCGCCGGCCAGCGCCTCCAGGTCGCGGTCCGCCGGTTCCCGATCCCGCGCGCCGCGCTCGAGGAGATCATCGCCGGGGTGGAGATGGACATGGACCATCCGACCTACGAGACGTTCGACGATCTCTACCCGTACTGCTATCGGGTCGCCTCGGCGGTGGGGCTCTGCTGCATCGAGATCTTCGGCTATTCCGATCCGCGCGCGCGCGAGTACGCGGTGAACCTGGGCGTCGCGCTCCAGCTCACCAACATCCTGCGCGACGTGCAGGCCGACGCCCTGGTCGGGCGCGTGTACCTGCCGCAGACGGACCTGCGGCGCTTCGGGGTCACCGCGGAGGATCTGGCCCAGGGGCGGTACACGCCCGGCTTCGTCCAGCTGATGGCCTTCGAGGCCGCGCGCGCGCGTGACTATTACCAGCGGGCGTGGTCGGCGCTGCCCGCCGCGGATGCCCGCCGACTCTTCGCGGCCGAGATCATGGGCCGCACCTACTTCGCGCTGCTGCGCGCCATCGAGGCGCGGCGCTTCGACGTCTTCGGCCGCCGCGTCGCCTTGCCGAGCGCGCGGCGGCTGGCCATCGCGTTGCGGTGCTGGCTCGGCGCCCGCCTGGCGCGGCCGTGAGAGCGGCGGTCTGCGTCGCGGGAGCCATCGAGCTGCGCGACTGGCCCGAGCCGTCTCCGGGGCCGGGCGAGCTGGTCCTCCGCATGCGGGGCTGCGGGCTGTGCGGCTCCGACATCCTGAAGGTGAGCCCGGCGGTGGCGGAGCCGGCCGTCCTCGGCCACGAAGTGGTGGGGCAGGTGATCACGACGGGGCCGGGAGCGGGCCGCTTCACCCCCGGCGAGCGTCTGGTGGTGGCCCACCACGTCCCGTGCTTTCAGTGCCACTACTGCCGGCGCGGCAGCCCGTCGATGTGCCGACACTTCAAGCGCGTCAACCTGGACCCGGGTGGCTTCGCGGAGCTGGTGCGGGTGCCCGCGCCCAACGTCGAGCACGCCGCCTTCCGCCTGCCCGACGCGATGGCGGACGAGACCGCGTCGTTCACCGAGCCGCTCGCGTGCTGTCTCCGCGCGGTGAAGCGGAGCCGGGTGGCGGCCGGCGATACCGTACTCGTGATCGGGCTCGGCTCGATCGGCTGCCTGATGGTCCAGCTCCTGGCGCGGGCGGGCGCCCGCGTCTTCGCGACCGACGTGCTCCCGGCGCGGCGCCTCCTCGGACGAGGCATGGGCGCCGAGGTGTTCGAGGCCGATGCGGATCTGGAGCCCGCCCTTCGCGAGGCCACCGACGGCCGCGGGGTGGACCTGGTGATGATCACCGCCGGTGGCGCCGGGGTGCTGCCCGGCTCGGTGGCGCGCGTGCGTGACGGCGGGACGCTGCACTACTTCGCGGGCGGCGGGGGCGACGGCCTGCCGCTGCCGCTGGCGACCCTCTATCATCGCGAGCTCACCATCGCCACGACCTACTCCTCCTCGCCCGCCGAGCTGCGCGAGGCCTTCGACTTGCTTGCGGCGGGCCGGGTCCGCGTGGACGGGCTCATCAGCCACCGCCTGCCCCTCGGCCGCCTCGGCGAAGGGGTGGAGCTGATGCGGCGCCACCAGGCGATGAAGGTCTACGTGACCCCGTGATGCACTCGCCACCGGACTCCGCTGGGTCCTCCGCTCGGCACTCCACCGGGCATTCGACGATGCGCGCCCAGGTCTTCCACGGTCCGGGCGACCTGCGCTTCGAGCGGATCGCGGTGCCGGAGCCCGAGCCGGGCGGCCTCGTGGTGCAGGTGGAGGCGGCGCTCACGTGCGGCACCGACGTGAAGACCCTGCACCGTGGCCACCCGGTGATGATCCCGCACGTCCCCACCGTCTTCGGCCACGAGCTGGCCGGGGTGGTGACCGCGGTGGGCCAGGGGGCGCGCGGGGTGAAAGAAGGCGACCGCGTGGTGGCGGCGAACTCGGCGCCTTGCGGCCGCTGCCGTCTCTGCGCGGCGGGCCGACCGAATCTCTGCGAGGATCTGCTGTTCGTCAACGGCGCCTACGGCGAGTACATCGCGCTCCCCCCCCGCCTGGCCGAGCGCAACGTGGTGCGGATCGGCTCGGGGCTGGCCGCCTCCGCGGCCGCCTTCGCGGAGCCGCTCGCCTGTGCCCTGCTCGGGATCGAGCGCGGCCGGGTCGAGGCTGGCATGACGGTGGCCATCTTCGGGCACGGCCCGCTCGGCTGCCTGCTGGCGATGGCGGCCGCCCAGCGCGGGGCGCGGGCCGTGATCGTGGGCAAGGGCGGCTGGCGTCTCGACCAGGTCCGGCGCATGGACCTGGGCGAGTGCCTGGATGGACCGGCCCTCGGCGACGTGGTGGGCCACCTCCGTAGCCTGACCGGCGGGCGGGGTGCCGACGTCACGGTGGATGCCACCGGCCGGCCCGAGGTCTGGGAGCAGGCCATAGATGCGGTGGGTCGAGGGGGCACCGTGCTATTGTTTGGAGGTTGTGTCCCGGGCTCATCGATTCGCGTAGATACGCGCCGGGCGCACTACGAAGAGCTGACGCTGGTGGGAGCGTTCCACCACACGCCGACGATGGTCCGACGCGCAGTGGAACTCCTCGAATCGAAAGCGATCGAGCCCGAGGTGCTCGTGACTCATCGGGCGTCACTGGGTCGGGTGAAAGAAGCGCTGGCCCGGATGGGGCGCGGTGAGACCATGAAGGTGCTGGTGGACCCACGAGATGAGGACGGTACTGCGACGGATCCGGAGCGGCATGGTGGCGGCGGCGCTGGCGACCCTGGCGCTGGTCGCACCGGCGGCGGCGTTTGACCCCGAGGCCACGTTCGCCAAAGGGACGACGATCGTGGGCCTTCAGGTCGGTGGCGGAGCGGTCAACAACGTCGAGGATCACCGCGTCGTCAGCGACATCTCGTTCATGAACGTGAGCCCGCGGCTGTCCTACCTGCCGTTTGCTCCCTTCGGCTCCGGCTGGCTGCGCAGCGCGGTGGAGCCCGGCATCCAGGGTTGGTTCCAGTACTATCTCTCCCCGGAGAAGGTGACCGCCGAGGGGCTCAAGGTCGCGCTGCGCTACCACCTCATCGGGCTCGAGTTTGCCGGGCTCGTGCCGTATCTGGAGATGACCGGCGGCGCGGCGGGGACGAACCTGAAGGTGCTGGAGATCAGATCCACGTTCACCTTCGTCCTCGAGGGCGGGGCCGGACTATCGTACTTCGTCACCGATCGCCTCGCGGTCGACGCGGGCTATCGCTTCCAACACATCTCCAACGGGGACACCTCGACGCCGAACCGGGGCTTCAATTCCAACGAGGGCGTGATCGGGGTCGCGTACTATTTCAAGTGAGGGCATCATGACGACGCTTCCGCTCCACCAGATCGTGCTCGCCGGCCCCCGGGGCTTCTGTGCCGGGGTGGACCGGGCCATCGACATCGTCGAGCTGGCTCTGCAGGTCTGCCCGCCCCCCGTCTACGTGCGCAAGGAGATCGTCCACAACCGGCACGTGGTGGAGGCGCTGCGGGCCAAGGGGGCCCATTTCGTCGACGAGCTCGACGAGGTGCCTGACGACGCCACCGTGATCTTCAGCGCCCACGGCATCTCGCCGGCGGTGCGCGCGGAGGCGCAGCGGCGCGGGCTGCGGGTGATCGACGCGACCTGTCCGCTCGTCACCAAGGTCCACCTGGAGGCGGTGCGCTACGCCCGCGAGGGCTACTCGATCATCCTGGTCGGGCACGCCGATCACGACGAGGTGGTGGGCACCATGGGGGAGGCTCCCGAGCGGATGTTCCTCATCGCCCATCCCGCGGACGTGGATCGGCTCGACGTGCCGGATCCCGAGAAGGTCGCCTATCTCACCCAGACCACGCTCTCGGTGGACGACACCCGCGACTGCATCGAGGCGCTGCGGCGCCGCTTCCCGAAGATCGTCGGGCCGCCCAAGAACGACATCTGCTACGCCACCCAGAACCGTCAGGCCGCGGTGAAGACGGTGGCCGGCGAGGTGGACGTGCTCCTGGTCATCGGCGCGGCCAACAGCTCCAACGCCAACCGGCTGGTGGAGGTCTCCACCGTGCTCGGCACGCCGTCGTACCTGATCAACGACAAGAACGACATCCGCCCGGAGTGGCTCGAGGGCGTCGGTCGCGTCGGGGTCACCGCGGGGGCCTCCACGCCGGAGTTCCTGGTGACCGAGGTGGTGGAGGAGCTGCGGCGGGTCCACCGCTCGGACGTCCGCGAGGTTCACGTGGTGGAGGAAGACGTGCGCTTCGGTCTGCCCCGCGAGCTGGAGGACTTCGCCAAGGCCGCCGGCAAGACCCTGCCCCCGCGCAGCGGCGCGGTGGCGGTGAGCGGCTAGCCGTGCGCCTCGTCACGTTCCGCCGCGGCCGCGGGGAGCCCAAGCCGGGCGCGCTCTGGCAGGAGCACGTGCTGGACCTGGGGGGCCTCGCCAAGGATCTGGCGACCCAGCGGGGCACGGTGCGGCGCGGGCGCGGCGGCTTCCCCCGCTCGGTCCTCGAGATCGTGCAGGGCGGTGAGGCCACGATCGCGCTCGCGCGCGAGGCGTGGGAGCACGGTCAACGCCTCGTCGGCCAGCAGGCCGCCGAGGATTTGGCCCAGCGCCGGCTCGCCTATCCGCTCAAGCGCATCCGGCTCCTGGCCCCGATCCCGCACCCGTCGCGCAACATCTTTTGCCTCGGGCGGAACTACGCGGACCACGCCGCCGAGCGCGGCGCGGCGGCGCCGGAGCACCCGGTCTACTTCACCAAGCCCGCGACCGCGGTGGTGGGGCCGGGCGACGACGTGGTGCACCACGCCATCACCAAGGAGCTCGACTACGAGGTCGAGTTGACGGTCGTGATCGGCACCGGGGGGCGCGACATCGCGCGCGCCGACGCGCTCCGGCACGTGTTCGGCTACACGATCATCAACGACGTGACCGCGCGCGATCTGCAGAAGCGCCACCAGCAGTGGTTCAAGGGCAAGTCGCTCGACACCTTCTGTCCGATGGGCCCGGTGCTGGTCACCGCCGACGAGCTGCCCGATCCGCAGGCCCTCGCCATCTCGCTGCGGGTCAACGGCCAGCTCCGCCAGTCGAGCCACACCTCGAAGATGATCTTCCCGGTGGCCCAGTGCATCGAGGTGCTCTCCCAGGGCATGACCCTGCTCCCGGGCGACATCATCGCCACCGGCACCCCCGAAGGCGTCGGCGCCGCCAGCGGGAATTTCCTCAAGGCGGGCGATCGCCTCGAGGCCGAGGTGGAACACATCGGCATCCTGCCGAGCAAGATCGTCCGGCCCTAGCGCAGGGCGCATCAGTCGCCGGGCCGCATGGCCACCTGGGACGAGTTCGAGGCCGCGGCGCCCGAGCTCGCCGGGATCGGCCGCGCGCTGCTGAACCAGTTCGGGGTGGGGCTGGCCTTCCTGGCCACGGTGGACGGCACCGGCGCGCCCCGCCTCCATCCGGTGTGCCCGGTCCTCTCCTCCCACGGCCTGCACGTGCTCATCACCGCCGCCTCGCCGAAGCGCGGAGATCTCGCGCGGGACGGGCGATACGCGCTCCAGACCTTTCCGCAGCCCAAGCCCGGCGGCGACGAGTTCTACGTGGCGGGCCGGGCCCGACGGGTCGACGACGCCGCGATCCGCGCGGCGGTGCTCGAGGCCGCGCGGCACATGGCCGACGCCTCGGAGATCGTGTTCGAGCTCGGCCTCGAGCGGGTCATGCACACCCGATGGGAGAATCCGCTCACCCCCGAGATGCGGCCCGTCCAGCGCAAGTGGCGGGCCGCTCGCGGGCGGCGCCCGGCCTGACCTGAGCGGGCCCCGTCATTGCGGGGCGGCGCGGGTCGGGCTAGCATGCGACGCGGGAGCGGCCATCTCGCGAAGACGCGGAAAGGGTCAATCGCATGCGCACGATCATCGAGGGCGGCTGGGTGGTGGCCTGGAACGGGCGGAGCCACGAGGTGCACGAGCAGGGGAGCGTGGTCTTCGAGGACGATCGCATCGTCCACGCGGGCCCCGCCTGGACCGGCGCGGCCGACGCGCGCATCACCGCCACCGGCAAGCTGGTCTCACCCGGGTTCATCAACACCCACGTGCACACCGCGGGCAACGGGGGCGACTACCTGCTGCTCGACATGGCGAAGAACGACTACCGCACCGCGAACTACATGGCCTTCGCGGCGCCGCTCAAGGGCAAGATGTCGCCGCCCCCCGCCGAGGCCACCGCGGCCCTCCGCGCCTTCGTGTTCCTGCACGCGCTCAAGAACGGTACCACCACCGTCATCGACGTGGGCGGCCTGCGCGGAGACTGGGACGGCTACGCGCGACTGGTGGACGACCTCGGCGTGCGGGTCTACGCCGGCCCGCCGTTCCGCGACCGCGACACCTACATGGACGCGCAGGGCCGGCTCACCTACGAAGAGGACGCGGCGGTGGGCCGGGCGCGGCTGCAGGAGGCGGTCGATTTCGCGCGCAAGTTCGACGGCACGGCCCAGGGGCGCCTGCGCGCGCTCTTCAACGCGGCCCAGGTGGAGACGTGCAGCGAGCCGCTACTGCGAGCCGGGAAGGACGCGGCGAGGGGGCTGGGCGCGCCCATTCACACCCACGCGGGCGGCAACCTGATCGAGTTCCAGCGGATCATGGAGGAGTACCGCAAGACCCCGATTCGCTTCCTGGCCGACATCGGGTTCCTGGACGAGCGCACCCTGCTCGGCCACGTGGTCTTCACCACCGCGCACGAGTGGACGCGCTACCCGTTCGGCGACGACCTGCGCCTGCTCGCCGAGCGCGGCGTCACCGTTGGCCACTGTCCGTACAAGTACGCCAAGATGGCGATGACGCTCCACTCCTTCCAGCGCTACCTCGAGGCCGGGGTCACGCTCGCCATCGGCACCGACACCTATCCGATGGACATCGTGGCCGAGCTGCGCTGGGCGTCCATCCTGGCCAAGGTCACCGACGGCAACTACCAGGCCGGGCTCGCCCGCGACGTGTTCAACGCGGCGACCGTCGGCGGCTGCCGCTTCGTCGACCGGCCGGACCTGGGTCGGCTGGCCGCGGGGGCAAAGGCCGACATCCTGCTGATCACCCTCGATCACCTGGGCGGCCCGGTCTACGCCGATCCGATCAAGGCGCTGGTGGACTCCGCTTCCGGGCGGGACGTGGACACCGTGATCGTGGACGGCAAGGTCCTGGTGCGGGGCGGACGCGCGACGCAGGTGGACGAGGACGCGGTCTACGCGAAGGCGCGCGCGGCCACCGAGCACTACTGGAAGCGGGTCCCCGAGTGGCGCTGGGACGGCGCCACCGTGGACCGGATCATCCCGCCCGCCTTCCCGATCCACCGGACCGCGCGCTGATGCGCGGGACGGTGCTGACGCGCGGCGCGGCCGGGGTCACACTGGCCGCGCTCCTCGTCGGGGCCGGGCTCGCGCGGCCCCTGACCGCGGCGGCCCCCGCCACCGGCACCATCACCTGGGGCGTGCACGTGTCGCTGGCCCCGACCTTCTTCGACCCGGCCGAGAATACCGGCACCGCGCTGCCCCTGATGGTGTACTACGCGATCCACGACGCCCTGGTGCGACCGCTGCCGGGCACCGCGATGGGCGCGGCGCTCGCCACCTCGTGGTCGGTGAGCCGCGACGGGCTCGTCTACGAGTTCGTGCTGCGCCGAGGGGTCACCTTTCACAACGGCGATGCATTCACCGCGGAGGACGTGAAGTTCTCCTTCGAGCGCTACCGTGGGGCCAGCGCGCCCCTGCTCCGAGCAAAGGTCGCCGCGGTGGAGATCGTCGATCCGTACCGGGTCCGTTTCCGGCTCAAGCAGCCGTGGCCCGACTTCATGACGTTCTACGCGACGCCCGCCACCGGCGCGGCCTGGATCGTGCCCAAGAAGTACGTCGAGAGGGTCGGCGACGAGGGCTTCAAGAAGGCGCCGGTGGGCGCCGGCCCCTACAAGGTCGTGTCGTTCAAGCCGGGCGTGGAGCTGGTGATGGAGGCGCACGAGCGCTACTGGCGGAAGCCCCCGATCGTGAAGACGCTGGTGTTCCGGGTGATTCCCGACGACGCCACCCGGCTCGCCGCGCTGAAGCGGGGAGAGGTGGACATCGCCTACGGCTTCTCGGGCGAACTGGCCGAGGAGGTGCGCCGCACGCCGGGCCTCTCGTTGAAGGCGGCCCAGATCCCGGTGACGCTCTGGCTGGTCTTCGCCGACCAGAACGACCCGAAGTCGCCGTGGGCGGATCGGCGGGTGCGACTGGCCGCGAATCTCGCGATCAACCGCAAGCTCATCAACGAGGCGGGATATCTGGGCCTCGGGAAGATCTCGTCCAGCATCGTCCCCCAGGTCCTCGAGTACTACTGGGCGCCGCCTCCGTATGCCTACGACCCCGCCGCGGCGAAGCGGCTGCTCGCGGAGGCGGGCCACCCGCAGGGCTTCGACGCGGGCGATCTGTCGAGCGAGCCGTTCGCGGCCTCCGGCATCGGCGAGCCGGTGCTCAACGACCTCAAGGCGGTGGGGATCCGGCTCCGGCTCCGGCCGCTGGAGCGCGCCGCGTTCCTCAAGCAGTACGCGGACAAGAGCCTCCACAACGTCATCCTGGCCGGCTCCGGCGCGCCCGGCACCGCGGCCACCCGACTCGAGCAATACGTGATCAGCGGCGGGCTCTACACCTACACCAGCCTCCCGGAGGTGGACGGCCTCTACAACGCGCAGGCCAACGAGCTGAACCCGCGGGCCCGCCGCGTCATCTTGGAGAAGATGCAGCAGATCATCCACGACCGCGTGCTCTTCGCGCCGGTGCTGGAGTACGCCTACCTGGTCGCGGTCGGGCCGCGGCTCGAGGTGGACAATCTGAACGTGCTGCCGCAGAACCCTTACACCGCTCCCTACGAGGAGCTGAGGCTCCGCAGCCGATGAGCGCCAACCCCGGTCCGGGCACCAGTCCCGCGATGACCAAGCGGCAGCGGGTGACCGCCGCCCT
>DATMMH010000168.1:0-13361 GCA_035569855.1 Candidatus Dormiibacterota bacterium
GGGCCTCGGGCCAGCGGGCCTTGATCAGCCGGGTGACGTTGCCGGCGCCCGCGCCCAGGTCGTAGATCTCCCCGGGCCGATCGAGATCCACCCGGTTCAGCAGGTCGATCGCCGGGCGGAGGCGGTGGTCGGCGAACTTCAAGTACTGCGCGGGATCCCAGGCCACCCGGGAAGAATACACTGCCTGGCGGCTCGCGGTCAGGCCCGCTTGACGGTGGTCTGAGCCGCTTGGTATACAATCGACCACCTTTGAACCAGGCCCTCCGGGACGCCTTCATCGGAGATTGGCAACCGCAAGGTCGTCCAGCTCTTCGAGTGTGATGAGCCACGAGCTGGTGGTGCGCGGCGGGACGGTGGTCACCGCGACCGACTCGGTCCGCGCCGACGTGGGCATTCACGGCGGGCGCGTCGCCGAGCTCGGGCCATCGCTGCCCCCGGGGCGCCGCGAGATCGACGCGGCCGGGCTGCTCGTGCTGCCGGGCGGCGTGGACGTGCACACCCATCTCGACGCCGAGGTCGGTGGGGTGCGTAGCGTGGACGACTTCGAGTCGGGGACCGCGGCGGCGGCCTGCGGCGGCGTGACCACGATCTGTGACTACGCCTGGCAGGGGCCCGGACAATCGCTCCTCGCGGCCATCGAGGCCTGGAAGGAGAAGGCGGCGGGACGCTCCCACGTCGACTACGGCTTCCACGTGATCGTCTCCGACGCGGGCGACGCGACGCTGGCCGAGATCCCGCGCCTGGTCGAGCTGGGCTATCCGAGTCTCAAGGTCTTCATGATCAACGAGTTCGGCATCGGCGACGACGGCCTCGTGCGCGTCCTGGACGCGGCGCGGAAGGCGGGGGTCGTGGTCAACGTGCACGCCGAGAACGGCGACATGCTCGACCACTGCACCCGCACGATGCTGGCCGCGGGCCGCCGCGACCCGCGCTACTACCCGCAGAGCCGGCCCGTGCTCGCGGAGGCGGAGGCGACCCGGCGGGCGATCGACTACGCGGCGCTTGTGGACGCCGAGATCTATATCGTGCACCTCTCGTGCGGAGACGCGCTCGAGGCGGTGAGCGCGGCGCGCCGCCGCGGGCTGCGGGTGTGGGCGGAGACGCGCCCGATCTACCTGGCGCTGACCGAGGAGCGCTACGAGGTGGGCGGTGCCGAGGCCGCCAAGTTCGTGGGGGCGCCGCCGCTGCGCACCGCGCGCGATCAGGCCGCGCTGTGGGACGGCCTCCGGTCGGGCGACATTCAGGCGATCGGCAGCGACAACACCTCCTGGACAGTCGAGCAGAAGGCGGCGGGCGCGGAGGACTTCACCAAGGTGCCGTACGGCGTCCCAGGCCTCGAGACCGAGATGCCGGTCATCTACTCCGAGGGCGTGAGCCGGGGTCGCATCCCGATCCAGACCTTCGTGGCCGCGTTCTCGACGAACCCGGCGCGGATCTTCGGGCTCTACCCGCGGAAGGGCACGATCGCGGTGGGCAGCGACGCCGACCTGGTCCTCTTCGACCCGACGCGCGGGGGCACGGTCGACGAGCGGCGGCTGCACTCGCGGGCGGGCTACGACCCGTTCAACGGCTTCCGCCTCCGCGGCATGCCGGTGCTGACGCTCTCGCGGGGAGAGGTCGTCGCGCGAGACGGGGAGCTGGTGAGCCGGCCGGGCCGCGGGCTCCACCTGGCGCGTTACCGGACCGCCACCGGCTCGTGAGCGTCCGAGACACCGCCCCGGCACCCAGCCGGGGCGGCTGCAGTGCACGGCTCATCGTCATCCTATTCAGGGAGGGTCGGGAATGAAGCATTCGTGTGGAGCGCTTCTGGTGTTCGTGGTGATCGCACTCGCAATTGCGGGCCCGGCGCAGGCGGCGTGCGAGCCCGACAAGGTCGCGACCAAGTATCCGGGGCTGGCGGGCAAGACCCTCAAGGTCGGGCTCGACCCGACCCTGCCGCCGATCATGTACCGGGATCCGAACAATCCGAGCAAGATCATCGGCCAGGACCCGGACATGGTGGACGCGGCCATGAAGTGCCTCGGGCTCAAGTACGAGCTGGTCGGGCTCGACTTCGGGACGCTGATCCCGACGCTGCAGGCCGGGCAGATCCAGCTCATCTGGTCGAACATCTACTACACGCCGGCGCGCGCCCAGGCCGCCGACTTCGTGAACTACGCGACCACCGGCACCGCGGGCATCGTGAAGAAGGGCAACCCGAAGGGGATCAAGAGCATCGAGGACGTCTGCGGCAAGCGGGCCGCGCCGATCCTGGGCACCGTCGAGGACAAGGGCTTCCAGGACGCGAGCGCCAAGTGCGTTGCCGCGGGCAAGCCGGCGATCGAGATCACGCCCTATCCGAACGCGCCCGCCACCTCGCGCGCGATCGAGAACGACCGGGCCGACCTCTCGATGTACGACGTGGTGCTGGTCGACCAGGTGGTGAGGACCAACCCCGACAAGTTCGAGCGCGCGTACTACTTCCGCAGCAACATCAAGGTCGGGGTGGCGGTGAAGAAGGGCAACGACGAGCTCGTGACCGCGGTCAAGGACGCGATCACCGAGCTGCAGGCCAACGGAACCCAGAAGGCGCTGATGCAGAAGAACGGGATCGACCCCACGCTGGCGATCCCGGTCGAGATCGGCCGCTAGCGGTCCGGCGCGACCGGCGGACCGAGCGCGAGCCGCGGGCACATGGAGGCGTTCCTCCAGTACCTGACCTTCCCCTTCCTGCTGGAGGGGATGTGGCTCACGCTGCGGATCTTCCTGGCCTCGATGGTGGGCGGGCTCACGCTCGGCCTGCTGATCGCGCTGATGCGTCTCTCTCCCTACCGGGTGCTTTCGGGCCTGGCCTGGATCTACGTCTGGTTGCTCCGGGGCACGCCGGTGCTGCTCCAGCTCGTGTTCTTGTTCGACGCCCTGCCGTTCATCGGCATCGTGATGCCTCCGGTGACCACCGCGATCATCGGGTTCTCGCTCAACGAGGCCGCGTTCTCCGGGGAGATCATCCGGGGCGGCATTCTCTCGGTCAGCCGCAACCAGACGCTGGCCGCGGCCTCCCTCGGCATGGGGCCGCTCCTCACCCTGCGCCGCATCGTGCTGCCCCAGGCGATGCGCGCGATCCTGCCCGCGGTGGGCAACGACGCGATCAGCGTCCTGAAGGGCACCTCGCTGGCCTCGGTGATCGCGGTGAACGAGTTGACGCTGCGCAGCCAGCAGATCGTGGCGCAGAACTTCAAGTTCTTCCCGGTGTTCGCCGCCGCCGGCCTGATGTACCTGGCGGTCACCACGCTGATCGCGGGGCTGCAGTTCGCGCTGGAGCGGCGGGTGAGCCCCGACGCGGATCGGCAGCGCCGCCCGCGGAGCGAGTCGGCCCTCGGCCGCTTCTTCGGGTTTCGCTTCGGCGCCGGTGAGCCGGAGCTGCCCGGCGCGCTCCCGTCACCCGTCACCGCGGACAGCCGCGCGGGCGCGGGGCCCCGGCCGCCGCGCATCGACCTGGTCGACCTGGTCGGAGCCCAGGCGGCCCGGACGGACGGTGACACCGCCGGACCCTTCGTGCGCTGCGCGGACGTGTGGAAGTCCTACGGGCACCGGGCGATCCTGCAGGGCGTCGACTTCACGGTGCACCGCGGCGACGTCGTGACGCTGATGGGGCCGAGCGGCTCGGGCAAGAGCACGCTGCTCCGCCTGATCGCCCACCTCGAGCCGATGGACCGCGGCGAGATCACGGTGGGCGGGCAGCCCGTCGGTTACGAGCGCGTGGGCGGCGTCCTCCGTCCCTCGCGCCACGCGGCGCGGGAGCGCGCGCGGGCGCGCATCGGCATGGTGTTCCAGCAGTTCAACCTGTTCGAGCACCTGACCGCGCTCGAGAACATCTGCGAGTCGCCGGTGCGCGTGTACGGGGAGCGGCCGGACGTCGCGCGGGCGCGGGCCACCACGCTGCTCGAGAGCGTGGGGCTCGCCTATCACGCGGACCACCTTCCCTCCCGCCTCTCCGGCGGCCAGCAGCAGCGGGTGGCCATCGCCCGGGCGCTCGCGATCTCGCCGCGGGTGATGCTCTTCGACGAGCCCACCTCCGCGCTCGATCCCGAGCTGGTCTCCGAGGTGCTCTCGGTGATCCGGCGTCTCGCGGAGGCGGGCATGACCATGATCGTGGTGACCCACGAGCTGCGCTTCGCGCGCGAGGTGGCCGACCGCATCGTGTTCATGGCCGACGGCCGCATCGTCGAGGAGGGCACGCCGGAGCAGGTCCTCGAGCATCCGCGCCACGCCCGCACCCAGCAGTTCCTGAAGCTCGTGCAGGACTGAGGCGACCCGCTACCTGTCCGTGACCGCGACCGCGTGCCTCAGCGCGACGGGGGCGCCGGCGGAGGCCCGGGCGGCGGCGGAGGCGGAGCGTTCGACGGCGGGGGTGGGGGCGGCGTCGGGACGCGGGCCGGTGCGGTGCCGGGGGCGGCGGCGGGCGGCCCCCCGCACCGGAAGATCTCGGCGTAGACCGTGGAGAGATCCTCGCTGCCGCCGAAGGCCAGCAGGCCGGTGTTGCCGCCCGCCTTCACGATCTTGCGCCGGAGGTCCTTGATCGAATCGTCGCGCACGGTGCCGATGCGCCCGCAGCCCTGGACGAGCCCGGCGTCGGTGGTGAGGCGCACCCGGGCCATGGCGATTCGCTCGAGGTCGTCGGCGCTCGCCAGCCCGCCGGTCAGCGCGCCCGTGATCAGCAGCGCTCCCGCCACGCACATGGATCGCGTCTTCATGGCCATCTCCCGATTCCTGCTATATCCTGACTCCCGTCATGATACCTGACCGTCGGCTCCGGTTCTGCTTCCGAGGAGTGCTCGTCCTGCTGGCCGCCCTCGTGGTCGCCCTGCTGCTCGCCGACGTCGCATCCGCCCAGCAGCCGGTGCAGACCCCGCTGCTCCTGATGATCTCGATCGACGGGTTACGGCCGGACTACGTCACCGCGGCCGATGCCCACGGCGCGAAGGTCCCGAACCTCCGCCGGTTCCTCACCGAGGGCACGTTCGCGGACGGGGTGCAGGGGGTGATTCCGACCGTGACCTACCCGAGCCACACGACCCTGATCACCGGGGTATGGCCGGCCCGGCACGGCATCCTCGCGAACACCACCTTCGATCCGCTGCGCGAGAACCAGGGCGGCTGGTACTGGTACACCGAGGACATCCGCGTGCCGACGCTCTGGGACGCAGCCGCGCGGGCCGGCCTCAGCACCGCCAGCGTGCAGTGGCCGGTGAGCGTGGGCGCCCGGGTCACCTGGAACATCCCGGAGTTCTGGCGGGCCGGCACGCCGGACGACGCCAAGCTCCTCCGGGCGGCCTCCACGCCGGGCCTGCTCGCCGAGCTCGAGCCGGAGCTCGGGCCCTATCCGCGCGCGCTGACCGTGGAGTCCGACGAGCAGCGCGCCCGCTACGCCGCGCGCATCCTCGAGACGAAGCGGCCGAATCTGCTCACCCTCCATCTGATCGCGCTCGACCACACCGAGCACGTGACCGGGCCCTTCAGCCCGGAGAGTCTCCAGGTGCTGGAGCGCCTCGACGCCGCGGTCGGAATGCTCCGGCAGACCGCGGAGAAGGTGGCGCCGGGCGGCGCCTACGTGGCCATCGTGTCCGATCACGGCTTCACCAGGACCACGCAGCAGCTCGATCTCTTCGTGGAGTTCCGCAGCGCGGGCCTGTTCACGATGAACGGAAGCAAGATCGCCGACTGGAAGGCGATGCCGTGGACGGCGGGCGGCTCGATCGCGGTGATGCTGAAGGATCCCGCGGACGCGGCCACGCTCGGCCAGGTTCGGACGCTGCTCGATCGGCTCGCCGCCGATCCGGCCAACGGGATCGACCGCGTGCTCGACAGCACGGCCCTGGCCGAGCGGGGCGGCTACCCCGGCGCCGCCTTCGCGGTCGGGCTCAAGCCGGAGTGGTACGCGGGCTCGAGCCTGACCGGCCCGCTCGTGTCCGTCGGCACCGTGGCCGGTCAACACGGCCATCTGCCCGACCTGCCCGACCTGCGCGCGTCCTTCTTCGTGGTGGGGCCGGGCGTGCCGGCCGGCCGCTCGCTGGGCCTCATCGACATGCGCGACATCGCGACCACGCTGGCGCGCCGTCTCAACCTCTCGCTACCCTCTGCCGAGGGAAAGGTGCTCTGGCCATGACGCTTCGAATCGTGAGGACGCTCACCCTCACCCTTGCATTGGCGCTGATCGCCTCGGTGGCCGCCGCCCAGGTGCCGATCCGGATCCGCGGCACGATCGCCCAGGTCTCAGGCCGGACGCTCACGATCACGTCGCGCGACAACTCGACGGTCGAGGTGCGGCTGACCGAGACCGCCGGCGTCGTCGGCGTGGTAAAGGCCGCCCTGACCGACATCAAGCCGGGGGTCTTCGTCGGGACGGCGGCGCTGCCGCAGCCGGACGGGAGCTTCAAGGCGCAGGAAGTGCTGATCTTCCCCGAAGCGGCGCGCGGCACCGGTGAGGGCCACTATCCGTGGGACCTCTCGGCGGGCAGCACGATGACCAACGCGACCGTCGACAACATGGTGGAGCGCGTGGAGGGGCCGGTCCTCACGCTCAAGCACAAGGACGGCGTCGTCAAGGTGACCGTGCCGACCGACGTGCCGATCGTGACCTTCGGGCCCGGTGACATGACCATGCTGGTCCCAGGGGCGAAGGTCTTCATCCCGGGCCAGCAGCAGGCCGACGGGGTGGTGACCGCCGGGCGTGTGCTGGTGGGGAAGGACGGCCTCGTTCCCCCGATGTGAGCCGCTCGGTCGGGCCCGGCGTGGGCGCTGGGCTCAGCGCACGCGCCAGTGGCCCTCGACCCAGGCGTAGCCGCCGCCCCGCGCGACCCAGCCGCCGGGTACCCAGATGTAGCCGGGCTGCGCCGGCACTTCCCAGTGGCCCGGCGCCCAGACGTAGTGGTCATGGCGCCACGCCCAGTGGCCCGGGACCCAGACGTGGGCCGGGGTCGGCGCCACCGGCACGACCTCCACACGCAGAGGTGGGGGCGGAGGTGGGGTCCGGACGACCACGGGCTGGGCGACCACACAGCCGGCCAACGCCAGCGCGACCGCGGAGGTGGAGAGCGCCCGCCGCCACGACTTCTTCGCCATCGTAGGAGTTGTCATGGACGGTTGGACGGCCTCAGGCCGGGGAATGTTTACCGTGGCCCCACGGGCCACTACTGGGCCAGGAAGCCCCCGTCCACCGCCAGCACATGGCCGGTGACGAAGGCCGAAGCGGGCGAGGCGAGCCAGACCACCGCGGCGGCGACCTCTTCCGGCTCCCCCAGGCGCCGGAGCGGCAGCCCACGCGCCACCTCGCTCATGTCGGCGATCCCGGAGGCGAGCATCATCGCGGTACGCACCCGACCGGGTGAGACCGCGTTCACCCGGATGTTGCGCGGGCCGTACTCCATCGCCGCCGAGCGGGTGAGTGAGATCACCGCGGCCTTCGAGGCGCAGTAGAGCGCGAGGCCGGGGTTCGGGTTCCGCGTGCCGCTCACCGAGGCGTTGTTGACGATGACGCCGCCGCCCGCCTCGAGCATGTGGCCGATCTCGTGCTGCATGCAGAGCAGCAGCGCGCGCACGTTGACGTCGAAGACCTGCGCATAGATCTCCGGGCCGGCCTCGCCCAGCGCGACGCGCCGCTCCTGGATGCCCGCGTTGTTGAACGCCATCGTCACCGGCCCGAACGCCCGGCGCGCGAGGGCGAAGAGCGCGTCGATCTGCTCGGGGCGGGCCAGATCGGTGCGGGCGAAGACGGCGTCGCCCCCCGCCGCGCGAATCAGGGCCGCCGTCTCCTCGCCCTCCGCGGCCCCGCGACTGGCCACCACCACCTGTGCGCCCTCGGCGCCGAGGGCTCGCGCCGCGGCGCGCCCGATCCCGCGGCCACCGCCCGTGACGAGGGCGACCCGCCCTGCGAGCGCGGTCATGCCGCCCTATCGCTCGCGCTCATGCCGGGGCAGGCTCGGAGACGGCGCGGAGGCAGAAGGCCACGATGGCGTCGATCAGCCGCGAGCCGTCTCGATCTTCGTGCCGGGCCGTCGGCGCCAGCGGACCGACGAGGCCCTCGAGCAGTGCCCCCACCACGCAGGCCGCGGCGACCTCCACGTCCTGGGCGGGGAGCTCGCCACGCTCCACTCCGTCGGCCAGGATGCCGCCGAGCGCCCGGCCGAGGGCGTGGCGGTAGCGGAGCCGCGCCTCGTCCACCGCGGGCTCGGCGGGCTCGACGATCATCGCGTTGGCGAGGCCACGGTTCTGCAGCGCCCGCGCGGCGAAGGCGCGCAAGGCATCGGCCAGCCGCTGTGGCGCCGGCCCGCCGGAGTCGGCGATGCGTGTCACGACCTCCACCTCGCGGGCCGAGACGGCGCTGACGACCTCGGCGAAGAGGTCGGACTTGGACGGGAAGTGCCGGTAGATGGTGCCGATGCCGACCTCGGCCAGCCCGGCCACCGCGGCGATCTGCGCTTCCCGGAAGCCGCCGTCGGCGACGAGCTGGCGCGCGGTACGGAGGATGCGCCCGCGGGCGTCCGCGAGACGGGCCTCGACCTTGTCAGTTCTGCGATAGGGCATGATCGGAATCCTGATTCAGTCCTTGAGTCAAGGATAGAACCAGGATTCCGGCCTTCTGTCAACCCGCGGAGCGGGTCAGCGCGTGGGCTGCGGGCGGTTGACGACCCGGGTCGTCGATACTTCGGTCCAGGTGTAGTACCAGCCCTCGTAGATCTGCACCTGCAGTGAGCTCTCCGGCTTCTCGTAGACCTGCGTGGTGCCCTTGTCGGCCGCGGTCGTCGAGGAGACGTGGCGCCAGCCGTTGGCCTCGAGCGTGGTCCGATAGGCGGTGGCCAGGCTGTCCGGCTTGAGGCGGCTCTTGTAGAAGAGGCGCGCCGCCTTCACGGTGGGCGACTCGATGATCGTGGTGCGGCTGGTGTCCAGCGTGAGTCCGACCGGCACCGGGATGTCCTCGAACTCACTCCGCTGCGGGGCGCGCGGTGAGGAGGCGCAGGCGGTCAGGATCAGCGCGAGCGTGCACAGGAACAGGAAACGCCGTGCCATGGATGCCCTCCTTTTCACCCCCACTGTAAAGCGGGACGCGGTCTCCGGCGAGGAAGACTTGGGCCGCCGGAACGATCTTGGGTAGTATGGGCCAGATGGTCCGCCGCCGTCTTCTGGTCTCGCTGATCTGGCTCGGCGTGGTCGCCGCGCTCCTCCCCGCCTGCGGCGACGGCGCCAAGACCAAGTCGATCAAGGTGGTGATCGCGGAGTACAGCCGGGACTACACGCGGCCCTTCTGGATGGGGCTCGCCCAGCAGTACACCGAGCAGACCGGCGTGAAGGTGGACCTCCAGGTCGTCGACTGGAACTCCATCGACCAGCAGGTCAGCACGATGGTTCAGAACAACCAGCCACCGGACGTGCTCAACCTGAATTCGTTCTCGAGCTACGCCAAGGACGGTCTGCTCTATTCGGCGGACGAGGCGCTCTCGGCCAAGACTCGCGAGGATTTCCTCGAGCCGTTCGTCCGCGGCGGCAGCTATCGGGGCAAGCTCTACGGGTTCCCGATCCTGGCCAGCGCGCGCGCCTTCTTCTACAACCGCGACCTGCTCGCCCGGGCCGGCCTCACCGGGCCGCCCCGCACCTGGGAAGAGTTCGTCCAGGCCGCCCGCAAGGTGCAGGCGCTGGGCGGCGGTGTGATCGGCTACGCGCTGCCGCTCGGCCCCGAGGAAGCGCAGGCCGAGTGGTCGATCTGGATGTGGAACAACGGCGGCGACTGGAAGTCGGGGGACGCCTGGACCATCAACAGCGAGAAGAACGTCCAGACGCTCACGTTCCTGGCCGCGCTCGCCAACACCCACAAGGTCACCCAGGTCAACCCGGGCAAGACCAACCGCACCGACGGCGCCTTCCAGCTCTTCAAGGACGGCAAGGTGGGCATGGTCATCGGCTTCAGCCCCCTCGCGGCCCAGCTCGACGCGGAGCGCAAGGTCAACTACGGGGTGGCCCAGATGCCCTCCAACGTCGGCCCGCCGGTCACGCTGGGCGTCGAGGATTACCTGATGGCCTTCAGGAAGAAGGGCAACCAGGAGGCGGTACGCCAGTTCCTCGATTTCTACTATCAGCCCGAGCAGATCACCCGGTGGATCACCGCCGAGGGGTTCCTGCCCGTGACGAAGTCGGGTCTCCAGAAGATGAGCGGCAACGAGGAGCTCAAGCCCTATCTCGACGCGCTACCGAGCGCGCGGCTCGCCCCGACCACCGACCCGGTGTGGGACAAGGTCAAGCTCGACGTGCAGCAGAACATCGGCGCCGCCGTCCAGCCGGGCGGCAATCCGCAGCAGGTTCTCGACCGCCTCCAGAAGAACGCGGCGGAGAGCGCTCGCTGACGGGCGGTTCGCCCGGGACCGGCCCCCGCCCTCCGCGTCGGGGCCGGAGCGCGTGGCCCGCACTCCTCTGGCTGGGGCCGAGCCTCCTGCTCATCGCGGGCGTGGTCGGCTATCCCGCCCTCGAGCTGGTGCGCGCCTCGCTCGGGCGTTACTCGATCACCGGGCTCTATCAGGGCTCGGTCGGCCTGCGCAACTATGCTCGTCTCGCCGAGCAGGACGCGCTGCCTACCGTGCTCTCCAACACCCTGCTCTGGGTCACGGTCGTGGTCGGCGTCACCCTGCTGATCTCGCTCGCGCTGGCCCAGCTCCTCGACGCGCCGTTTCCGGGCCGCCGGCTGGTGCGCTGGGCCCTCATCGTGCCGTGGGCGGCCTCGCTCATCATGACGTCGAAGCTCTTCGTCTGGCTCTACGACTACTACTTCGGGCTCATCAATCGGGCGCTGATCTGGGGCGGACCGGTGGACTGGCTGGGCGACGACGCCACCGTGATGGGCGCGATGATCGCGGTGGGCGTGTTCGTCTCGCTGCCGTTCACGACCTACGTGCTGCTCGCGGGACTGCAGACCATCCCGGGCGAGGTCTACGAGGCGGCGCGAGTGGACGGGGCCCGCGGCTGGCGGGCCTACCGCTGGATCACGCTGCCACTGCTGCGGCCCGCGCTGCTGGTGGCCACGGTGCTGAACCTCATCTACGTGTTCAACTCGTTCCCGATCGTGTGGACGCTCAACGATCGCAACCCGGGGCTGGCCCACGACACGATGATCACCTACATGTACAAGATCGCGTTCAAGAGCGCGCTCCGTGACGTGGGGCTCGCCGCGGCCCTGGGCGTGGTGAACGTCGGGCTGATCCTGCTCGCGGTGATCGCCTACCTGCGCGTGGCCCGCTGGCGCGAGGAGCCGGTCTGAATCGCCGCGCCGCGCTCGCCGCCGCGGGGGCGCTGGTCGCTGCGGTCCTGCTCGCGCCCTACGCGGTGATGCTGCTGACCGCACTCAAGCCCGAGGCCGAGCTGCGCGTCACCCCGCCGCGGCTGTTGCCGGTGGACTGGCGTCCGCAGAACTTCTGGACGGTGCTGCGCGACCCCGACTTCCAGTCCTGGCTCACCGTGTCGCTGACGGTGGCGATTCTCTCCACCGCGCTCGTGGTTGCGGCCGCGGTGCCCGCGGCCTACTACACGGCGCGCCACCGCTTCCGGGGCCGCTCGGTGTTCCTGTTCCTGGTGCTGGTCACCCAGATGTTCGCGCCCACCGCGCTCGTGGTGGGGCTCTACCGCGAGTTCTTCGAGCTCGGCCTGATCAACACGTACACCGCGCTGATCCTGGTCAACGCCGCGTTCAACCTCGCCTTCGCGATCTGGATCCTCCGCGCGTTCTTCGCCTCGATCCCGCGCGAGATCGAGGAAGCCGCGGCGGTCGACGGCTGCGGTGCCGCGGGCGCCCTCTTCCGCATAGTCCTGCCGGTGGCGCTGCCGGGCATCGTGACCGCCGCGATCTTCGCCTTCATCGCCGCCTGGAACGAATACATCGTCGCGCTCACCCTGATGACCGACGCCTCCGTGCGCCCCCTGACGGTCGGCATCACCTCCTACGTCACGGCGTACGTCCAGCACTGGGACCTACTCTTCGCCGCCTCGGTCCTCGCCATCGTCCCGGTCGTCATCCTCTTCGCCCTGATCGAGCCCTACCTCGTAGGAGGCCTCACTGCCGGCAGTGTGAAGTAGCGCGGGTTGCAAGAGGCGACGGGGGCGGGCGGGGGGCGGGGGCGGCGGGCGCGCTGCCCGGACCCGTGTCTTCTGCGGGTAACCGGAGCCACCGTCATCCCATCTCGTGGCTCGATCGAGACGGCGCATCGGGTCAGCGACTCAGCGTGGTCCGGGCAGCGCGCCCGCCCCCCGCCTGAACCCGTCGTCGACGCCGCCGGCGAGGGCGCTAGCTCTTGACGGAGCCGGCGGTCAGCCCCGCCACGTAGTAGTCGACGAAGAACGAGTAGATGACCGCGACCGGGATGGAGCCGAGCAGCGCCGCCGCCATGAGCTGCCCCCAGTAGAAGACGTCGCCGCGGATCAGCTCGGTGATCGCGCCCACCGGCACCGTGCGCACCTCGCTCTTGGACAGGAAGATCAGCGCGTAGAGGAACTCGTTCTGGGCCAGGGTGAAGGCGAAGATCCCGGCGGAGAGTAGACCCGGCGTGGTCAGCGGCAGCACGACGCGCCACATCGCCTGGAAGCGGCTGGCCCCGTCGATGCGCGCCGCCTCCTCCAGCTCGCGCGGCACGCTCTTGAAGTAGCCCATCAGGAGCCACGCGCAGAACGGGATCAAGAGCGTGGGATAGGTCAGCATCACCGCGCTCAGGGTGTTCCCCAGCTCGAGCTTGTTGATGATGTCGGCCATCGGGATGAAGAGCAGCGGCTGGGGTACCAGGTAGGTGGCGGCGACCCCGATCGCGACGACCGCAGCCCCGGGGAAGTTCATGCGGGCGAGCGGATACGCGATCATCGTGCCCAGCACGAGCGAGCTCACGGTGGTCACGACCGCGACCAGCAGCGTGTTGTAGGTCCAGGTGAGGAAGTTCGTCTGGGTCAGGAGATCGACGTAGTGCTTGAGGGTCGGGTGGTAGACGACCAGCGGCATGATCCGCGCGTTGTACAGCTCCGAGTTCGGCTTGATCGACGTGATCAGCATCCAGTAGAACGGAAACAGCATCGCGACGAGGCAGACCGCGAGCGGTAGGTAGAGCCTGAGTGTCCGGGAGCCGAGGCCGCGCCCCTCGATCATCCGGTGCGCCTCATGTAGAGGGTGAGGGCCACGATCATGACCGCGAGGGCGGGCAGCATGGCGAGCGCGGCCGCCGCCCCCATGCCGAGCTGACCTCCCGACATCCCGAGGTCGAATGCGTAGGTGACGAACAGCTGGGTCGCGTTGGCCGGCCCCCCGTGGGTGAGGGCGTAGACGATCTGGAAGTCGGAGAAGGTGAAGATCACCGAGAACA
>DATMMH010000169.1:0-10148 GCA_035569855.1 Candidatus Dormiibacterota bacterium
CCTGCGTAGTGTAGCGCGTTCTAGGGGGCTGGTTTCTTCGCGGCGTCCGGGGTGACCCGGGCGGCGAGGACGCGACGCTTGTCCGCTTCGAGCACGGTGACGGTGTAGCGGCCCACGCGGAACACCTCGCCGACCAGTGGGATCCGGTGAAGCGTGGCGAGCACGAGCCCGGCCACCGTCTCGAAGTCACCCTTCGGGAGGTCCCACTCGAGCGCCTCGTTGACCTCGTCGATGCCCGCGCGCCCCGCCACCCGGTAGCTGCCGTCGGGCAGGCGCTCGATGGTGTCCGGGGTCCGGTCGTGCTCGTCGCGGATCTCGCCCACCACTTCCTCGACGATGTCCTCCACCGTCACGATCCCGACCGCGCCGCCGTACTCGTCCACCACCACCGCCAGCTGCACGCGGCTCTTCTGCATCTCGCGCAGGAGATCGTCGATGCGCTTGGTCTCCGGCACGTAGGTGGCGGGCCGCATCAGCGAGCGGAGATCGGGCGCCTCCACGCCGCGCCGCAGCAGGTCCATCGCGGTGACGACGCCCACGATGTTGAACACCCGGTCGGTGTATACGGGGATGCGGGAGAAACCGCGCTCCTGGATGAGGCGGATCGCGTCCGCGGGCGTGGCCGTCTCGGACAGGGCCGCCACGTCCACCAGCGGCACCATGACCTCCCGCACCGCGGTTTCCCCGAGGTCGAAGATCTTGTCGATCATCTCGGCCTCGCTGACCGTCACGTCCGCCTCTTCCGGCTCGAGCTGCAGGAGCAGCTTCAGCTCCTCGCGGGAGACGAACTGGCGGGTGCTGATGCGGGCGTGCCCGGTCAGGGCCAGCAGCCGGCCGACGAGGGCGTTGGCGCCCCAGGTGAGCGGCGTCAGCAGCCGGCCCGCGGCCTCGATCGCGGGGAACAGCACCAGGATCAATCCGGTGGCCCGCTCCCGCGCGATGGCCTTCGGGATGACCTCGCCGAAGACCAGCATGAGCGGGGTGAGGGCCAGCGTGACCATGAGCGCCGCGCCGCCGCCCGCCACCGGGATGAGCGCCCACGTGGCCACCGTGGAGGCGGTGATGTGGGCGAGCGTCACGCCCATCATCGCGGTCGAGAGCAGGCGCTCCGGGCGGCGGAACGCCTCCAGGTACCGGACCGCGGTCCGGTGGCCGCCCTCCGCCATGTGCCGGAGCCGGAGCCGGTTGGCCGCGATGAACGACATCTCGGCGGCCGAGAACACCGAGGTTACCAGCAGGGCCAGCCCGATGATCCAGAGATAGATCACGGCACCTTGCTCGGCTCGGGTACTTCGGGGAGCGTGACCAGCACCTCGAGCACGCGCGTCCGCTCGACCTTCTCCACCGTCACCCGGACCCCGTCGGCCTCCTTCTTCTCGCCCTTGTGGGGAACCCGCCCGAACAGATCGAGCACCCAGCCGCCCACCGTGTCGAAGGACTCGTTGGGAATCTGCAGCCCGGTGGCCGCGTTCAGCTCGTCGATCGGGAGGCGGCCGGAGATCCGAAAGCTCTGTGGGCTGACGCGCTGGATCAGGCGCTCGTCCTCGTCGTACTCGTCCCGGATCTCGCCGACCAGCTCCTCCAGCAGGTCCTCGAGCGTCACGAGGCCGGCGGTGCCGCCATATTCGTCCACCACGATGGCGAGATGGAGCTTCTTGGCCTGGAACTCGCGCAGCAGCGCGTCCGCCCGCTTCGACTCCGGCACGAAATAGGGAGGATGGAGATGCGGCCTGAGGTCGAAGGAGGAGGGGAGGCCGCCGACGTGCGGCAGCAGATCCTTGGTATAGAGCACCCCGACGATCTGGTCGACCGTGTCCTCGAAGACGGGCACCCGGGAATGGAGCTGCTCCCGGAGGAGCGGGAGAAGCCGGTCGGGCGGGGTCGCCACGTCGAGACAGAACATGTCGGGTCGTGGCACCATCACTTCGCGCACGAGCGTGTCCTCGAGCTCGAAGACCTTGTGGATCATCTCCCGCTCGGACCGCTCCACCACGCCCTCCCGTGCGCCCACGTCCACCAGCGTGCGCAGCTCTTCCTCGGAGATCTCGGGCTGCCCCTTCGCCCGCTCGGAGCCGACGACCCGGAGGGTGAGCGCGGTGAAGGTGCCGAGGCCGATGCGGATCGGCTTGAGCGCCACCGAGAGCCACCC
The DNA here is from genome assembly GCA_035569855.1 of Candidatus Dormiibacterota bacterium. Taxonomy (GTDB): domain Bacteria; phylum Methylomirabilota; class Methylomirabilia; order Rokubacteriales; family CSP1-6; genus CAMLFJ01. The sequence continues at coordinate 2,150 of DATMMH010000169.1, forward strand.
GACCGGACGGCTCACCCACGCCGCGAAGCGCAGCGGGTGCTCGACCGCGAGGGTCATCGGCAGCACCTCGCCGAACACGGTGAGCAGGAAGACCATGCTCGCGATGGCGATCGCCAGGCCGATCGAGCCGAAGATCTGCTCGGCGATCGTGGCCGCGAGAGCCGACGCCCCGATGTTGACCAGCGTGATTCCCACCAGCAGGGTGACGAGCAGCTCGTGCGGCTGCTTGAGCAGGGGGACGAGCGGGCCCGGGGCCCTGCCTTCCTGCTCGGCCAGCTCCTTGAGACGCGTGCGCCCGAGCGAGAAATAGGCCGCCTCGGCGCCCGACAGGAGGGCCGAGACGAGCAGCAAGGCCGCGAGCCCTAGCAGCTCGAGGAGAAGCCGCTTATCCATACCGTCTAGCCATGGAAATGCTCGAACCCGGCCCGCATCGCGACCGGCCGGTCGTTTGTATCCACGAACACGACCTCACCCGCCGGCCCCTCGATGCGTCCGATGACGGTGAGCGAGCTCCCCGTCGCCTCCCGGAGGCCCGCGACGAGGTGATCGATCGCGCCGGGATCGGCCGTCAACAGCAGCTCGTAGTCTTCGCCTCCGCACACCGCCCACTCACGGGAGTCCCGGCCGAGCGCCCGCGCGGCCTGCTCCACGGCCGAGGCCACCGGGATCCGATCGAGTGCGATCCGGGCGCCCACGTCGCTCTCCCGGCAGACGTGGGCGAGGTCGGTGGCGAGGCCGTCCGAGCAATCCATCATCGCGTGCACCCCCGAGGCTTGCCCGAGCCAGCGGCCCTCGGCCACGCGGGCACGCGGTCGGAGGTGGGCACCGGTGATCTCGGCCAGCTGCCTCGAGGTCAGCCCGGCGTCGCGCGCGCGGTCGAGCCCGGTCTCGAGCGCGTGAAGCCCCGCGGCGGAGGCGCCGAGGCTCCCGGTGACCGCCACCACGTCGCCGACGCGGGCCTGGGATCGCAGGCGTGGCGCGCCTGGATGGACGCCGAGGAGCGTGACGTTCACCACCCAGCCCCCCGGTGATGCCGAGGTGTCGCCGCCGACCACGGTCACGCCGTGCGGCGCCGCGGCCTCGTCGAGGCCCACGTAGAAGGCGTCCACGGACTCCACCTGCGTCTCGGCGGGAACCGCGAGGGCGACGAGGGCCCAGCGGGGAATGCCCCCCATGGCCGCGATGTCGGACAGGTTGACCGCCAGGGCCTTCCAGCCGATGTCGGCGGGACCGGCCGAAACCCGCCGGAAGTGGACACCCTCGATCAGGAGGTCGGTGGTGGCGAGCAGTCGGTGACCCGGTGGGACCGTGAGCACCGCGGTGTCGTCGCCGATGCCGACCTCCACTCCCGCCCCCGGCGTGCGGGCCGCCTCACGACTCCGGATGCGACGGATCAATCCGCGCTCGCCCAGCCGACCAAGGCTCACCCGTTCGGGTGGCTCGGACGCCTTCATGCGGGGGCGGAGACCGAGGTCAGCTCCAGGAAGTTCCGCAGCAGCGCCTTGCCCTGGCTGGTGAGGATGGACTCGGGATGGAACTGTACGCCTTCCACCGGGAAGCGTCGATGCCGCAATCCCATGATCTCGCCATCATCCGCTCGCGCCGAGATCTCGAGCTCGCCGGGCAGCCCCGATTCCAGGACGACCAGCGAGTGATAGCGCGTGGCTTCGAAGCCCGGCGGCAGACCGCGGAAGACTCCACGGCCGTCGTGCGTGATCGGGGAGGTCTTGCCGTGCATCTGGCGCCCGGCCCGCGCCACAGTGCCGCCGAACGCCTGGCCGATCGCCTGGTGCCCGAGGCAGACGCCCAGGATCGGCACGCGCGCGTGAAAGCGGCGGATCAGATCGAGCGAGATGCCGGCGCCGTCGGGATTGCCGGGCCCCGGGGAGACGACGATGCCATCCGGAGCGAGGCCTTCGACGTCGTCCACCGTGAGCGCGTCGTTGCGAGCCACCCGCATGGTCGCGCCGAGCTCTCCCAGGTACTGCACCAGGTTGTAGGTAAACGAATCGTAGTTGTCGAGGACCAGGATCATCGCGGCTGCTCCTGCGAGGCAATTCGCAGGGCCAGGATCATCCCGCGGGCCTTCGAGCATGTCTCGAGCCACTCCGTCTTCGGGTCAGAGTCGGCGACGATTCCCGCGCCCACCTGTACGGACGCGCGACGGCCGTGGCAGACCACGGTGCGGATCGTGATACACGAATCGAGCGTGCCCGAATACGAGATGTAGCCCACCGCGCCCCCGTAGGGGCCGCGGCGGGTCGGCTCCAGCTCCTCGATGATCTCCATCGCGCGGATCTTGGGCGCCCCGGTCAGGGTCCCCGCCGGAAAGCAGGCGGCCAGCACGTCGAAGGCGTCCTTGCCGGGCTCGAGCAGTCCCCGCACATGGCTGACCAGGTGCATGACGTGCGAATAGCGCTCGACCACCATGAACTCGGAAACCTCGACCGATCCGATCCGGCTCACCCGCCCCACGTCGTTGCGCCCGAGGTCCACGAGCATCACGTGCTCCGCGCGCTCCTTGGGATCCGCCTGCATCTCCTTCGCGAGCCGGGCGTCTTCTTCCTCGTTGCGCCCGCGCGGGTGGGTCCCCGCGATGGGCCGCTCCTCCACCCGCTCGTCCTCCAGACGAACCAGGACCTCCGGGGAGGAGCCGACGATGCTGGTCTTGCCCAGGCGGAGGAAGAAGAGATAGGGCGACGGGTTGATGGTGCGAAGCGCGCGATAGACCGTGAAGGGATCCGCGCGGAGCTCGGTATCGAGCCGCCGGGAGACCACGATCTGGTAGGCGTCGCCGGCCGCGATGAATTCCTTCGCGCGGCGCACGCTCTCCATGAAGGCGGTCTGATCCATCGTGGAGACGAAGCCCTCGTCACCGAGGGCCACCAGCGGATCGACCGGCGGAATCGTGAGCGGGGCGGGGGACCGCGCCGGTCTCCGCAGGTTCCCCAGCAGCATGCCGATCTTGACCGCGGCCGCGTCGTAGGCTCGATCCAGCGAGGCGGGGTCCGTCTTGGTCACGTGCGCATTGGCGATCACGAGCAGCCGGTGCCGGAGGTTGTCGAAGACGAGCAGGCTGTCCGTGAACATGAACACCGCGTCGGGCAGCTTCTGATCGTCTCGGGTCAGGGAAGGGAGCCGCTCGACGTGGCGGATCATGTCGTAGGACAGGAAGCCCACCGCCCCGCCCTGGAATCGAGGCAGGCCGGAGACCGGAACCGGCTTGAAGCGGGAGAGGAGCTCCCGCAGCGACGCGAACGGATCGGTGCTCGGCAGGAGCTCCGTGTGCCCATCGGCGTGCCGCACGCTGACACGCTTGCCCTTGGCGGTGAATACGAGGAGCGGGTCCGAGCCCAGGAAGGAGTACCGGGCCCACTTCTCGCCACCCTCGACCGACTCGAGGAGGAACGCGTAGGAGCCGGGGCGCAGGCGCAGGAAGGCCGAGAGCGGGGTGTCGAGGTCCGCGGCCAGCTCGGCGAAGATCGGGACCAGGTTTCCCTGTCCGGCCAGGGCGCCAAACTCTTCCCGCGTCGGTGAGAGTGGGGGGAGATCAGGCCCCACCGGCGACATCGATGACCCGCTCAGGCGTTGGCGTCCAGCTTCTTCTTGAGCTGGGCTTTGGGGACCGCGCCGATCACCTGGTCCAGCACCTTGCCACCCTTGACGAACAAGATGGTGGGAATGGATCGGATGCCGTAACGAGCGGCCAGGGCCGGCTGCTCGTCGACGTTGACCTTGGCAAGGGTCACCGTTCCATTGCCCTCACGGACCAGCTCCTCGAGGGTGGGCGCGATGGCCCGGCAGGGGGCACACCACTCGGCCCAGAAGTCGACCATCATCAACTCGGTGCGATTGCCCACTTCAGTGTCGAAGCTGGCCTCGGTGAGATGGAGCGCGCTCTCGGCCATTTATTCAGGGTCTCCTTGTCGTCCTCCAGAAGTCTGCAGGACAGCCGGTGGGAGTTCCATAAAAACGCAGCGCTACGCTAACATACGCCCTCCGCCATCGCAAGTCGGGCCCCGCCCACTCCGCTCAGGCCGATGCCGAGCGTCGGTGCACTGCGCCGTGAGCAATTGCCCCAATCCTGGGGCAGACGACGGTTCCGGGCACTACTTCTGACAGTACGCGTCACCTGCTGGACGTCCGCTGGCTGTCAGTGGACCGAGACCGCGGCTCAAACGCACCGCAAGGACCAGAAAGCCTTGAATCCATGAGACCTAGCCGAACGCCTCCTAGAGGGGCTCCAAGACGGCGGAAAACCTCGGTTGGTAGGGGGTTTGCAGTAGATGAACCCCCTGCCAAGCCCTGGCGGGAGTCGGATAACGGTGCACCACTCAGGCGAGGAGGTCGCTTCGTGGGCAAGGTGATGGTGGTCGATGACGCGGTGTCGGAACTGAAACTGATCGAGGGCATTCTCAAGTCGGCCGGTCACCAGGTCGTCTCGTACGAGAACGGCGAGATGATCGAGGAGCGAGTCGTGGAGGAGCAGCCGGACGTACTCCTGCTCGACATCGTCATGCCCAAACGCAACGGCTACGAGGTGCTGCGGGGCCTCCGTCGGGACCCGCGCACCAAGGACACGCCGGTGGTGTTCGTCAGCTCGAAGAATCAGGAAAGTGACCGGCTCTGGGGACAGCGACAGGGGGCGGCGGACTATCTGGCCAAGCCCTTCACGGCAGATCAGCTCCTGGGCGTGGTCCGCCAGTTCGTGCGATAGGCTCGATGGCCCACATCCCGGCCTCCACGTCTCCCGTCCTGCCGTCGCGGCCGGAAGCCGCTCCGGCCCTGCGCGCCTGTTTGTTCGCCCTGGCGGGCTCCCGGTTCGCGGTGGACGTCCGGAGCGCGCGAGAGGTGGCGGTCTTCGACGACATCACCGGGGTACCCCGCGCTCCCCGGCATCTGATCGGGATCGCCAACCTGCGCGGCACCGTGATGCCGATCGTGGACGTCCGCGACGTTCTCGGCCTGCCGGAATCACGCCCGGCGCGCAGCGTCCGGACTCTCGTGATGCGGGATGGCCCGCTCCAGGCGGCGGTCGTCGTCGACACGGTGCTGGGCCTCGAGCCGTTCGATGAGGTACTGCCTCCGGACGCCCCGTCCGCGGCCCGGATCCGGGGACCGCGCGCGTTCGTTTCGGGCTGGCTGCAATGGGCAGGAGAGACGCTGGCGTTGCTGGACGTCCCCCGAGTGCTCGCGGCCCTGCGGGTCGGGACGCCCGGGGGCAGTCCCGAGTCGCCCACGCACGGAGAACCGGCATGAAGCGGAGAGCATTCCTCGGAGTCCTGTCGGCAGGTCTCGCGGGTCGCGTTCTGAGCGGGGCCCCGGCGCGGGCGCAGTCCCCGGCCGGTCGACCGCTCGCGCCGGCCAAGGGGCTTCCGGCCGACGGCACCGCGGCAAGCGGGAGCGCGGGCGACGTCCGGATCGGCATGAGCGCCGCCTTCCGCGGTTCCGCCGCCGGGCTGGGCACCGAGCTCTACCGCGGCGCGCAGGCGTACTACAGCGAGATCAACGCGCGTGGAGGAATCTTCGGGCGGTCGATCACGGTGGCCGCGCTCGACGACAGCTACAATCCCGAGCCGTGCATCCGCAACACGATCCACCTCCTCGATCGCGAGAAGGTGTTCTTTCTGTCCAACTACGTGGGGACGCCGACGTTGACGCGGGCCCTGCCGGTCATCAAGCAGTACGCCGACCAGCACGTGGTGCTGGTCGGCAACTTCACGGGGGCTCAGCCCCAGCGCGAGGCGCCCTACGTCGAGCAGGTCTTCAACGTGCGGGCCTCCTACCGGCAGGAGATGGCCGCGCTGGTGGAGCGCTTCTGGCAAGCGGGGGCGCGGCGGTTCGGCGTGTACTACCAGATCGACGCCTACGGCCGGAGCGGTACCGACGGGGTCGCCCGCGCGCTCGCGGTGCGCAGCGTCAAGATCGTGGCCGAAGCCACCTACGTCCGGAACGCCACGTTCGAGGAGGACATGGGGCTGGCGGTCACGGCTCTCCGAGAGGCGGGGAGCGACGTGGTGCTCTGCACCGGCGCGTATCAGGGTTGTGCCGCGTTCGTACGGTCCGCCCGCGACGCGGGGTTCACCGCGCCGATCTCGAACGTGTCTTTCGTCGGTTCGGACGCGATGCTGGCCCTCCTGGTCAAACACGGTCGAGCGAAGGGACGGGACTATACGCGCGCGCTGGTCAACTCACAGGTCGTGCCGAGCTACGACGACGCGAGTCTGCCTGGCGTCGCGGAATACCGCAGCCTCATGGACAAGCACAACCCGTCGGTCCCCGACGGGGTCCGCGATCCCGGGTACACCCCGCAGAAGTACAGCTTCATCAGCCTCGAAGGCTACGTCAACGCGCGGGTCATCGTCGAAGCGCTGCGCCGAGCCGGCGCCGGCGCGAGCCGCCAGACCTTCCGGCAGGCGCTCGAGTCGCTGCGCGGGCTCGACCTCGGCATCGGTGCCCCGCTCACCTTCACGGCCGAGCGGCACCAGGGCCTGGACAGCGTCTACTTCACGCGCGTCGAGAGCGACCGCTGGGTTCCGATCGCGGATTGGTCCGCGGCGGTCAAGGCCTGAGGCGCGGAATGGACGGCACCAAGAAGGGTTGGAGGAGACACGCCATGAGGAAGCGCGCAGAGAGCGCGGCGTCTGGCGGGGAGCGCGCCGCCGACTCCGCCTCGGTACCCCGGGTGCGGTTCGGTCTCCTGGCCAAGATCACCTTGTTCCTGGTGCTGGTCCTGGTCCCGCTGGCCGCGTTGAGCTGGACCATCGCCTATCGCTCACTGCAGGACAGCTTGACCCGGGAGTTCACGGATAAGGGTAGCGCCATCGCAAACAGCTTGGCCAGCTCCGGCGCCGATCTGGTCGTCAACCGCGACGCCTCGACCGTGCAGGCCCAGGTGGACGAGTTCGCCAAGATCACCGGGGTGGCGTACGTGATGGTCTACGACCCCCAGCGCGCCCTCATCGCCCACACCTTCGCGCCGGTAGTGCCCAAGGGCATCATCGAGCAGAACCTGGTGCCGGTCGGGGCCACGAAGCCGACGGTTCGGGAGATGAGCTATCCCGATCCCCGCACCGGGCGCGAGCGCCAGATCATCGACATCGGCGTCCTCATGTTGGGCGGCCAGCTCGGGACGGTGCGGGTGGGTATGGACAGGACCATCATCAATGCCGACGCGCTTCGGGCCGGCAACTTCCTTCTCCTGGTCTTCGCCGGTGTCGCGGCCGCGGCGGTCCTGGCCGGGGTGATCTTCGCCCAGCGGATCACTCGGCCGGTCAACGCCCTGATGAGCGTGGCCGAGCGGGTCGGGCGCGGAGATCTCTCGCAGCTCGTCGCGGTGACCTCGCGGGACGAGCTCGGCCAGATGGCGGTCACCTTCAACGACAGCATCGTGCGGCTGCGGTCGCTCGTGCAGACGGAGGCCGACCGCGACGAGGAGCGGCGCAAGCGCGAGGACCTGCAACAGAACATCATCAAGTTCCTCGACACCGTCGTGGAGATCGGCAAGGGTGATCTTACCCGACGCGGCGAAGTGACGTGGGACGTGCTCGGCAACGTGGTCGACGCCATCAACCTGATGGTCGAGGAGATCGCCTCGGTCGTCGGCGAGGTGCGGCACGCCGCCCTGCGAGTGGCCGAGGGCTCCCAGGACACGATCAAGATCACCGGTGACGTGGCGCACGCCGCGCAGGCCCAGTCCCGCGACGCGGTGACCGTGACCCGCTCGGTGGCGGACATGACGGTGTCGGTGCGCCAGGTGGCCGACAGCGCCGACCAGAGCGCCAAGGCCGCGCGCCAGGTGCTGCAGGCCGCGGACAAGGGTCAGGAGGCGGTTCGCAACAGCCTCGCGAGCATGCAGCAGATCCGCGCCGAGGTGCAGACGATCTCCAAGAAGATCAAGTCCCTCGGTGACCGGTCCCTCGAGATCTCCGACATCGTGAACACCATCCAGGACATCGCGGCTCAGACCCATCTCCTCGCCTTGAACGCCTCGATCGAG
>DATMMH010000170.1:0-8095 GCA_035569855.1 Candidatus Dormiibacterota bacterium
CGGCCCAGAAGACCCCACGGGCGAACCACCAGCACGATCGCCATCACCACGAAGATCAGCACGATGGCGCTCTTCGGCAACACCAGGACGCCGAAGGCGTTGAGCACGCCGATGAGCAGCGAGGCGAGCAGGGCGCCCCACACCGAGCCCATCCCGCCGATCACGACGACCACGAAGGCCTCGACGATGACCGAAGTGTCCATCACGGTGGTGAGGGCCAGGCGCGGTACCTGCAGCGCGCCGCCGAGCCCGGCCAGGAACGAGCCCAGCACGAAGACCGACGTGAAGAGCCGCGACTGGTCGACCCCGAGCGCGGCCACCATCTCGCGGTCCTGGGTCGCGGCGCGGATCAGGATGCCCCAGCGCGTGCGGTGGAAGAGCAGCCACAGCCCGAGGGCGACCAGCGGTCCGAACACGATCATGGCCAGGTCGTAGGAGGGGAAGAGCTGGCCCGCCACCTCCACCGAGCCGGCGAGCCCCGGCGCGACCGGACCGGTCTTGTTGTCGGCGCCCCAGAGATAACGCACCGCATCGGCGACCACGAGCACGAGCGCGAAGGTGAGCAGGAGCTGGTAGAGCTCGGGCGCCTTGTACACCCGACGCAGCAACAGCACCTCGACGAGCCCGCCCACCGCGGCCACCAGCAGCGCGGCCAGCAGCACCGCCAGGTAGAAGGCGGCGGGGCCGCCCGGCAGCGCGGTCGCGAGCGAGTACGTGAGGTAGGCGGCGAGCATGTAGAACGAGCCGTGGGCGAAGTTGACGATGCGGGTGACGCCGAAGATGAGGGTGAGGCCCGACGCGATGAGAAAGAGGAACATCGCGTTGGCGAGCCCGCTCAGCAGCTGGACGATCAGGAGGGACATGTCAGAGCCCCTCACCCTGCCCTCTCCCCCGAGCCCGGAGGAGAGGGCCGCCAGGGATGAGGGTCGTCTTAATTGGCCGGGCGAAGCTTCTTCACTTCTTCGTCGGACGGCAGCACCTTCTCACCCGGCACGTACTCGTGGTTGACCATGATGCCGACGCCGCGCTGGGCGTCGACCTTGGTCGTCCCCACCCACGCACCCAGCGTGGACTGCCCGTCGGAGGCCCGGAAGGTGACCGGCCCGATCGGGGTCTCGACCTTCAGCCCCTTGAACGCGGCGACCAGCTTCGCGGTCTCGGTGCCGCCCGCTCGCTTGATCGCCTCGGCCGCCGACTGGTAGGTCACGTAGCCGATCAGGGAGCCCAGCACCGGGTTCTTGTCTCCGCGCTTGACGAAGCGGGCGACCCACTCCTGATGGCTCTGCATCTTGATGTCGTACCAGGGGTAGCCGGTGACCAGCATGCCCTCCGGGGCCTCGAGCTTCAGCGGGTCGATGTACTCGGGCTCGCCGAGGAGGATGCCCACCACGAACATCTTCTGGAAGAGCCCGCGCTTGCTCGCCTCGCGCACGAAGGCGAGCCAGTCGCTGCCGAAGAGCGAGACGTAGAGCGCGTCCGGGTTCTGGTTCAGGATGGCGGTGACCAGCGGCCCCGGCTCGATCTTGCCGAGGGTCGGCCAGTGCTCGCCCACGACCTGCACGTCGGGCTTCAGCTCCTTCAGGCGGTCGCGGAAGGTCTCCCACGCGCGCTTGCCGTACTCGTAGTTCGGGCCGATCGTCGCCCACTTGACGTACTTCATCTTGCCGGCCTTGTCGGCCAGCATCCGGCCCTGCTCGTAGGTGTTGGGCCGCAGGCGCACCGCGTAGTCGTGGCCCTTGGACCACGTGAGCGCCTCGGTCAGCGACTCGGCGGCGAGGAACATGGTCTTGTTCTGCTTCGCCCAGTCGGACACCGCGAGCCCCACGTTGGAAAGGAAGCTGCCGCTGATCATGACGACCTTGTCGGACTCCACCAGCTCCTGGGCGTGCTTGACCGCCTCGGCGGGCTGGCCCTTGTCGTCGCGGAACAACACCTCGAGCTTGCGGCCGAGGACGCCGCCCTTGGCGTTGATCTCCTCGACCGCCATCTCGACGCCCGCGCGGTAGGGCCCGGTGAAGGGGGCGCCGATGCCGCTGTAGGAGTTGATGTCGCCGATCTTGATCGGCGCCTGAGCCGCGGCGGAGCCGGCCCAGGCGGCGAGCAGCAGAGCCGCGGCGGAGAGGAGCGGGAGACGTCGTGCGCGCATGCGGAAACCTCCTGGTGGATCTCGCGTGTGTGCGACTGAAGTAAAGCGACTGGGGCTCGGGCTGTCAAGCCGATTCTCCCCGCTTGACAGGGAGGATACCCGAGTGGTTTCCTCTGAGGCAAGCGGACATTAACTTGGAAGAAATCCTCCCCGAGACGGCGGCGCTGGTGCAGAAGGTGGCGGCACGCCTGCGCGAGGCCCGCCAGGCCCGGCGCCTCACCCTCCGCGAGCTCAGCGACAAGACCGGGCTGTCCGAGCCTTTTCTCTCCAAGCTCGAGCGCGGCCGCGTCTCGACGTCGATCGCCAACCTGATCCTGATCACCCGCACCGTGGGGGTCGATCTGGGCCAGCTCTTCCAGGACGCGGCCGGCGCAACCACCACGCCGCACTATGCCCTGGTCCGCTCCGGCGAGCGCCGGACGCCGCAAACGGTGTCCGCCACCGGCTACAGCTACCAGCCGATGGCGGTGGGCTGGCCCGGCCAGCGCATGGACGCCTTCCTGCTCACCTTCCCGGTGAAGAACCGGGCCGACGTGCTCACCGCGCACGAGGGCGAGGAGCTGTCCTTCGTGCTGCAGGGCGAGATCCTCTTCCAGCTCGGAGACGAGAAGATCCCGCTCCGGGCCGGCGACTGCCTCTACTTCAACGCCGAGATCCCCCACATGGGCAAGAACGTCGGGCGGGTCGACGCCAAGGTGCTGATGGTCGCGGCCCCGGGCCGCGGCCCCGGACGGGAGCTCGGCTGGTGGAAGGCGCCGGGGGCGATGCCCCGCCCGCGCGGGAAGCGGCGCGGCAAGTCACCCCGGACAAGGAGCCACACCTAGATGGAAGGGACGATCTACACCTCGTGCACGCTCGACTGCCCGGACGGCTGCGGGATCGTCGCCCACGTGAAGGACGGCCGCGTGGTGAGGCTCGAGGGCCATCCGGACCACGAGTTCACCCAGGGCTATCTCTGCGGCAAGACCTACCGGTTCCCGGAGCGCGTCTACAGCCCGGAGCGCCAGCTCTACCCGCTCAAGCGCGAGAACGGGCGGGCCGACGGCGGCTGGGAGCGCATCGGCTGGGACGAGGCGCTCGACCTGGTCGCCGAGAAGATCCGCGGCTATTGCGCCGATCCGGGGCCGCTCTCGATCATGCATTACCAGCGCACCGGATCCTGGGGCGCCACCAAGCTCCTGAGCCGGCGCTTCTGGAATCTGCTCGGCGGGGTCACGACCACCAGCGGCTCGCTCTGCAGCGGCGCCGCCCGCGCCGGCCAGGCCCTCGACTTCGGGGTGCGCGCCGGCCACGACCCGTCGGACATGCTCAACAGCCGACTCGTGCTCCTGTGGGGCCGCAACCCGATGGCCACCAACCTCCACACGGTGCCGATCCTCAAGGAGGTGCGGCGGCGGGGCGGCCAGGTGATCCTGATCGACCCGGTGCGGAGCGAGTCGGCCAACTTCTGCGATCGTCACGTACAGCCGCGGGTGGCCACCGACGCGGAGCTGGCCATGGCGATGGCCAAGGTCATCCTCGAGGAGGCTCTCCTGGACCGCGATTTCGTGGCGGCCCACTGCCACGGCTTCGACGCGTTCACCGCGCTGCTCGACGCGCGGCCGCTCGACGCGCTCTGTCGCGCGTGCGAGCTCGACGAGGCGGAGGTCCGCTCCCTCGCCCGCGCCTACGCGACCACGCGACCGGCCTCCATCCTGCTCGGCTGGGGTCTCAACAAGTACCAGCACAGCGCGGAGATCTTCCGGTGCGTGGACGCGCTCGGCGCGCTGTCCGGCCACATCGGGGTCGCGGGCGGCGGGGTGTCGCACGGCTACAACACGCAGCGCCACTTCGACAAGACGGTGGAGGCCGGGGACCGGGTCCGCCAGCATCGAGCGATCCCGGAGCCACTGCTCGGCCGCGGGCTGCAGGACGCCCAGAAGCCGCCCATCCGGATGATGTTCGTCAACAGCGGCAACCCGGTGAACCAGTCCCCGAACTCGAATCTCGTGGCCCGGGGGATGGCCTCCCTGGAGTTCGTGGTGGTGGTGGATCAGGTCCTCACCGACACCGCCGACTACGCCCACGTCTTCCTACCGACCACGACGTTCCTCGAAGAGGAGGACATGCTGGTCTCCTGGGGCCACAACATCATCGGCGGGGTGAACCGGGTCATCGACCCGGTGGGCGAGTCGCGCTCGGACCTCTCGATCTTCCAGGCGCTCGCCGAACGGCTCGGCATCGGATCCGAGATGGCGGGCGCCCCGCGCGACTGGCTCGAGCGCATCTTCACCCCGCTGACCCGGCGGGGCGTGTCGGTCGAGCAGGTCCTGCAGGGGCCGGTCCGCTGCCCGGTGGCGCCGCTCGTGCCCTTCGCGGATCACGTCTTCCCGACGAAGTCGGGCCGCTTCGAGTTCATCAGCGCGCTTCGCCACGAGCCCCGCGTGCTGCCGGACTATCCCCTCACCCTGGTGACCAACTACAGCAAGAAGTGGCTGCTCTCCCAGATCCTCGAGAAGGAGCATCCGGCCGTCGCCTCCGTGCGAGTCGGGCCCGAGACCGCGGCGCAGTACGGGATCGCGAATGGCGAGCGGGCGATCATCCGTTCCCCGGTCGGCCGCCTGGAGGTCCTGGTCCTGGTGGACGCACGGATCGGCCGCGGGATGGTGATCATGCCGGTCGGCACGTGGATCAAGCGCGGGGGCGGCGCGAACGTCCTCACCGAGGACATCATGTCGAACTTCGGGCAGATGGCGGCGTACGGGGAGACCCGCGTTCGGCTCGAGCATTTGGCCCTCGCCTGACCGGGCCGCGCGGCCCCGTGACCTGTCGCCGGTGTCGATCCCTCATTGACGGGCCCCGGCGCCCGTCCTAGTATGCCGTACCCGGATCCGCCAGCCGGGACCAGACCCGTTCCCACACGCGCCGAAGGCGCCGCGAGGAGCTACCATGGGTGAGTCGACGACGACCGACGCCTCCCTGACGCGCAGAAGCATTCTCAAGCTCGGGGCCGCCGCCGCGGCCGGGGCCGCGATCGATCTGGCGAGGCCGCCGGCGGCCCCCGCGCAGACCCCGAAGCGCGGCGGGACGCTTCGCCTCGCCCACCAGCTCGATCCGGTCACCGGATTCGACCCGCACCTGACGATCTCGTTCATCACGATGATCCCGCTGTCGTTCGCGTACAGCCGGCTCGTCAAAGTGAAGGCGGGTCCGAGCGTCAAGCCCACCACGTACCCGATCGAGCCCGACCTCGCCGAGTCGTGGACCCAGCCCAACGACACGACCTACGTCTTCAAGCTCAAGAAGGGTGTTCGCTGGCACCCCAAGCCTCCGGTGAACGGGCGCGAGCTGACCGCGGACGACGTCAAGTACACCTACGACCGCTTTCTCACCATCAAGGGCAACGGCAACCGGCCCGTGCTGGAGTACGTCGACAGGATCGACGCGCCGGACAAGTACACCGTGAAGTTCACCCTGAAGGAGCCGAACGCCTGGTTCCTCGACATGCTCGCGTCGACGTCGACCTGGATCATCGCCAAGGAGTGCGTCGAGAAGTTCGGCGATCTGAAGAAGGCGGAGTCGGTGGTCGGAACCGGACCCTGGATGCTGGAGCGGTGGGAGCCGAACGTGAAGATCTCCTACGTCCGGAACCCGAATTATTTCGTTCCGGGGCTGCCCTACGCCGACGCGGTCGAGGTGATCATCGACAAGGACCCCTCGTCCCGCCTGGCCGCCTGGCTCTCCGGGAAGCTCGACTTCGGTCCCGAGTACCAGCAGGTCGTGCGCCGGCTCGACCTCGGCGTGGCCAAGCAGCGGAAGCCGGGGCTCCAGACCGCGGAATATCCGTGGTTCACCAGCGGGCTGATCGGCATGAAGATCGACCAGCCCCCCTTCAACGACATCCGGGTCCGGCGGGCGCTATCCCGGGCGACCAGCCTGGCCGAGATCTTCGAGGCCAACGCGTTCTCCCAGGGTGTCTGGACGCCCAACCCCGCGGTGCCCGCCGCCTCGTCGGAGTGGACGATCCCGATCGATCAGCTAGGCCCCGAGGGCCGCAAGCTCTACGAGTTTTCGACCGCGGAGGCCAAGCGCCTCCTCGCCGAGGCCGGCCATCCGAACGGGTTCAAGACGCAGGTGGACAGCACCCCCGGCTACGGTCCCGACTTCATCGACTTCGTCCAGATCCTGCTGAAGAACTGGAAGACGGCCGGGGTCGACGCCACCCTGAACCTCAAGGAGTACGGGGCGTACATCTCCAGCACGATCTACGGAAAGTTCGATCAGATGTTCGTGGGGCTGCGCGGGGCGTGGGTCGATCCCGAGGCCTACTTCTACCGCTACTACATGCCCGGAGAGGCGCTGAACGTGATGAACGTGAACGACCCCAAGCTCACCGAGATGATCAAGCTGCAGCGGCGCACGCCCGACGTCGCCAAGCGCAAGCAGATCGTCTGGGACATCCAGCGCTATCTGGCCGAGCAGGCGCTCGCCCCGGCGGACGGCTCGGTCAAGGTGGTCAGCGCCTGGGACGCGCACATCAAGAACTACATGCCCAACAACGGCTTCGACTACGGCGGCCGCATGATGGCCGCCTGGATCGACAAGTAGAGGAACCCGGGGCCGCGCCACCTCGGAGCGGGGCGGCGCGGCTCCCCTCGCGGCAACGTGCGACACTACGTCCTGCGCCGACTCGTCATCGCCATCCCCTCGCTGGTGATCGCGTCCCTGATCGTCTTCACGCTGCCCCGCCTGATCCCGGGCGACGTCGTCCAGCTCATGCTCGAGGAGAAGGCCTACGGGAAAGACCTGGAGGACCTCCGGGCCAAGCTCGGTCTCGACCGTCCGATTCCCGTGCAGTACATGGTCTGGGTCCGCCAGCTCGCGGAGGGCGACCTGGGGGAGTCGTTGTGGACGCATCAACCGGTGCTGGGAGAGCTCGCCCGGCGCATGCCGGTGACGCTCATGCTGGGCCTCATGGCCCTCATGGTCGCAGTCGTGATCGGCGTGCCGATCGGCATCCTGTCGGCGGTGCGCCAGGACGGCGCGCTCGATTTCTTCGCCCGGAGCGCCGCCATTCTCGGCCTGTCCGTGCCCGGTTTCGTGCAGGCCATCGTAGTGATCCTGCTCCCCGCCATCTGGTGGGGATGGACGCCCCGGTCCGGATTCACCGAGTTCGCGCAGGGGCCGGCGAACTACCTCCTCCAGCTCGTGCTGCCGGCGATCATCCTCGGCACCGCTTCTGCGGCCGCGATCATGCGGCTCACCCGCGGCATGCTGCTCGAGGTGCTGCGGCAGGACTACGTCCGGACCGCCTGGGCCAAGGGTCTCCGGGAGCGCGTGGTCGTGCTCAAGCACAGCCTCAAGAACGCGATCATCCCGGTGGTCACCGTGCTCGGGCTCCAGATCGCCCAGATCGCGGGCGGCAGCGTGATCATCGAGACGATCTTCGGGCTCCCGGGCATGGGCCAGTTCCTGGTCGAGGCGATCACCCAGCGCGACTACCCGGTGATCCAGGGCATCAATCTGCTGATCGTGACGATCATCGTCGCCAGCAACCTGCTGGTCGACCTCTGCTACGCCATGATCGACCCTCGGATCCGCTACTGATGGCCGACTCGCTCCAGACCATCGCGGCTCCGGAAAGTCGGGCCCTGGCCCGCCCGCTCCCGCGGGCGCGCGCCATCGGTCTCGCCTGGCGATTCTGCCGCCGGAAGCCGCTGGGGGCCATCGGCGCCGTGATCGTGGTGGGGCTGATCGTCATGGCCGTGTTCGCCGACCGGATCGCCCCCTACTCGTACGACGACTCGGTGCCGGGGGCCCGCATGAAGGCGCCCAGCTGGCAGTTCTGGATGGGAACCGACAACCTCGGGCGCGACATCTGGAGCCGGGTGGTCTATGGAACCCGGATCTCGGTGACCGTCGGCTTCGCCACCGTCGCGCTGGCCACCGTTCTCGCGGCGGCTATCGGGG
>DATMMH010000171.1:0-18026 GCA_035569855.1 Candidatus Dormiibacterota bacterium
CCCGCGCGGCGGCGGCCGATCTCGATTTCGCGTCGGCCCTGGACGCGGCCCGCGCGATCCGCACCGGCCAGGTCTCCTCGCTCGAGCTGACGACCCGGATGCTGGAGAGGATCGCCCAGCACAACCCGAAGCTGAACGCGATCGTGATGCTTACTGCGGACTCGGCGCTCGCGCGCGCACGCGCCGCCGACGAGGCGAGGGCGCGGCGGGAATGGTGGGGGCCGTTCCACGGCGTGCCGGGCACCATCAAGGACACGTTCGAGGTGGCGGGCGTCACGACCACCGCGGGCTCGGCGGGGCTGCGCAATCACGTCCCCACCCGCGACGCCGCGGTGGCGGCGCGGCTTCGCGGCGCGGGCATGATCATCCTCGGCAAGTCCAACGTGCCCCTCTTCGCGGCCGACTGGCAGAGCTACAACGCGGTGTACGGCCAGACCAACAATCCCTGGAACGTGACGCGGACGCCGGGCGGCTCGACGGGCGGCGGAGCGGCCGCGCTCGCGGCCGGCTTCACCTATCTCGAGCCGGGCAGCGACCTGGCCGGCTCGATCCGCGTCCCGGCGCACTTCTGCGGGATCTACGGCCACAAGCCGTCACTCGACGTGGTCCCGATGCGCGGCCACATCCCGCCGCCGCCCGGCATCCCGGCCACGCCGCCCTCCACGCTGCCGGTGGCGGGGCCGCTCGCGCGGTCGGCCGCCGATCTGCGCGCCGCGCTGGAAGTGCTGGGCGGCCCCGACGGCGACGACGCGCGCGCCTGGCGCTGGACACTGCCGCCCGCCCGCGGCGCGCGCCTGCGCGACTACCGTATCGGCTACATGCTCGATGATCCGCGCGGCGCGGTCGTCCCCGCGGTGGGGGAGGTGCTGGCGCCGGCGGTGGAGGCGCTGCGCAAGGCGGGCGCCCAGCTCGAGCAGGGCTGGCCGCCGGGACTCGACGTCGACGAGCAGTACGACGCCTATCTGACCATCCTCTACGCGCGGTTCACGGGGCCGGTGCGGGAGGATCAGCTCGAAGGGATGCGGAAGCTCGCCGCGAACCAGGACGGCTCGTACCTCGCGAAGTACGCGCGGGCGGTGACCGCCCCCGACGCGCTGCTCGTGACCATGGAGACGCGCCGTCGCCGGGCCCGCGGGATCTGGCAGGAGTACTTTCGCACTCACGACGCGTTCCTGATGCCGACCACCTTCATCCCGGCCTTTCCGCACGACCACTCCGGCAACCCGCTGACCCGCACGCTCGACACGCCGGCGGGCCCGCGGCCATACAGCGACCTCTGCTTCTGGATCTCGTTCGCCACGCTCGCCGGGCTGCCCGCGACCACCGCGCCGGTCGGGCTGACCGCCGACGGTCTGCCGGTGGGGCTGCAGATCGTCGGCCCCTATCTCGAGGACGCGACCCCGATCGACATCGCCGGCCGACTGGCCGACGTGGTCGGGGGCTTCCGTCCGCCGCCGGGCTTTTGAGCGCCGGGCGCGGAGGGACGGGCAGCGAGTGGGCGCCGCTATGGCCGCTCGAGCCCGGCGTGGCGTTCCTGAACCACGGCTCCTTCGGCGCGTGCCCGACCGAGATCCTGCGCTACCAGGCGGAGCTGCGGGCCCAGATGGAGGCCGAGCCGGTGCGCTTCCTGTCACGCGAGCTGGAGGGCCGCCTCGACGTGGCGCGCGCCGCGCTGGGCGCGTTCGTGGGCGCCGATCCCGACGACCTCGCGTTCATCGGCAACGCCACCGGTGGGGTCAACGCGGTCCTGCGCTCGCTGCGCCTGGCCGCGGGTGACGAGCTGCTCACGACCGACCACGCCTACGCGGCCTGCCGTAACACGCTCGACTACGTCGCGTCGGTCAGCGGAGCCCGGGTCACGGTGGCCACCATTCCGTTTCCGGTCGCCTCCCCGGACGCGATCGTGGACACGGTGCTCGCGCAGGTGACGCCGCGCACGCGGGTGGCATTGCTCGACCACGTCACGAGCCCCACCGGGCTGATCCTGCCGATCGAGCGTCTGGTCGCGGAGCTGGCACGCCGCTCGGTCGAGAGCCTGGTGGACGGCGCGCACGCTCCCGGCATGGTGCCGCTCGACCTGACCGCGCTCGGCGCCGCCTACTACAGCGCCAACTGCCACAAGTGGCTCTGCACCCCGAAGGGCTCCGCGTTCCTCTGGGTGCGCCGCGATCGGCAGGCCGGCGTGCACCCGCTGACCATCAGCCACGGCGCGAAGGGCGAGCGAGCGGGCCGGTCACGCTTCCGGCTCGAGTTCGACTGGACCGGCACGCAGGATCCGACCGCGTGGCTGACCGTGCCGAAGGCGCTCGAGTACCTGGGCGGGCTCGTGCCGGGGGGATGGCCGGCGCTGATGGCGGGCAACCGTGCGCTCGCGCTCGAAGCGCGGCGGGTGCTGTGCGAGGCGGTGGGCACCGCGCCCGCGTGTCCCGAGGCGATGATCGGCTCGCTCGCGAGCGTGCTCCTGCCCGACAGCGTCAAGCCGGAGACCGGGTGGCGGGTGCCCGAGCCGCTCCAGGCGCGGCTCTTCGACGGCTGGGGCATCGAGGTGCCGATCATGCGCTGGCCCGCGCCGCCGCGGCGACTGGTCCGGGTCTCGGCCCAACTCTACAACTTCGCCGGCCAGTACGCGCGCCTGGCCGAGGCGCTCCGGAAAGAGCTGGCCGCCGAGATCAGTCGGTGATCGAGCGGTAGATCTCGACCTCGGCCGGGCCCTGCGTCAGGCCTTCCTTCTCCCGCCGCTCGCGATACGCGGCCAGGTGCGGCGCCTTGCGGTGGAGATCGAAGGCGGCGTCGTCCTTGTACTGCTCGTAGAAGATGAAGAGATCGGGATCCTTGGTGGAGCGATGCGGGCGATAGACCAGGCAGCCCGGCTCTGCCTTGCGCACCGCCGCCACCTGCTCTCGCAAGAGCGCGGTGAGCGCGTCGCCCTTGCCCTTCGCGGCCCGGATCTTCGCCACCACCGTCAGCACGTCGGCCATGTTGGTCTCCTTCCCGGTTGAAGACTATAGCAGCCGCAGCCGACGGGAGGCCAGCAGGCTGACCGCGTTGGCCGCGACCAGCGCGCCGCCCACCGCCACCGCGAAGCGCGCGTCGACCATCGCGGCGAGGAGGCCGCCCAGCAGCCCGCCGATCGGCAGCAGGTTCCAGCAGAGCGCGTAGAGGCTCATCACCCGGCCGCGGAGCTTATCGGGCACCGTCTCCTGGAGCTGGGTGCTCACCTGCGTGAGATAGAACGTGTTGCTGAAGCCCACGCAGGCCAGCATCGGCAGCGCGAGGCCGAGGCCCGGCGCCCGCGAGAAGATCACCAGGGCCAGGCCCATTCCCGCGGCGCCGGCCACGATGATCAGCCCGCGCCGGCGGAGGCGGGGGGCGATGGTGGCCACGATGAGCGTGCCGACGAGCGCGCCGATGCCGTGCGCGGCGCTCAGCAGGCCGTAGCCGGCGGAGCCGGCCTGGAAGTACACGTCGGCGAAGATCGGCAGCAGCGTCACGTAGGAGAGGCCGAAGATCGCGTTGAAGAGGGCCAGGCCGATGAGCCCCGTGAAGAGGAAGTCGTGGGCGACGAAGTGCAGGCCGTCGTAGAGCTGCCGGAAGACGTGCTGCCCGCTGGGCGCGGGCGCGTCCGAGTTGACGCGGAGCCTCCCGTACAGCACGAGAGCCACCGCCGACGAGGCGGCGGCCAGCCCGAAGCCGACCGTGCCCCCGAAGGCCGCGATGAGGATCCCGGTGATGGACGGCCCGATCATGCGCCCGGCCTGCCAGGGGATCGAGCCGAGCGCGATCGCGTTGGACAGGCGCGCGCGTCCCACGATCTGGGGAACGAGCGACATCCGGCTCGGCTCGTCGAAGGCGCGGAACGAGTTGGAGAGCGCGGCCAGCACGAGCAGGTGCGCGACGTGGACCACGCCCGCCACCGAGAGCACGAAGGCGGCGACCAGCACCACCGTGGTGACGAGCTGGGTGCCGCGCAGCAGCCGCAGCCGGTTGACCCGATCGGCCAGCACACCGCCCCAGAGCTGGAAGGCCATGAAGGGAATGCCCTGCGCCATGCCCAAGTAGCCCAGATAGAGCGCGTCGTGGGTCAGCTCCCACACCATCCAGGCGAACGTCACGTATTCGGCGCGATGCCCCAGGACGTAGAACGCGAGCCCGATCCAGTAGAAGCGGTAGTTCCGTTCCCGCAGCGCGGCGAACGTGGACGACGCGGGGACGGCGATGGCCTCAGGCCCGCCAGGGCTCGACCAGGATCTTGGCGTGGAGCGTGGGGGAGGCGAGGGCCTCGAAGGCGTCCGCCACGCCCTCGACGCCGACCTTGCCGGTGACGAGCGGCGTGGTCGGGATCCGGCCGTCGGCGATGTGGCGGAGGGTCGCCGCGAACTCGTCGGGGGTGTAGCCGAGCACGAACTGGAGGTTCAGCTCCTTGCTGATGCCGAGCATCGGGTGGATGGTGTCGGGCTCCATGCACACGCCGACCACCACGATGCGCGAGCCGCGGGGCGCGGCGGCCATGAGCTGATCGAGCACGCCGGGCACGCCCACGCACTCGAAGACGACCGCCGGCCGCAGCGGCGGGCCCGCGATCCACGGGGGCAGGACGGGGGCGCGGCTCGCGTCGCGCCACACCGCGGCCTCGCGCCAGCTCGACCACGGCGTGGACCGGACGGGATCCACCACGACGTCGGCGCCCAGTTCCACCGCGAGATCCCGGCGGCGGGCCGAGAAGTCGGCGGCCACGATGGGCCGCGCCCCGGTCAGGCGCAGCGCCGCGATCACCGCGAGGCCGACCGGGCCGCAGCCGATCACCAGCGGGGCGTCGTCGGGCTCGAGGCGCGCCTTGGCCACCGCGTGGAGGCCCACCGCCATCGGCTCGGTGAGCGCGGCCTGCTCGGTGGGCAGCCCGTTCGGCACCTCCAGGAGCAGCGCCTCGGTGAGGCGCATGTACTCGGCGTAACCGCCCGGCGTGTCGTTGGAGTAGCCGACGGTGCGCGGCCCGTCCGGGCGGATGATGGTCGGCCGGGAGCAGACGCGCGCGCCGACCGGCAGCGTCCGCCGCGTGCCCGGGCCGTGCTCCACGATCTCCGCGCAGAACTCGTGGCCCATCACCACGTCGCGCGCGAGGTCCATCGTGAACACGCTGCCCGCGCGGCGCGAGGCCTCCACGAAGCGCTCGGCGTGCTTCAGCGCGTGCAGATCCGAGCCGCAGATCCCGCAGGCGAGCGTCTTGACCAGCACCTCGCCCGGCCCCGGCTCGGGCAGGGGCACGTCGGCGACGACCAGCTTCCGGCTACGCATCACGGCGGCCCGCATGGCGGCAGCATCCTACCCCGTCTTTCGTCGAGGGTCGACCCGTCTTTCGCCGAGCGTCCGGAGGTGCGGTATGCTCGGCCCGGAGGGCTCCCGCGATGGCTCATCGCAAGACCGCGCTCGCGCTGATGACCGTGATCATCCTGCTGGCCGCGGGCATCGCGCGGGCCCAGACCGTCACCTGGGGCATGGCGAACGAGTACCCGGCCACCTCCATCCAAGGCGAGGCCGACGCCCGCTTCGCCCGCGAGGTCACCCTCCGTACCGGCGGCCGCATCGAGATCGCGCATCAGTACGACGCCTCGAGCGGCTACCGCTCCAACGAGATGGTGGACGCCATTCGCCGCGGCGATCTGCCGATCGGCAACACCTACATGGGCGCGCTGAGCGGCGTGGATCCCATCTTCCTGCTCCCGTCGCTGCCGTTTCTGGCCACCACCCCGGAGCAGGGACAGGCGCTCGCGGCGGTGGCGCGCCGCGCCTACGAGCGCGCGCTGGCCCGGCACAACCAGGTTCTGCTGTTCCTGTCGCCCTGGCCCGCCGCCGGCATCTGGGCCAACAAGCCGGTGGACTCGATGGACGCGCTCCGCGGCCTGCGCATCCGCACCGCCGACGCCAACGGGGTGATCGCCTTCAAGGCCGCGGGCGCGATGCCGGTGGTCGTGTCGTTCGCCGACGCGCTGCCGCAGCTCAAGGCCGGGCAGCTCGACGCGGTGCTCTCCTCCGGCGACGGCGGCGCGGGCGCGCGGCTGATGGAGACGCTGCGCCACTTCACCGCCATCGAATACGCGGTGACCATGAGCATGGTCACGGTCAACGGCGACGCGTGGCGCGCGCTCGATCCCGCGCAGCAGCAGGCGGTGCGGGAGGCGGCGGCCGAGACCGAAGCGCGTCAGTGGGACGTGCTGCGGACCCGGGTGGCCGCCAACTACGCCCAGATGCGCGCGGCGGGGGTGACGCTCCACACCGACCTGTCTCTCGAGTACCGGCAGGCACTCCGCGCGGCCGGGCGCCCGGCGCTGGATGACTGGCTTCGCCAGATGGGCGCGCCCGGGGCGAAGATCCTCGACGCCTACCGGGCCCGCCTCGCCGGGCGCTGAGCCCGGCTCTCAGCCGATTCGCTCGGCTTCGGCCAGCATGGCCTCGTAGCCCGACCCGATCTGCCGGGGGATCTCCACCAGGTCGAGGATTCGGTCGAAGTCCTTGAAGCCCGATCCGGTGAGGACGCACACCACCGATTCGCCCCGGTCGATCGTGCCTTCGCGCACGCCGCGCCGGACCGCCGCGACGGTGACCGCGCCGCTGGGCTCGATCATGAGCCCGTCCTGGGCGAGCAGGCGCACCGCGTCCATGATCTCCGTCTCCTCGACGCCGACCGCGGCGCCGTTCGAGGCGCGGATGGCCTCGAGTGTCCGGTCGCCGAGCAGCCCCGGGTCGGCGACGGC
Organism: Candidatus Dormiibacterota bacterium; assembly: GCA_035569855.1. Classification (GTDB taxonomy): domain Bacteria; phylum Methylomirabilota; class Methylomirabilia; order Rokubacteriales; family CSP1-6; genus CAMLFJ01. The sequence goes on from DATMMH010000171.1 coordinate 6,750, forward strand.
CAGGGCGCTGGCGACCGTGGCCTGCTTGTCCACCGGGGCCACGCGCGGAAGCCCGTTCTTCCACGACTCGACGATGGGCGCGCAGCGCGCGGCCTGCACCGCGGTCATCTTCGGCAGTCGATCCACCCAGCCGATCGCGCGCAGCTCGTTGAAGCCCTTCCACGTCTTGACCACGGACATGCCACCCGCCGCCGGCTGCAGCACGCGATCGGGCGCGCGCCAGCCCAGCTCCTGCGCGATCTCGTAGGCGTAGGTCTTCTTGCCCTCGTAACGGAACGGGTTGTCGGTGCCGCAGTCGTACCACTTCACCCGCCCGCTGCCGATCAGCTTCCGGTACATGGCGTTGATCTGGGAGTAGTGGCCGTCGACGCGGATGAGCCGCGCCCCGAAGAACACCGCCTGCGCCATCTTGGGCACCGGCGTGTCCTTGGGGCAGAACACCACGCTCCGCAGGCCGGCGCGCGCGGCGTAGGCCGCGGTGGACGAGGCCTTGTTGCCGGTGGAGTCGCAGGAGAGCACGTCGTAGCCGAACTCGACCGCCTTCGTGGCCGAGACCGTGATCGAGCGGTCCTTCAGCGAGCCGGTGGGATTGCCGGTGGCGTCGGACTTGAGCCAGAGCTCCCGGACCCCGCAGGCTCGGGCGAGCCGCTCGGAGCGGAGAAACGGCGTACCGCCCTCTCCCAGCGTGACGATCCGGACCGGGTCGAGCACCGGCAGCAGTTCGGTCCAGCGCCAGACTCCAGCCGGGCGCCGGACGACGGCGTCCCGATCGACCTCGCGGCCGAGGCGGGCGAGGTCGTAGCGGGCCTCGAGGAGATTGTGGCAGCGCGGGCAGAGGAGGAGATCCCGGTCCGGCGGATACGCGGCGCGGCAGCCGAGACAGTCGAAGCCGGTGAAGTACATTGAGGTCGTCTCCCGGGCGATAGTATGCTCCCGCCATGGCCCGTCTCCCCGCCATGGCCCGTCTCAAGGTCGTCCTCGCGATGATGATGCACGAGACCAACACCTTCTCTCCGGTGCCGACCCCGCTGTCGTCGTTCCGCCCCCTGCAGGGCGAGGCCGCCATCGCGGAGTTCAAGGATACCAACACCCAGCTGGGCGGCTTCCTCGACGTGGCCCAGCGCGAAGGCGCGGAGATCGTGCTGCCGGTCGCGGGCGGGGCGCACCCGTCGGGCTACGTGGAGAAGGCGGCCTACGAGGACATGGTCGAGGCCATCGTGGGCGCGGTCCGCGGCGGCTGCGACGCGGTGTTCCTGGCGCTGCACGGGGCGATGGTGGCCGAGCACGTGGACGACGGCGAGGGCGAGCTGCTGCGGCGCATCCGCGCGGTGGCCCCGCGGGTGCCCATCGCGGTGGGCCTCGACTTCCACTCGCACATGACGGCCGCCATGGTGGACAACGCCACCGTGATCGCCGGCTACTGTACCTACCCGCACGTGGACATGGGGGACACCGGCCAGCGCGCGGGGCGCACCATGATGCGGGCGCTGCGCGGGGAGATCGAGCCGGTCATGGTGTGGGGATCGCTCCCCATGATGACCAGCACGCTGGTGCACACGCCGTCGCGCCAGCCGATGAAGGACGTGATGGACATGGCGATGGCGGCGGAGGCCTCCGGAGCCGTGCTCAACGCCTCCGTGTTCGGCGGCTTCCCGCACTCGGACATCCCGCACATCTCGCTCTCGGCGGTCGTCGTCTGCGATCGCCGGACCGACGCGGGCCAGGCCCTGCGCGACCGGCTGCTCGCGATGGCCTGGGAGCGGCGTGAGGACTTTCTCTATCGAGGCGCCCCACTGGCCGGACAGATCGCCCACGCCCGGACGCTGAGCGAAGGACCGATCGTTCTGGTGGACCACGGCGACAACACCGCGTCCGGCGGCACGCAGGACGTGATGAGCGTGATCGAGGAGGCCATGCGTCAGGGTCTCACCGACGTGGTGGCCGGGCCGATCTGCGATCCGGCCGGCGTGCGGCGGCTGGTGGAAGCGGGGACCGCGGCGGGCGTGACGCTGCCGCTCGGGGGCCGCATCGACATGCCCCAGATCGGTCTGCCGGGCAAGCCGCTCAACGTGACCGGCAAGGTCACGCGCATCACCGACGGGCAGTTCACGGTGACCGGACCGATGGCCACCGGGACCCGCGTGCGCATGGGCCGCACCGCGGTGCTCGACACCGGGGCCATGCAGATCGTCGTCTCGGAAGGTCGCAGCGAGCCCTTCGACACCGGGGTCTTCACCCACTGCGGGATCGACCCGCGTCGCAAGAAGTACGTCCTGATCAAGTCGCGCCAGCACTTCCGGGCCGGCTTCGAGCCGATCGCCCGGCAGATCGTGCTCTGCGACGGTGACGGCGTGACCAGCTCCGACCTGCGCCTCTTCACCTACCGGAACCGCAGGCGGCCGCTCTTTCCCTTCGAGCGAGATCTCTGAGGAGGTTCGCCATGGAATACGGACTGTTCACGATGCCCTCGCATCCACCCGAGCGGAAGCTCTTCGACGGGCACCAGTGGGATCTCCAGCAGCTCCGCTGGGCCGACGAGCTGGGCTTCAGCGAGGCGTGGATCGGCGAGCACCATACCGCGCCGTGGGAGCCCCATCCGTCGCCCGACCTGCTGGTTGCGCAGGCACTGCTGCAGACCAAGCGCATGCGCATCGGCCCCGGCGGCTTCCTGATGCCGTATCACCATCCGGCGGAGCTGGCCAACCGCGTGGCGATGCTGGACCACCTGGCGCAGGGCCGGCTCAACTTCGGGGTCGCCGCGAGCGGATTGCCGAGCGATTGGTCGCTGTTCAACGTGGACGGCATGTCGGGTCAGAACCGCGAGATGACGCGCGAGGCCCTCGACATCATCCTTCGCCTGTGGAGCGACGAGCCGGAGTTCGACTACAAGGGCAAGTTCTGGCACGTGACCAAGACCGGGACGATGTTCAATACGCTCCGGCCGCACATCTTCCCGTTCCAGAAGCCGCACCCGCCGATCGGGGTGGCTGGGCTCAGCAAGGGCTCGGACACGCTCAAGCTCGCGGGCGAGCGGGGCTTCTGGCCGATGAGCCTGAACCTCAACCCGGCCTACGTGGGCAGCCACTGGGAGGCGGTCGAGCAGGGCGCGGAGCGGGGGAAGCGGAGCGCGAAGCGCTCCGACTGGCGACTGGTGCGCGAGGTCTTCGTGGCCGACACCGACGCGGAGGCGCTGCGCCTCTCCGCGGGCGGCATGATGGGCCGCATGATGACCGAGTACTTCCTGCCGCTGCTCGCCGCCTTCGGCTTCACCGAGTTTCTCAAGCACGACGCGAGCGTGCCGGACTCGGACGTGACGCCAGAGTATTGCGCCAAGCACAACTGGTTGGTGGGCTCGCCGGCCACCGTGTCGCAGAAGCTCCACGACATCTACGAGGAGGTGGGCGGATTCGGCACGCTCCTCGTCTTCTGCTTCGACTACAGCGAGAACCCCAACGCCTGGCACCACTCGATGGAGCTGCTCGCCAAGGAGGTCATGCCCCGGTTCAAGGGGATGATCCCCAAGTAGACGGTGGACACCGGCTCACTGCGGCCGACGGTCGTCGAGGTCAGCCTGGCTCGTCTCGCGGATAATTTCCGCGCGATCCAGGCCGCGGTGGCCCCCGCGGTGGTGATGCCGATCGTCAAGGCCAATGCCTACGGCCACGGGCTGGTGCCCGTGGCCCGGCATCTGGTCTCGCTCGGGGCCCGATCGCTGGGGGTGGCGTTCCTCGAAGAGGCCGTCGCGCTCCGCGAGGCGGGCGTCACCCTGCCCATCCTGGTCATGGGCGGCATCTTCGGCGACCAGCTCCCGATCTTCCTGCGCCACGGCCTCACGATCACCGCGTCGTCCATCGACAAGCTCAAGCAGATCGACGAGGTCGCCGCGCAGATGCGCGTCCGCGCGACGGTGCACCTCAAGATCGACACCGGCATGGAGCGGATCGGGGTGCACTACTACAGCGCGCGGGGCCTGCTCGAGCGCGCCTCGGAGTGTCGGCACTCGACCGTGGAGGGCATCTATTCGCACTTCGCCAACGCGGACGCCGCCGATCTCACTTCGGCGCGACTGCAGCTCGCGCGCTTCCTCGAGGTGCTCGAGTGGTACGACAAGCAGGGGATGAGGCCGCCGGTGCGCCACATAGCCAACTCCGGCGCGGTGCTGCAGCTTCCCGAGAGCCATCTCGACGTGGTGCGCCCGGGCATCGTGCTCTACGGCGTCTATCCCTCGGACGAGGTGCGCAGGACGATCGTGGTGAAGCCCGCGCTGTCGCTCTACTCGCGCGTGGTCTACTTCAAGGTGGTCAAGCCCGGCCACCCGGTCAGCTACGGCTCGACGTGGGAGTCCGATCACCCGGTACGGGTGGTCACGGTGCCGGTGGGCTACGGCGACGGCTACTTCCGCGCGCTCTCCAACGTGGCCCACGTGCTGATCCGCGGCCGGAAGTATCCGGTGGTGGGCCGCGTCTGCATGGACCAGATCATGGTCAATCTCGAATGGGACACCGCCTACAACGGCGACGTGGTGACGCTGCTGGGCGCCGACGGCAACGAGCTGATAACCTGCGAGAACCTCGCCGACTGGGCCGGCACCATCCCCTACGAGGTGCTGACCAACATCAACACCCGCGTCCCCCGCGTCTACGTGGACTAGGCGGTCCATCCGTACCAGCGGTGGCTGGGATCGGGGCCGTCGTGGAGATACGCCATCTTCATGCGGCTCAGGTAGTCCTCGGGCAGCTCGTTGCGCTTGGCGGTCACGTCCACGTTGAAGACGCGCGCGGCGTTGAGGCCGAAGATCTGCTCCTTCACCGCGCGGGTGAGCGGTCGGTATCCGTGCGCGTCGATCAGGGCCTGGGGGATCTCGAAGCGCCGGAAGGCCTCGATCTGCCACTGCGGCGTTCCGTACCAGATCGAGTCGGTGCCCCACAGCACGTGGTCGGCGCCGAAGGCGTCGATGAGCTGGCCCATGAGGTGCGCACACGCGGTCGGGTTGGTGGTGGCGAGCTGGCCGAACGTGGAGCCGAGCTCCATGTAGATGTTCCGGAGCCCCGCCTCCTTCTTCTTCATCTGGCAGAACTCGGTGGTCCACGGCACGTTGGCCGCCTGGCCGGACGGCACGGTCAGCAGGCCCGCGTGATAGAGGATGAAGTCGATGTCCGAGAAGTCGCGCGCGGCCTTGATCACGTCGCGGGGGTGGTTGTAGTCGGAGACCGGGCCGAGGGGCAGCCCCTTGTGCAGGCAGACGCGCTTGATCCCCAGCCTGCGGGCCCGCTCCAGCATGGGATAGGCGATCTTCTCGTCGTCCACGAACCAGCCGTGGTCGAAGCCCTTGGGGGCGGCGCCGGTGTAGCCCTTCCACGCGTCCACCTTGAGGGTGGCGGCCTGCTGATCCATGAAATCGAGATCGGCCTGGCCGAGCTGCGGGGTGATCAGGCCGTGGGCCAGCATCCGCCGCGATTGGGTGACCCGGTTGATCTCGTCGCGGATGTGGGTCATCTCCTTCGGCGGCACGACCGCGTCTTGAGGATACGGGCCGGGCGGCGTCGAGATGAGCCCGATGTCGGTCTCGCTGTCGAGGAACACCTCCTTGACCATGTTGGCCCAGGCCAGATCGGCCATCGTGCCCTGGTCGGACGCGAGCTTCGGATTCAGCCGTCGCGAGCCCCGGCGCAGGCCGAGCAGGGCCTGCTTGCTGACCGCGCCCTTGCGTGCCGCCTCCTCGTTCTTCGGGTCGTAGCCCGAGCTCACGTAGTGGAGCTGCACGTCGAAGATGAAGAACGCATCACCGGCGCGCTCCTTGAACGCGGCGGCGTCGGCGGCCTCGACCGGCAGCACGTCGAAAAAGCGCCCGAAGACCGCGTTCATCGCGAGCAACGACGTCGCCATGCCGCCGCTCGTGCGGAGGAAGTCACGGCGACCGAGCCCGAGGCGCGGCGCCAGCCGCCCCGCCTCGGCCAGGATCCGGTCTTCCACCCGACGCTGAGCCGGCGTCTGCGGCAGCGGCGGGAACTCCTCGTTGGACACGAGACGTGTCGGCAGCGGCGTCTCGCTGCGAAGGCCGCGACGCATGCCGGGAAGGAGCCGAAACGCGTAACGATTGCCGGTCGCCATGTCGTCGTCCTCCTGGTCCCCGAGTCTAGACTCCGGCCTGGTCTTGTCAATGGAGCGTTGACGCGCGTACGTTGGATCCGGGGAGGACGCCATGAAGGCACAAGGCACGGTGAGGGGAATCCTCGTGGAGGGCGACGACGGGCAGGAGTATCTGCTCGGGTTCCGGCCGGGCCAGCCGGCGCCGACGCCCATTCTGAGTCGCCGTCAGGCCGACGGGCGCTTCGAGGCGGTGGAGGACATCCAGGAGGCGTCCCGGCTGGCCGCGAAGCAATTCGGAATCGGGCCGACCCTCATCGGGCCGGGGTGGGGACAGCACTTGATCCTCTGGACCGCCTTCAAGGAAGCGCTGAAGGCGCTGCCGGTGGCCCCGACATGGCCCACGTGGCGGCCATGAGCCGCGCGAAGGCGAAGCCCCGCACCAAGGCCGGCACCACGAAAGACGCGGTCCGCGCCGAGGTGCGGAACCTGGTCCACGGGCCGTCGTACATGACCTTCGAGGACGTGGTGGCGCGGTTCCCCATGGAGCACATCAACACGCGGCCCCCGAACGTGCCGTACACGCCCTGGCACCTGCTCGAGCACATGCGGATCGCCCAGCGCGACATCCTCGAGTACATCGAGGATTCAGACTATCGGCTGTCCACTTGGCCGGACGACTACTGGCCGGCGCCCGACGCCAAGGCCGACGCGAAGGCGTGGAAGAAAACGGTGGCGGGTTTCCGCAAGGACCGCGCCGCGCTGGAGAAGATCGCCGCGAATCCCCGCGTGGCCCTGGGCTCGCCGCTGCCCTACGCCCAGCAGCACACGCTGATCCGCGAGCTGCTGATCGTCTCCGAGCACAACGCCTATCACATCGGCGAGCTCGCGATTCTCCGGCAGGTGATGGGCACCTGGCCCAAGGGCCACTGACCGTCCCGGCCGCGCTCAGCCCAGGAGCGCGCCCACCGCGTAGCCGATCGCGCCGCCCACCAGGCAGAGCAGCAACGAGCGCGCCGGCGTCGCCACCAACGCGCCGGCGGCGGCGCCCAGGATGGGCAGGCCGGCCAGTGTGCCGCCCTCGCCCAGGAGCGTCGCGGTGGCGAGCCCAGCAAAGATCGCGGCCGGGATCCGGGAGAGCACGGCCTCGAAGCGCACGCCCGGGCGCGGGAGCAGCACCACCGCGGCGGCGCGGCTTCCGTAGGTGATCAGCGCGATCGCGAGCAGGAGCGGCGGGCTCATCGCTCGCGCCCGGGCAGAGCCACCAGCACCCCCGCCACCACCGGGGCCAGCATGCGCAGGCCGGGCAGCAGCCAGGCCACCAGGATGGTGAGGACGGCGGCGGCGAGCGCGCGGATCACGTGAGAGCGGCGCGTGGCGGCGAGGGCGGCGAGGCCGATGAACAGCACCGGGAAGATCGCGCCGGCCGCGCGCTCCACCGCGGTCAGCCCGCCGCCCAGTACGCCGACCAGCGTGCCCGCGAGCCACGCCACGTAGAGCGTGAGGCCGGCGACCAGCAGCGTGCGCTCGGTGGTCCGGCCCACCGCGGCCGGCTCCACCGCGTTGCCGGCCGCGATCGCGAAGCCGAACGTCTCGTCGACCAGGAAGAACGCGAGCCCGGCCCGGCCGAGCGGCCCGCTTTCGAAGCGCGAGCGCAGGGCCGCGCCCAGCACGAAGTGGCGGAGGTTCAGCACGAGGGCGGTCAGCAGCAGCGGCAGCGCGGCGGTGCCCACGCCGAGTAGCGCCACCATCGCGAACTGGAGCGCGCCGGAGTAGACGATGACCGAGGACAGGAGGGTCAGCGGCACGCCGAGGATGCCACGCGCGGCCGCGCCGTAGAGAGTGCCGAACACCGCGACCGCCGCCGCGGCGGGCAGGCTGCGGGCGACGATGGTGCGGACGGCGGGGACGCCGGCCGGAGCCCGGCTCAGACCGCGAGCTCGAGTCGCGGTGCGGTGGCGGTGAGCACGGCGCGCTGGCGCGGGGCACCCCAGGTGCGGGCGAGGCCGTCGGCGAGCGCGTCGACGAGGGCGGGCACGTCGGCGCCGGCGGTCGGATGGAGGCCCTCGGCGACGATCAGCACGTCGCGGGTGGCCGCGGAGACCGTCGAGCGCCGGCTCTGCCGGAACGTCCAGCGTCGCGCGTGCGCGTGCTTCGCCGCGTCGGCGAAGATGACCTCGCCGGGCTCCGCACGCTCGATCTCGCCGTTGAAGCCCACGTGCTCCTCGCCACCCTCCGCGCGCCGGACTTCCAGCGAGCCGTCGACCGCGGCCAGATCGAACACCGCCACCGGCAGCGCGAAGGCGAGCGAGAGCGCGTTGCCGAGATCCACCAGCGGGTGTACGCGCGGCAGATCGCCCTCACGCCGGAAGCGGCGGAGCAGCGCCTCGGCGGCCGAGCGGTACTGGGTCGGCTTGAGGCCCATCTGGGCGTAGGCGCGCCGCCAGGCCGACACCTCGGCCAGCTCCGACTCCGGCCCCCGCGCGAGCCGCTCGCGGGCCCGGTCGTGCCAGGGGGCGAGGAGCGCCCGCACGTCCGCGCCGGCGTCGATGTCACCGACCACGAGGACGCCGGGCACGAGATGGGCGAACTGTTGCCAGATCTCCGGCGAGTGGCCGAAGAACACCGATCAGATCGCTCCGCGCGAGCGCAGGGCCGCCACCGCGTCCGGGGCGAGCCCGAGCACCTCGGCCAGCACCTCGTCGGTGTGCTGGCCCGCCAGCGGCGGTGGCTTCGTCACCGACTTTCCGGAGGAGAGGCGGATCGGGCAGCCGGGCACCCGGAAGCGGCCGCGCGTGGGATGGTCGATCGTCTCGACCGCGCCGCGCTCGTTCAGATGCGGGTCGTCCAGCACCTCCTGGGTATCCAGGATCGCGCCGCAGGGGACGCCGGCCTTGCCGAGGGTGGTCAGCACCTCCTGCTTGACCCGCGCGCCGGTCCACGCCTTCGCGATGCCGTTGAGCGCGTCTCGATGAGCCCATCTGGACGCCGCGTCGACGCAGCGCGGATCGGCCAACAGGTCTTCGCGGCCGAGGGCTCGCGCGAAGTCCTCCCACATGCCCTGGTTCATCGGCTGCACGTAGATGTACACGTAGTCGTTGGGTCCGCCCGGCGCGCAGGGATAGAGGCCGTCCGGCACCGCGCCCGGCGGCGCCCCGTTGCCCCGCCGCGGGGTCGGCTTGCCGTCCCGGTAGTGGACCACGTAGCGCTGGCGGATCAGGTTGGCCACCGCCTCCTGCATGGAGACCTCGACCACCTGGCCGCGGCCGGTGCGCTGCCGCTCGATGTAGGCGGCCATGATGCCCGCCGCCATGTGGACGCCGGCTCCGCTGTCGCCGATGTTGGCCCCGCAGAGCACCGGCTCGCGATCCGGGAAGCCGGTGACGCTCATCACGCCGCCCATCGCCTGGGCGATCATGTCGAAGCTCTTGTACTCGTGATACGGCCCCGAGAGCCCGAAGCCCTTCAGCCGCGCCAGGATGATCTTTGGATTCACCGCGCTGAGCCGCTCGTAGTCGAGCCCGAGCCGCTCCATGAGCCCGGGCGCGAAGTTCTCGGCCACGACGTCGGCCCGCTCGACAGCCGCAGGAAGAGCGCGTGGCCCTCCGGCTTCTTGAGGTCGATGGTGACGCTGCGCTTGTTGGCGTTGAAGAGCAGGAAGAACATCGCGTCGAGCCCCGGCACCTCCGGCCGGTTGCGGCGCGACTGCTCGCCACCCGGCGGCTCGATCTTGATGACGTCGGCGCCGAGCCACCCGAGGAGCTGGGTGCAGGAGGTGCCGGCCTCGAACTGGGTGAGGTCCAGGATGCGGATGCCGGAGAGGGCGTGATCGGTCACGGTCGCTCCTGGGAGGTCACCCGATCAGAGTCTGTAGAACCCCCGGGCTCCGCCGCCCAGGATCTGGCGCTTGGTCTCCTCCGACAGCTCGGGGCGATTCGCGATCATCGCGGGCGCGCCGGGGAAGAAGCCGTCGGGGTGCGGGTAGTCGGTGGCCCACAGGATCTTGTGCGGGCCGATGTACTCCGCGAGGGCGCCGAGGCAGCCCTCGACCGGCTCGAAGGAGATCCAGCAGTTGCGCTGGAACAGATCGCTTGGCCTCATGGACAGCCCGGAGTCGTTGAAGCCCTGGTCGTCGAAGTGGCGGTCCATCCGGTCGAGCCAGGGCGCGATCCAGCCGCCGCCCGACTCGAGGAAGGCGATCCGCAGGCGCGGGTGCCGGTCGCACACCCCGCCCCAGATCACGCTCATCGCGGCCAGCATCATCTCCATGGTGTGCGAGATGATGTGCCGGGCCCCGCGGGTCTCGAAGCGATCGACGCCGACCTGCGGCATGCCGCCGCTCGCACCCTCGTGGAGCCCGATGGCGAAGTCGAGCGCCTCGGCCTCCGTCCAGAACGGCTCGTAGGCCGGGTCATGGAGGGAACGGCCGTTGTAGGGATTCGGACGCAGGAAGCCGCCGCGCATCCCGAGCTCCCGGCGGGCGAACCGCATCTCCTCGATGGCCAGATCGATGGACTGCATCGGCAGCATCGCCACCCCGAAGAGCCGGTCGGGGTAGGGCTGACAGTACTCGGCGAGCCAGCGGTTGTAGGCGCGGCACATCGCGGCCGCCAGCCCCGGCTCCCGCACCGCGCCCGCGAAGAGGCCGACCGAGGGGTAGAGGAACGCGGCGTCGATGCCGTCCAGATCCATGTCCGGGATCCGGGCGTGCGGATCGAAGCCGCCCGCGCGCCCGTCCACGTACTTCATGGTGGCCTCGGGCACCCCGCCCTGGCGGGAGCCGATGGCGCCGACCACGTTGAAGCCCTTCTTGCTCCCGAGCACCTGCCCCTCGACGAGCAGGCGTTCCTTGCCGTCGGTGTCGATGATCATCCGGGGGGCGCGCTCGCGGTAGGAGGGATCGATGTACTTGTCCCAGATGTCCACCGGTTCGAGCACGTGGCCGTCGGCGTCGATGACGTTGTAGGCGCGTCCCATGGCGATCTCCTTTGGGTAGGGGAGAAAGGGCCCGGTCAGGTCGGCCAGACTCTACCATTCTTGACAATCGCCCGCGAGTAGGTGAGATTCCGCTCGCCCCCCCATGAAGCCAACATGAAGCGAAGCGCCGACCGTATCCTGACCACGCACACGGGCAGCCTGCCCCGGCCCGCCGACCTGATCCCGATGCTCGAGGCACACGACACGGGTGTC
>DATMMH010000172.1:0-16896 GCA_035569855.1 Candidatus Dormiibacterota bacterium
ACCGTCGCGCTGATGGATCGGCTGGGCATCGAGCGCGCGCACTACGTCGGCCACTCCACCGGCGGCGCCATGGGCCAGACCATCGCGCAGGACCATCCGGACCGGCTGCAGAGCCTGGTGCTGAGCGCGACCTGGCCCGGACCCGACGCCTACTTCCGCCGCTGCTTCGAGACCCGCAAGGAGCTCCTCCTCCATCGCGGCTTCGAGAGCTACTGGCGCGCCTCGGTGGTCATGCTGCGCCCGCCCCGCTGGATCAGCGAGAACGACGCGGCCCTCGTGGAGGAGATGAAGCGGCTGGCCGCCGCCCCGCCCCCGTCAGAGATACTCGCCAGCCGCATCGACGCGATCGTGCGCTTCGACCGGCGCGCCCGCCTCGGCGAGATCCGCTGCCCGACGCTGGTCATCGTGGCCGCCGACGACACGCTCACGCCTCCGTTCTATTCCGAGGAGCTGGCCGCCAAGATCCCGGGCGCCAAGCTGGTGACGCTGCCGACCGGTGGCCACTTCGTCCCGAATCTCTCCCCCGAGGACTACAACGCGGCGGTGGGCGGCTTCCTTCGCACCCACCGCGCCCGGCAGTAGCCGGACCGTCGCCCGCCACGCCGGGTCATGCAGGTCGCGATCGAGCGATCGAGAGCTCTCTATTCCCGCGGATGCGGACCGTGGGAGCGCGCGAAGCCGTAGGGGTCTCGGACCGATGCCGATCACGGGGGTGGATCACGTGCAGCTCGCGATGCCGGCGGGCCGTGAGGCCGAGGCGCGCGCGTTCTATTCGGGGCTGCTCGGTATCCCCGAGATCGTCAAGCCGCCCGAGCTGGCCAAGCGGGGCGGAGTCTGGTTCGAGGAGGGCGGCGTCAAGATCCACCTGGGCGTCGACCCCGCCTTCCGCCCGGCTCAGAAGGCGCATCCGGGCCTGCTGGTCGGCGGTCTGGACGCGCTGATCGAACGGCTCCAGCAGGCCGGGCACCACGTCGTTCAGGACCAGCCGCTCGAAGGGTATCATCGCGTCTACGTGAACGACCCGTTCGGCAACCGGCTCGAGCTGATGGAGCCGCGCTGATTCGTCAAGGAGGAGGCATGGGAAAGCTCGACGGAAAAGTCGCGGTGATCACGGGCGGAGCCAGCGGGATCGGCGAGGCGACGGTGCGGCTCTTCGTGGACGAGGGGTGCCGCGTGGTGGTCGCCGACGTCCTGGACGAGCGCGGGCGGCGGCTCGTCGACGGGATCGGCAAGTCCGCGGTCTACGTGCACGCGGACGTGAGCCAGGAAACCCAGGTCCGGGCCGCGGTCGAGCACGCGGTCAGTCACTTCGGGCGGCTCGACTGCGTCTTCAACAATGCGGGGCTCGCCGGCGTCTCCGGACCCATCGCGGAGATCCCGGTGGACGGCTTCGACCGCACGATCGGCATCCTGCTGCGCGGGGTCTTCCTCGGCATGAAGCACGCGGCCCCGATCATGAAGCGCCAAGGCACCGGCAGCATCGTCAGCACCGCCAGCGTGGCCGGGCTGCAGGCCGGGTTTGGGCCGCACGTCTACAGCGCGGCGAAGGCCGCGGTCATCCACCTGACGCGCTCGGTGGCGATGGAGCTCGGGGAGAGCGGCGTCCGCGTCAACTGCATCTGCCCAGGTGGAATCGCCACGCCGATCTTCGGCAAGGCGCTGGGCCTCGACGAAGCCGCCGCGGACGAGGCTGCCAAGAAGATGGAGACCGTCCTCTCGACGCACCAGCCGATCCAGCGCGCGGGGCTGCCCGAGGACATCGCCCAGGCCGCGCTCTGGCTGGCCAGCGACGGCTCCCGCTTCGTCACCGGCCACGCCCTCGTCGTCGACGGCGGCCTCACCGGCGGGCGGATGTGGTCGGTGGTGCAGGAGCAGCGCGCCATGCTTCGCGCCTTCCTTGGCGCGGATACCTAGACGGGCCAACGCACCCGTGCCGGAGACGCGGCCGGACGCGGTGGTGGCGGTCGTGACCCGGGGGCCGCTGGTGCTGATGATCCGCCGCGGGCCCGGCGGGCCGGACGCCGGCCACTGGGCGCCGCCGAGCGGCAAGGTCGAGCCGGGAGAGAGCCAGGAGGCCGCGGTCACCCGCGAAGTCCGGGAGGAGGTCGGGCTGACGGTTCGGCCGCTCCGCAAGGTCTGGGAGAGCGTCTCGGCGAGCGGCACCCACACGCTCCACTGGTGGCTGGCCGCGGCGACCACGCCCGATCTCACGCTCGATCCCCGCGCGGCGAGTGACGCCCGCTGGATCAGGCCGTCGGAGATCGCCACGCTCGAGCCCACGTTCGCGGGCGACCGCCACGTCTTCGAGCAGGTGTTCCATCCGGCCGGGACGGCCGAGTGAAGATCGCGTTCCTGCACCTGGCCCCGGTGCACGCAGACGTCGCCCACAACCGGCGTCTGGTCGAGACGGCGGTCGACGCCGCCGCGGGGCTGGGCGCGACGTGGATCATCACGCCCGAGTTCTGCATCTCCGGCTTCACGTTCCACGAGCAGATCGGCACCGACTGGATCCGGCCGCAGCCGGACGCGTGGATGCGCGACTTCTCCCGGCTCGTCGCGCACCACCGCGTCACGGTGTTCCTCTCCCATCCGGAGCGGGATCCGCGTACCGACAAGCTCCACAACTCGGTGTTCGTCATCGGCCCGGATGGAGCGATCCTGGGCTCGCACCGGAAGATCAACACGCTGCCGGTCGGCTCGGAGTCGTGGTCGACGCCCGGGGAGCAGGCCACCGCGATCCCGGTCGGACCGCTCGGGAGCGTCGGCGTCCTGGTGTGCGCGGATGCCTACTCGCCGTGGATCGCGGACCGCCTCCGAGCCCAGGGCGCGACGCTCCTCGTGTCGCCCGCCGCCTGGGCGCCGGGTCTCCACGGTCCGAGCGGCGAATGGGAGCAGCGCACGCGCGACACCGGCCTGCCCCTGCTGGTCTGCAATCGCACCGGGCCCGACGCGACGATCGACTTCAGCGACGCGGAGAGCGTGATCGCCAAGGACGGGCGGAAGCGCCTGTCGCTGCGGGCCGCGCGCTCCGCCATCTTCACGGTGGACTGGGACCCGGCGGCGCAGGACCTCGCGGCCTCGCCGCATCGAACGACGTACCTCTGAGGCCTCCGTCATGCCAGGCACGCCGAGCGCAGAGGATCGTCTGACCACCCTCCTGGCCACCGGAGTCCCGCCAGCCGTCGCGGCCGCGGTGGCGGTGGCCGAGCCGGGAATCCAGGCGCCGATCCGCGCCGCCTGGCTCCCGGGCGATCTCGATCAGGAGCCGTCCTTCCTGATCTACAGCATCACCAAGACCTTCATCGCCGCCCTGGCGCTGCTTCTCTGCGAGGACGGCCGGCTGAGCCTGGCGGATCCCCTGTCGCGCTGGATGCCCGCGGTGCCGCGGTCGGACGCGATCACGATCCGCCACCTCCTGGGCCACACGAGCGGTATCCCCGACTACGGAGGCATCGCGACCTATCACGAGGCGGTGCGCCGCGCGCCCCGATGCCCGTGGAGCTTCGAGGACTTCGCGCGGGCAACGTGGGAGACCGGGCTCCTCTTCGAGCCGGGCGCCGGCTGGACCTACTCCAACCCCGGCTACATGATCCTGCGGCGCATCGTGGAGGCGGTCGGCGGCGCGACCCACGCCGAGCTCGTGCGGGATCGCATCGGGCGGCCGCTCGGCCTGGCGCGGACCCACGTGGTGGATTCGCCGGAGCAGCTCCGCGACCTCGCCCCGAGCCTCTCCCGGCTGCTCGATCCAGACCGGGAGCCGCGCGACGTCAGGGAGCTGTACCACCCCGGCTGGGTCTCGCACGGCGTGATCGCGTCGACGGCCTCCGAGGTCGCGATCTTTCTGCGCGCGCTGCTCGGCGGAGCTCTGCTCTCGCCGGAGTCCGTGGCCCGGATGACCAGCGGCACCTCCCTGCCGGCGGCGCCGCCGCGCTGGCACCGTCCGGTCTATGGCCTCGGGCTCATGGGAGACACTTTGCCGAGCGGAGCGTTGTGGGGTCACAATGGCGGCGGGCCGGGTTACGAGGCGAGCGGCGGCGTCCTGGTCACGCCGGACGGCGACCAGCGCGCCGCGGCCGCCCTCTGCGCGACCGAGGGGGAGACGAACGCGGATACGCTGATGCGGCGCGCCCTGGAGAGGTGACGAGGAGCCATGCCATGCAGCCCCAGACCCTGATCGCGGTACGCAGCGTGGAAGCGAGCAGCCGGTGGTACCAGCGGCTGCTCGGCGCCCGGAGCGGTCACGGCGGCGCGGAGTACGAGCAGATCGTCGATCAGGCCGGCACGATGATCCTCCAGCTCCATGCCTGGGACGTGCACGACCACCCGCATCTGGGCGACCCCGGCGTCACCCCCTACGGCAACGGCGTCCTCCTGTGGTTCGAGGTCGAGGACTTCCCGGGCGCGGTGGCCCGAGCCCAGGCGCTGTCCGCCGAAGTCCTGGAGGGACCCATGTTCAATCCGAACGCCAACCATCGCGAGATCTGGCTGCGGGACCCGGACGGGTACGTCGTCGTCCTGGCCAGCGCCTACGGCGACAGCTGAGGGGAGCGGCGGGTCGTGCTCTACATGGTCATCGAGTACTTCAACGCCGGGGCCGCGCCGGAGATCTACCGGCGGGCTCGCGACCGAGGCCGTCAGCTCCCGCCCGGGCTCGAGTACGTGGACAGCTGGGTGGATCTCGACTACTTTCGGTGCTTCCAACTCATGCGCACCGAGGACCGCACGCTCTTCGACGTCTGGACCCGGGCCTGGGGCGACCTCGGCCACTTCGAGATCATCCCGGTCCGCACCTCGGCGGAGGCGGCCCGCCACATCGCCGATCAGCTCTGAAGGAGCCCACCATGACCCATGAACAGCTCGAAGCGCTCTGGGGCGCGCATCTCGACGGGGAGTTCCAGACCAAGGACGTGGAGGCGACCCTGGCCACCATGGTCGAGGACGCCTTCGTCAACCACGTGCCGGTGAACACCGGCGGCCGCGGGAAGGCCGAGCTGCGGCGCTTCTACCGCGAGGTCTTCATCCCCTCGTGGCCGGACGATCTCGAGACCACGCCGGTGAATCGCGTGGTCGGAGACGGGCAGATCGTCGACGAGCTGCACATGACGTTCACGCACGACAGGCGCATGGACTGGCTCCTGCCCGGCGTGCCGCCCACCCGGAAGACCATCACCATGGACCTCGTCGTGGTCGTGCAGTTCCGCGGCGACAAGATCGCCTGCGAGCGCATCTACTGGGATCACGCGCGGGTGCTGCGTCAGGTGGGGCTCCTCCGAGATTCCGGCCCCGCGTGACCGACCAGGGAAGGGACTTGGCCCGCCTCGCGATTCGGCGGCTCGTCGGCACGATGTGCGTGCGGACCGCCGGGTCGTGAGCGTCACCCACGACGGGCAGCGCTGGAGCAACGCGGATCAGGACCGCGTCGACCTGGTCGAGTACGACCCGACCTGGCCCGGCCGGTTCGAGGCCGAAGCGCGCGCCCTCCGCGCCGCGCTCGCCGGTCTCGACGTCGGCGCCTTCGACCTCCAGCACGTGGGCAGCACCGCGATCCCCGGCGTCGCGGCCAAGCCGATCATCGACATCCTGCTGATCAGCGACGAGCCGGCGCGCTGGCCCGCGCTGATCGAGCCGATCGGCGCCCTCGGCTACGTCTTCTGGGCCGACAACCCGCGCCGCGACCGGCTGTTCTTCGTGAAGGGTATGCCGCCTTTCGGGGAGCGGCGGACGCACCACGTACACGTGCGGACGTCGCCGGATGCCCGGGCCACCCTGCTCTTCCGCGACCATCTCCGTCGTCACCCGGAGGCGGTGGCCCGGTACGCGGCGCTGAAGCGCGACCTCTCGGCGCGGTATCCGACCGATCGCGACGCCTACACCGAGGGGAAAGGATCGTTCGTGGACGAGATCGTTCGCGGGGCGGAGGCGAGCGCGGGTGGCGACTGAGCGCATCCCCGGCTACTGCGCGCTCTGCATCTCGCGCTGCGGCTCCATCGCGGTGGTCGAGGACGGCCGCTTCGTCGTGCTGGAGCCGGATCCCTCCCATCCCACCGGCCAGGCGCTCTGCGCCAAGGGCCGGGCCGCGCCGGAGCTGGTCTATCACCCGGATCGCCTCCTCCATCCCCTCAAGCGCACCCGGCCGAAGGGCGATCCGGACCCGGGCTGGCAGCGCATCGGCTGGGACGAAGCGCTCGACCTGACCGCGGCGAGCCTGCGGGCGCTGGCCGATCGGCACGGGCCGGAGAGCATCGTCTTCAGCATGGTCTCCGCCTCCACGTCGGCGATCGTGGACTCGGCGGTCTGGATCCAGCGGCTGATGCGCGCCTTCGGCTCGCCGAACTTCTGCGGCTCGCTCGAGCTGTGCGGCTGGGGCCGGGCCTACGCCACGCGCTACACCTACGGGGTGGGCATGGGCCAGGCGGGCAGCCACATGCCCGACATCGAGCATGCCGGCTGCATCCTCTTCTGGGGCTACAACCCGAGCCTGGCCCGACTCTCTCACGCCACCGCGACGGTGGCCGCGCTCAAGCGCGGCGCGCGCCTCATCGTCGTCGATCCGCGCCGCGTGGGCCTCGCCGGCAAAGCCGACGTCTGGCTCCGGGTGCGGCCGGGCACGGACGGCGCGCTCGCCCTCGGGATCGCCGCGGTCATGATCGAGCGCGGCTGGTACGATCGCGCCTTCGTGCGCGACTGGACCAACGGGCCGCTGCTCGTCCGGACCGACACCGGCCGGCTGCTGACCGAGCGCGATCGCTCGCCCGACGGCAGCGCGGAGAAGTACGTCGCGTGGGACGCGATCACCGACCGGGCCGTCGCCTACGACCCGGCCCGGCGCCGCTACGAAGGAACGGGCGTCGAGCCGGCCCTCGTCGGCGCGCGCACGATCGCCACCCCGGCCGGCCCGATCGCGTGCCGGACCGCGTTCGATCTCTGCGCGGAGGTGTGTCGCCGTCACTCGCCCGAGCAGGTCGAGGCCACGTGCGGCGTCGGCCGCGATCAGGTGGAGGCCGCCGCCCGCTTGCTCTGGGAGTCGCGCCCGGTCGCCTACTACGCGTGGAGCGGGGTCGAGCAGCAGAGCAGCGCCACCCAGATCGCGCGCGCTCTCTCCCTGCTCTACGCGCTCACCGGCAGCTTCGACGCCCGGGGCGGCAACGTGCTCTTCCCCGCGGTGCCCGCCGGCAACGTGGTGGGCGAGGAGCTGCTCTCGGCCGCGCAGCGCGGGCGCGCCCTCGGCCTGCCCGAGCGGCCGTTGGGCCCGGCGCGCTGGGAGTGGGTCACCACCGACGAGGTGTACCGCGCCATCCTCGATCGGCAGCCCTACGCGGTGCGCGGGCTGGTGGGCTTCGGGGCCAACCTGCTCCTCGCCCACGCCGACGTCCGCCGCGGGCGTGAAGCGCTGGCCGCGCTCGACTTCTATGTCCACGCCGATCTCTTCATGAGCCCGACCGCGGAGCTGGCCGACGTCGTGCTGCCGGTGGCCACGCCCTTCGAGCGCGAGGGCCTCAAGATCGGCTTCGAGATCAGCGCGGCGGCCCAGTCGCTCGTGCAGCTCCGCCGGCGCGTGGTCGCGCCCCGGGGCGAAGCGCGCGCCGACACCGACATCGTGTTCGACCTGGCCCGCCGGCTCGGCCTGGGCGGCCACTTCTGGAACGGCGACGTGGACGCTGCCTACCGCCATCAGCTCGGCCCCTCCGGCCTGTCGCTCGACACCCTCCGCGAGCGCCCGCAGGGCGTGCGCGTGCCGCTCGAGACCCGCTACCACAAGTACGCGGAGGAGAAGGACGGCGTGCCGGGCGGCTTCCCCACACCGACGCGCAAGATCGAGCTCTACTCCGAGACGCTGCTCCGCCACGGCTATCCGCCGGTCCCGGTCTACGAGGAGCCGCTGGTCGGCCCGCGAACGCGCCCGGATCTGGCCGAGCGCTTTCCACTCATCCTCACCTGCGCCAAGCACACCCAGTTCTGCGAGAGCCAGCACCGAGGCCTGCCGAGCCTGCGCCGCCGCGCCCCGGAGCCCGAGGTGGAGCTGCATCCGGAGGCGGCCGACGCGCGCGGCATCCGCGCCGGCGACTGGGTGAGCGTCGAGACTCCCGAGGGCCGCGTTCGCGCCCGCGCGCGTCTCAATGAGAGTCTCGAGCCGTCCGTGGTCTGCGGCCAGCACGGCTGGTGGCAGGCCTGCCCGGAGATCGGGGCCCCCGGCTACGATCCTTTCGGCCCGGAGGGCGCCAACCTCAACCTGATCATCGGCAACGCGGCGATCGACCCGGTGAGCGGCTCGGTCCCCCACCGGGCGTACCTTTGCCAGATCCACCGCGCGCCGTGACCGCCGGCTAGCGCTCCGCCGATGGCGTTCCTCCTGCGCGGGCTCGTCGTCCTGTTCCTCGCCCTGGCGGGCTGGCGCGCCTGGCTGGCGCTGTCCTGGTGGGATCTCTGGCAGTACTGGCAGGCCACCGATCGGTCGGCCGCGGAGCTGTACCAGACCAACTGCCTGATCGAGGTCGCCCTGACGATCATCGCGCTGCTCTTCGCGGGAGTCGCGCTCTTCCTGCTCGGCTTCCGGAACCGATCGGTCGCGCGGGCAAGATCCCGCATGAGACGCGGGCGCTGAGGGGCCCCGGCGCCGGCCTAGGTAACGGTCAGCTTCTCGTAGAGCGCGCTCAGGATCTCGTCGACACCCGCGCAGGCCCATAGGTCGAAGAAGGGCGAGGCCTGCAGCGCGCCGAACTCCCGCATGCCGCGCTCCTTGGCCTGCTCGGCGGTCTCTCCGGGGCGCGTCGATTGCTGGTGCGTGCGGATGCGGTCCTTCTGGTAGATCGCCGGATACTCGATGTAGCGGTGCAGCTCCCGGAAGTCCTTGGTGTAGAACGCCGCCACCGGAAGCGAGGCCCACTCCCCGCCGTTCTTGCGGTTCATGAACTCGAGCATCAGGTCGTGGTTGCCGCCGGCGGGCGCCGCCGCCGGATCGGGGCGCCGGGTGCCCAGGATCTTCGCGCCATCGCGGTTGAAGATGCGCAGCTCGAGGCCGCCCGCCTCGGCCAGCCGGGCCAGCACCGGCACGTCGCGCCGGCAATCGGACGACCAGTCCTCGGAGATCACCAGGATCTTCGCGGGCCCGTTGGGCTGGGCGGCGAGCCACTTGATCGCGTCCCGCTGGTGATCCGCGAGGCGCGCACGCGCATGGCGGTCGCGGAGCACCCCGCTGTTGTCCTTGCGCGGGGCCCCGAACGATCCGCCGTCGGCGAAGTAGCCGCCGCCGAAGCCTTCGCGGGCGAGGTTCTCGGCGCTGCCCGCGTACTTGAGGTACTCGTCGAAGGTCCTACCTTTGGCGAACCGCTCGGGCGTCACGACGCTCTGGGCCACTGGTCTCCTCCTGGGCTCCAGATGATACTCTCTTGGCCGCCAGGAGAGGAGGGCTCTTCATGCTCGAGCTGCGACCCGGCTGTGAATGCTGCGATCGGGATCTGGCGCCGGATTCGGCGGACGCGCGGATCTGCTCGTTCGAGTGCACGTTCTGCCTCGCCTGCGCGGAGACCGTGCTCCACGGGCGCTGTCCCAACTGCGGCGGCGAGCTCGTGCCCCGGCCCCGGCGGCCCGCGGACAAGCTCGCGCGGTTCCCCGCCTCGGCGACGCGCGTGCACAAGCCGGCCGGCTGCCGGGGCTGACGCGCGGCCCGCATGACCGAGCCTTCGCTCTCTTTTCGCCGCGCGCGCCTCGCCGACGTGCCCGACATCGTGCGCATGCTGGCGGACGACCCGCTCGGCGCCCGGCGGGAGCGCGACGAGACGCCGCTCCCCGACTCCTACGCGCGGGCCTTCCACGAGATCGACCGCGACGGCAACAACGAGCTGATCGTGGCCTGCGAGGCCGGAGCGGTCGTCGGGGTGCTCCAGCTCACGATCATCCCCGGGATCACCTATCAGGGCGGGCGGCGGGCCCTCATCGAGGGCGTGCGGGTGGACCGGGGCGCCCGCTCACGCGGTCTCGGCGGCGCGCTCTTCGAGTGGGCGATCGCCCGGGCGCGCAAGCGCGGCTGCCACATGGTCCAGCTCACCACCGACAAGGCCCGTCCCGACGCGCGGCGCTTCTACGAAAGCCTGGGCTTCGTGGCCTCCCACGAGGGCATGAAGCTCCACCTCGGTCCCGGCTAGCGCCTCAGATCGTCAGCAGCCCGCGCCGCAGGCCGAGGGTGACCGCCTCGGTGCGGCTGCCCGCGCCGAGCTTCGTCATGATGGACGCCACGTGGAACTTGGCGGTGTGGGCCGAGATCCCGAGACGCGCCGCGATGATCTTGTTGCCGAGCCCCTCGGCCAGCATGCTCAGCACCTCGATCTCGCGCGCGGTCAGCGGCAGCGCCGCGTCCACGACCAGGCGCGCGGGCTCGGTCGCGTGAACGGTCGCGGCGGCGAGCACGGCCGGATGGAGCGCCACCAGCCCGGCCGCGACCGCCTGGATCGCGGCCACGATCTCGCTCGGGGACGCGTCCCGCGGCAGCACCGCCCGGACCAGCCCGCGCTGGAGCGCGCCGCCGGCGAGCAGGCGCCGCGGCGCCTCCGCGAGCGCCACGAGCGCCGCACCCGCCGAATCGTGCAGGCCTCCCAGCGCCGATTCGAGCCGCTCGCCCTCCAGGTCCACCAGCACGACGTCGGGCCGCACCGCGAGGATCCGCCGGTGCAGGGAGAGGCCCGGCGCGGCCGAGACGAGCCGGAGCCCGCGCGCGCCGGCCACCACGCCCTCGAGCCGGGCCCGGGTCGCCGCACCTCGCGCCGACACCAGCACGGTGCTCACACGGTCACGCCCGGAGCTGCTCCCGGACGAACCGCCGCGCCAGGTTGCTCGGCACCGCCACCGCGAGCCCGCCCACGATCATCGCGTTGAGCCCGACCACGCAACCCCGCGCGTCGGCGAGCGGGCCCCCGGAGTTGCCGGGGGCCAGGCGGAGATCGGCCTGGATGAAGCGCTCCCCGGCCGCGTGCACCAGGCCGGCCGAGAGCGCGCGCAGGAGTCCGTGCGGGTTGCCGACGGCCAGCACCAGCTCGCCTACCCGCAGCGCGCTCGAGTCGCCGATCTCCGCGGCGGGCAGATCGGTGCCGTCCACCACCAGCGCGGCCAGGTCGCGCCGCGGATCGCGAGCCACCAGCCGGGCCGGGCGTGCGCGCCCGTCCGAGAGCACCACCACCACGTCGCCGTGCGCGACGTGCGCGTTGGTGAGGATGAGCCCGTCGGGATGCCAGACGATGCCGGATCCCACGGGCCCGCCGTGGGCGGCGCTGCGGCCGCGGCTCCTCACCTCGACGGTGACACGCGCCAGCCGCGCGGCCATCTCGGCGACGGCGGCGGCGAGCGGCGCGGTCGCGGGATCGGCGGTCGCGGTGCTCATCACGCGCCTCGCCGGGGCCGCTCGCCGACCGTGATCCGGAGCTCGGCCCGGGCCCCCGCCCTGACGACCGTGGCGGCGATCGCCGTGCCGATGCGGGTGCCGCCGAGGTGCGCCTGCACGTCGTCCAGATCGCTCACCGTCGTGCCGTCGAGCGCCACCAGCAGGTCGCCCAGCAGCACGCCGGCGCGGCCCGCCGGGCCGTCGGGCTCGACGGTGACCACCATGAGCCCGGTCTCGCCCGCGAGACCGAGCTGCGCCCGCAGCGGCTCCGGCAGCCGCACCGGCTGCATGCCGATGCCCAGGTAGCCGCGCGCGACGTGCCCCGTGCGCAGCAGCTCGTCCGCCACCCGACTCACCGTGGTCAGCGGCACCGCGAGACGGCTCTCGCGCGCGAGCCCCGAGGTGTTGATCCCCACCACCCGGCCGGTCGCGTCCACAAGGGGGCCTCCGGAGAAGCCGGGATAGAGGACCAGGTCGAGGCGGATCAGGCGGTCGATCTCACCGCCCCGCCAGCTCCGCCAGCGCGGCCCGATCGCGCTGATCACCCCCCAGCTCACGCGGGGCCCGTAGCCCAGCGCCAACACCATGTGGCCGACGCGCAGCGCTCCGTCGTCGCCAAGCGCGGCGGTGGCCGCGCCCAGGCCGTCCACGCGCAGCACGGCCAGGTCAGTCCCGGGATCGCGGCCGGCCAGGACCGCGCGCAGCGAGCGGCCGTCCGCGGCGGCAACCGTGATGTCCTCCTCCCGCCTCACGGTGTGGTCGGCGGTGACCACGATGCCGGGACGCCAGTGGATTCCGGTGGACGGCACGTGCCGGCGGGCCTGCACCGCCACGATGGACGGCGCGGCCTGCTCGACCGCCCCGGCCAGATCGTTCGAGAGTGAGAGCAAGGCTTCCATTCGCTTCCTCCTCGCGGGTGAATGTCTGGCCTCAGCATGCCGGAGGCCGTACGCCGCGGGAATCCGCCGAATGGGCAGGTCGGGCGCTAGCGGGTCGCGAGGGGACGGGGGCGCGCGCCGACGCGGTCGAGCGCCTCGAAGAACCGCCCGATGTCGTCCGGATCGCAATGCACGTGCGGCGAGACCCGGATGCGCCCTTCCCCGCCCCACACCAGCACACGCTCGGCGGCGAGCCGGGCCGCGAGCCCGGGCGCGTCGTCGGTCAAGAAGCACACGTTGCCGGCGCGCTCGGCGTCCGCCTCGGGCGTCACCACCGCGAAGCCCCGCGTCTTGAGCCCCTCGATCAGCTCGCCGCCCAGCCGGTGCACGTGGCGCTCCACCGAATCGGGCGACAGGCGGGCGAGCCGCGCGAGCGCGTTGTCCAGAACCGCGAGCCCGAGCAGGCTCGGGTTGCCCGCCTCGAGTCGCGAGGCGTCGGAGCGCCAGGGCATCGCGAGCGGATCGCGCGGCCCGCCCCGATGGCCGACGCTGTGCCAGCCGACGGTGGCGGGCACGAGCTCGCCCACCCGCCGCGCGCTGAAGGCGAAGAGGCCGACCCCGTGGGTGGCGAGCAGCCACTTGTAGCAGCTCGACACCACGAAATCGCAGAGCGCCCCCGGCACCGGCACCACGCCGGCCGCGTGGGTGGCGTCCACCGCGAGCCGGGCGCCCACGCCATGCGCGATCTCCGCGCAGCGCGCCAGGTCGACGCGCTGGCCGGTGAGATAGCTCACCTGGCTCACCAGCACGAGACGCGTCCGGCGGTCCACCTGGGCGGCCAGGTCGTCGATCGGGAGATAGTGCCCGCGGGTGCGGACCACGCGCGGCTCCACGCCACGCTCGCGCAGGAGCGCCGCCGGGTAGATCAGCGACGGGTACTCGAGGTCGCCGAAGACCACGTTGTCGCCCGCGCGCCACTCCACCGAGCGCACCGCCTGGTTCAGGCCTTCGGAGGCGTGGGCGAGGAAGGCCACCTCGGCGGGCTCCACCCCGAAGAGCCGCGCGGCCGCGGCGCGGGTCCGGGAGGCGATGGTGAACATCTCCTCGCGGCCGGCCATGCCGCCGCTCTTGAGCGCGCCGAAGCGCTCGCACGCCGCGGTGTGCGAGCGAAGCCACGGCCCCTCGCCGCCGGTGCAGAGGTGCGCCACGCCTTCGAGTCCCACGAACTCGCTCTTGGCCACGAGGGAGGTCATCACATTCCCTTCGGCACGGCTTGCCACTCGGCATCCGTGAGGTTCCAGCCGCCCCCGAGCGCCTTGTAGAGCTGGACGATCGCGAGGAGCCGATCGCGCCGGATCTGGGCCAGCGTGTTCTGCGCCGGGTAGAGCTGCTGCTGCGCTTCGAGGACCTCGAAGTAGTTGGCGAACCCGTAGCGATACCGGTCCGTGGCGTACACCACGGCCTGGGCGAGCGCCTGCACCGATCGCTCCTGCCCCGTCTCGGCGTCACTCAGCTTGCCCAGCGCGGTCAGGGCATCCGACACCTCTCGCAGCGCGGTGAGGACCGCCTGCTCGTACTGGAGCTTCGCCTGCTCCCACTGCGCGACCGACGCCCGGTAGGTGCCGAGGGTGCGGCCCGCATTGAAGAGCGGGCCGCTGAGCATGCCGGCGACCGCCCAGATCGTCGCGCTGCCCCCGGTCAGCGCCGACACCTCGGGGCTCGCGGTGCCGAGCAGCGCGGTCAGGCTCAGCTTCGGGAAAAACTCGGCCTTGGCGACGCCGATGCGCGCGTTGGCCCCGACGAGCTGCTGCTCCGCCTGCCGGAGGTCGGGCCGGCGTTCGAGCAGCGCCGAGGGCAGCCCGGCCGGCACCGTCGGCACCACCGCCTGCTCGTACATCGGCAGCCCCCGCGGAATGGGCAGGGGGGCCCGGCCCAGCAGAATGCTGATCTGATTCTCCTTCGCCACGATGTCGCTCTCGATCGCCGGGATGGTCGCCTGCGCGGCGCCCAGCGCGCCCTCGGCGCGCGCCGTCTCGAGCTTCGAGGCCACCCCCACCCGGAGTCGGTCCTGGAACAGGTTGTAGGTGCCCAGGTAGGCGTCCGTGCTGTCCCGCGCGATCTGCAGGCGCACGTCCAGCGCCAGGAGCTCGAAATACGCCTGGGCCAGATCGCTGACCAGCATCAGCCATACCCCGCGCCGGCCGTCCTCGGTGGCCAGCAGGTTCGCGCGCGCCGCCTCGGTCGACCGACGGATGCGGCCCCAGATGTCGAGCTCCCACGACATGGTGAGCGTGCCGAAGTAGAAGTTGCTGGCCGCCGGCGACGCCGGGCCTGGTCCGCCCACGATGCCGGGTTCGATCTTGCCCCTCGACACGCCCACGCCATAGTCGAGCGACGGGTAGAGATCCGATCGACTGACCACGAATTGGGCCCGAGCCTCCTGCACGCGCGCCGCGGCGATCCGCACGTCGTAGTTGTTGCCGAGCGCCTCCGTGATCAGGTTCTTTAGAATTGTGTCCTGGAACACCGCCCACCAGGGCAGGTCGGCGAGCGAGGCGGCCTCCGCCGTCGCCTGGCCGCGGAACGTCGGGGGCTCGGCCACCGGGGGGCGCTTGTAGTCGGGTCCAATCGCACAGCCGGCGAGGAGCGCGGCCACGAGCATCCCGGGAACCAGCTATCTCCTGGCGCGCCTCATGGGTGCCCACCCGGGGGATCTTCCCCCGCTCCCCCATGAATCGGAGCCAGAGCGCCGGGAGGCACGGCCGTCCGCTCGCGTTTCCGTCCGAGGCGCTCACTGACATAGAAGGTCACCGGGATGATGAAGATGGCAATGAGGGTCGCCGCGAGCATCCCCCCGATGACCGTCGTGCCCAGAATCTGGCGCGAGCGTGCGCCCGCCCCCTGAGAGACCACCAGCGGCAGGACGCCGAAGATGAACGCGAACGCGGTCATGAGGATGGGGCGGAGCCGGAGCCGCGCGCCGGCCAGCGCGGCCTCGAACAGCGACGTGCCGCGCTCGTACTCGTCCTTGCAGAACTCGACGATGAGGATGGCGTTCTTGGCCGCCAGGCCAATCACCATGATCAGGCCGATCTGGGAAAACACGTCCAGGTCGAAGCGGCGGAGCCAGAGCGCCAAGACCGCCCCGAAGACGGCGATGGGCGTGCCGAGGAGGACGCCGAGCGGCAAGGTCCAGCTCTCGTACTGGGCGGCGAGGAGCAGGAACACCACCAGCAGCGAGAACCCGAAGACGGCGGCCGCCGGGATGCCCTCCGCCGCCACCTTCTCCTGGAATGACATGCCCATGTAGTCGAAGCCCATCTCGCGGGGCATTGTCTGGGCGAAGACGTCCTCGAGCGCCCGCATCCCCTGCTGGGTGGTGTAGCCGGGCGCAAGGGTCCCGTTGATCTGCGCCGCGCGGTGCTCGTTGAACCGGACGGTGAACTCCGGGCCGTTGACCTGCCGCATCGTCACCAGGGTGGACAGGGGCACCGGCTCTCCGGTCCCGTTGCGCACGTAGAACTGGCCGACGTTTTCGGCCCTGGTTCGGAAGTCACCCTCGGCCTGGACGTACGTCTGCCAGACCCGCCCGAACCGGTTGAAATAATTCACAAAGGCCCCGCCGAGGAACGCCTGGAGCGTCTGGTAGACGGAGGCGAGATTGATGCCCTGCTTAAGCGCCTTGTCCCGGTCCACCTCCGCGAAGAGCTGCGGCACACTGGGCAGCAGCGTGGTGAAAAGGAGCGCGAACTCGGGCCGTTGGCGCGCGGCCGCCAGGAACTTCGTGGTGTTCTCGGCCAGGAACTCGGGGTCCCGGCCCGCTCGGTCCTCCAGCATGAACGTCACGCCGCCGGACGTGCCGATGCCCGGAATAACGGGCGGCGCGAAGGCGAACGCCTGCGCCTCGGGAACACCCGCCAGTCGGCGGTTCAGGTCGCGGATGATGACGTCGGCGGTCAGCCCCTGTTTGTCCCGCTGGTCCCAATCCTCCAGCGTGACGAAGTAGAACGAGTTGTACGTCGTGTACGCGAAGCTCAGCAAACTGAAGCCGGCCACGCCCGTGTAGTACTTGACGCCCGGTGTCTCCTTCAAGATGGCGTCGAGCGTATCGTTGACCGCCGCCGTGCGCTGCAGCGACGCGGCGAGCGGGAGCTGCACGTTGAGATAGAAATACCCCTGGTCCTCGTCGGGGACGAAGCTACCCGGCAACCGGGAGACAACGAGACCCGCGAACGCCGCGAACACGAGGAGCAGGAGCATGGAGAAGGCGGACTTGCGGATCAGGTGGCCGCACGCACCCACGTAGCCGTCGGTCGCCCGGGCGAACCAGCGGTTGAACCCGCGGAAGAACACGCCGAGCGGCCCGCGCATGTCCCGCCTCGGCCGGAGGAGCAGCCCGGAGAGCGCCGGGCTCAGGGTGAGCGCATTGAATGCCGAGATGAGCACCGAGACCGCGATGGTCACCGCGAACTGCTGGTACATCCGCCCGGTGATGCCCGGGATTAGCGCAGTCGGCACGAACACCGCGGCCAGGATGAGGGCAATCGCCACCACCGGTCCCGAGACCTGCTCCATCGCCTTGAAGGCAGCGTCGCGGGGCGACAGCCCCGCCTCGATGTGGTGCTCCACGGCCTCGACCACGACGAT
>DATMMH010000173.1:0-6787 GCA_035569855.1 Candidatus Dormiibacterota bacterium
CGCCAGATGATCCTCGGCGCGATCCCGCTCCCCGGTCAGGCGCAAGAGGCGGCCCAGGCCCAGGTGGGTGCGGGCCACCAGGGGGCGCATCTCCAGCTCCTCGGCCAGGGTCAGGGCCTGGGCGAAGTAGGCCTCCGCCTCGCCCACCGCCGGGGGCTCGGAGAGCGCGCTCAGCTCGCCCATGAGCCGGAGCGCCCACGCCTGGTGCCCGCGCTCCTTGTGGCGGAGCGCCAGCTCGAGCGCGCGCTGCGCCACGGTCTTGGCGCGGTCGAGCTGGTGCGCGGCGGCCAGCCCCTCGCCCAGGTTGGCGGTCCAGAGCGCCAGGTAGGCCCGGACCCCCAGGTCCTCGGTCAGCGCCACGCCGTCCTCGAGCAGACGCAGCCCTTCCTCGACCCGGCCCAGCAGCACCAGGGTGAGCCCGAGCAGCGACGAGGGGATCGGCCGCCAGACGTCGAGGCTCTTCTCGCGGCAGGCGTCGAGGCTCCTCTGAAGCGCGGGCAGCGCGCGCTCGAGCTGGCCGCGGCGAAGCCAGGCCAGCCCCGCCATGGTCCGGGCGATGGTCTGGGTGTAGGCGTGACCACTCGCCTCGCCCGCGCGCTGGGCACGGTCGAGCGACATCGCGGCCGAATCGAACTCGCCCATCTCGGCCAGCGTGAAGGCGAGCCAGCCGCTCGAGGTGACGTAGGACACGCCGGCCGGGCCGCCGGGCGCATCGCCCTGCACCAGCTCGAGCGCCTCGACGTTCTCGCGGAGGGTCGAGTGGGCGCGCCGGTAGAGACCCTGCGCGTGGCAGCTGTAGCCCAGGTAGCCACGGGCCAGCGCCTGCAGCGAGAGGTCCCCCGCCGCGTCGCCGATGCGCAGGCAGCGCTCGCCGTACTCGATGGCCAGATCGGGCTCACCCTTCAGGTAGTGGTAGTTGATCAGGTAGGTGTAGACCCGCGCCAGCCGCTGCTCGTCGCCGAGCTTCTCGGCCATGGCCTCGGCTTCCTGCGACAGCGTCAACACCCGCTCGAGCTGTCCGAGCTGGAGCAGCGGCGAGCGCAGGTCGAGCCGGAGGTCGATGGCCTGCTCGGTGGCGGCGCGACCCTCCGGCAGGCGCTGCAGCGCGCTCATGGCCTGCTCGAAGAAGATGACCGCCTCGCGGTTGGCGGAGCGGGCCGCGGCCTTGCCGCCGGCCTGGCGCAGGTAGGACACCGCCTTGGCCCACACCTCGCCGCGCACCGCGTGGTGGGCGAGCCGCTCGAAGTGCTCGGGCAGCCGGTCCGCGTAGAGATGCTCCATGGCCTGGACCACGCGCCCGTGCAGGGTGCGCCGCCGGTCCTGGAGCAGGCTCGAGTAGGCCACCTCGTGGGTGAGCGCGTGCCGGAACGTGTACTCCACGCTCGGAAACAGGCTGATCTCGTACAGGAACTCGCCGGCCTGGAGCTGGCTCAGGTTGCGGCGCACCGTCTCCTCGGACATGTCGGCGATCTCCTGCAGGAGCGCCAGCGACACGTCCTTGCCGACGACCGCGGCGGCCTGCAGGAGCCGCTTACCCTCGATGGGGAGCCGGTCGATGCGCGCGGCCAGCACCGCCTGCACGGTGGCCGGAACCTGGACCTTCTGGACTTCGCGGGTGAGGCGGTAGTGGCCCCGGGTGCCCGCGAGAACCTTGGTCTCGGCCAGCGTATGCACGCTCTCCTCGAGGAAGAACGGGTTGCCCTCGGTGCGCTCGATCAGGAGCTGCTTGAGCGGATCGAGCCCCGGGTCGTCGCCCACCAGCGCACGCAGCAACTCGTCGGCGCTCTGGGCCGGCAGCGGATCGATGCGGAACTGCGTGTAGTAGCTCTTGCGGGCCCAGCCGTGCTGGTACTCGGGCCGATAGCTCACCAGGATGAGGGCGCGGGCCAGCGGCAGGCTGTCCACGAGGCTGTCGAGGAACGCCTGGCTCTCCGAGTCGAGCCAGTGGAGGTTCTCGAACACCGCGATCACCGGCTGCACCTGGCCCTCTCTCAGGATGAGCCGCTTCACCGCGTCGAGCATGCGCTGGCGCCGCTGGGGCAGGTCCGGCGTCTGCCACTCCGCGTCGTCCACCGGCACGTCGAGGAGCTGGAGGAACGCGGGCAGCGTGGGCCGGAGGCTCTCGTCGAGGGTGAGCAGCTTGCCGGTGACCTTCTCGCGAATCCTCCTCGGATCGTCCCGCTCTTCGAGGTGAAAGTAGGACTGGAGCAGCTCCTTCACCATGAGGTAGGAGGTGTTCTTACCGTAGGAGGTGGCCTGCGCCTCCATCATGAGCCAGCCGTGCGCGCGGTGGGAGTGCGTGAACTCCCAGAAGAGGCGCGACTTGCCCACCCCGGGCTCGCCCGAGACCGCGACGATCTGCCCGTGGCCCGCCGAGGCGCGCGCCATCGCCTGGTGCAGCACCTCCACCTCGGCCTCGCGCCCCACGAAGGGCGTGAGCCCGCGGGCGGCGCTGGCCTCGAGGCGCGAGTGTACCTGCTCGGTGCGCAGCAGCTCGAAGATCTCCACCGGATCCGGCATGCCCTTGACCGGTACCGGGCCGAGCGTCTTCACCTCCACGTAGCCCTCGGCGAGGCGCAGTGTCTCCCGCGAGATCAGCGTCGAGCCGGGCCGCGCGAGCTGCTCCATGCGCGCGGCCAGGTGCGTCGTCTGGCCGATCGCCGAGTAATCCATGTGCAGGTCGCTGTCGATCGCTCGGACCACCACCTCGCCCGAGTTGAGGCCGACGCGGATCTGCACGTCCACGCCGCGGCCGCGCCGCAGCTCATCGGCGTACCAGCCCACCGTCTGCTGCATGCGCAGCGCGGCGTGACAGGCGCGCACCGCGTGGTCCTCGTGGGCGAGCGGGGCACCGAAGAGCGCCATGATCCCGTCGCCCATCACCTGGTTGACGGTGCCCTCGTAGCGGTGGACCGCCTCCATCATTCGCTCGAGCACCGGATCGAGCAGCCGGCGGGCCTCCTCCGGGTCCTGGTCGGCCAGCAGCTCCATGGAGCCCTTGAGGTCGGCGAACAGCACCGTCACCTGCTTGCGCTCGCCTTCCAGCGCATGTCGAGCGGTGAGGATCTTCTCGGCGAGGTGCTTGGGAGTGTAGCCCTGGGGAGCGGGCTGACGCGCGGCCGGTTCGGGGGTGACCGGGGAGCCGCAGGACCCGCAGAACTTCTTGTCGGGGAGCAGCTCGGCCCCGCAGCTCTGACAGGTGGTGACGAGGCGGCTGCCGCACTCCTCACAGAACCGCACACCCTCTCGGTTCTGGGACTGACAGCGCGGACACGTCACTTCGGCCCTCCTTAAGGGTCGGAGCGCTGATGCGGCAGTCCTACAAGATTAGCCCCCCGCGGGGTAGGGGTCAAGGCGGGTCGGATCAGCGGGGCTCGTCCGGCCCCAGGCGATAACGGCGGGTCTCGGCTCTCACGTCACGCACCACATCGCCCTCCAGATCGATCCGCACCTCGTGCCGCTCGACGTCCCAGCGGCCCACGGTGGACAGCCACGCGAAGACCCGGCGCGCCTGCGGCACCAGACGGCGGCCGCGATAGATGAGCATGCTCCCGCGCGGGTCCGGGAAGTGGTCCTGGCTCTCGACCTCCTCGCCGCAGAGGCGCAGGACCTCCGCGCGGGTGGTCTTGCCGGGCTCGATCCGCTCGAGCACCGCGCGCGGCAGGATGACGCCGGTCTGCCGATCGCCGCCCGCGGCGCCCCAAGAGCCCAGGTGGACGCGCGCCGCGATCGTGTCCACCAGCCGCACGACGCCGCGCCCGACGAGCGGCCCCATGCTCTGGCCCAAGGCGAAGAACAGGATGGGGGTCGCCACCAGCATCGCGGCGTGGGCTCGCGAGAAGTACCCGAACTGCACCGCGAGCTGCTGGGGGGTGATCCCGCCGCCGCCGTCCAGGAAGAGCGAGACCAGCTCGGTGCTCTCGAGGGTCTCGCTCATCCGGCGGATCGACGTCGGCGGGTAGACCTCGTCGATCTTCAGCCGGTCGGACTGCGGGAACTGCACCACGAGCTCGGCGGGGGCGTCGGCCAGCGACACCACGCGATCGCGATGCGCCAGGTACATGGGGAAGAGCGGGCGGTCCCGCACCTCGTGGAAGCCGACCGCGACCCGATAGTGCGCGCCGCGGACCAGGTCCTCCGCCCAGCTCACCTTCTGCGGCTTCACCAGGCCGGCCGCGGTGAAGGCCAGCTCGACGAGCCAGCTCGGGTCGGCGAGCCGGGGCGTCCACGGGATCTTGATGAAGGTCGCCGGGGAGCTGAGCCCGAGGGCGCCGGTCTGCACGAAGGTGACGAAAGGAACACTCGTCGGCGGCGCCGCGGGGGCCGCGCTCGATTCCGCGCTCCCGCCCTCAGCCAGGCTTCGGGTCAGCAGGGTGACCCGCCCCTCCGCGGTCACGTCGAAGCCCTTGTCCGTGACGTAGCGGGCCAGCGTCGGGTCGGGCTTCTGGTCGGGAGCCCCGCTCCGGATCTCGCCCGGCCATAGCAGGAAGAGATCCTGCGCCACGTCGGTGGGCCGCTTGCTCTTGGCGAGCAGCAGGCTCCACGACACCACGATCGGGACGTCGGCGACACCCTCGCCCACCGTCGCGTGCACCATCAGCGGGCCGATCGTGAAGGGCGGATCCGGGCGGGAAGCGAAGAAGAGCTGGCCCCGGGCGGGAGCGGGCAGCAGGACGAGCGCGACGACCGCGAGAGACCAGGCAAGCCGGCGCATGGTCGAGGCGATCATACCCGGCTCGCGCCCGTCGTGCCAGGCGCGCCCGGCGGGCGGGCGAGGTCCCGGCGGGTATGATAGGCTCCCGGCCATGAACGCCACCTCGCTGGTCGCCGAGTTCGTCGCGAAGAGCCGCTACGAGGACTGCCCCGAGTCGGCCGTCGACGCCGCGCGCCGGGCGATCCTGGACTGCCTCGGCGTGATGCTGGCCGGCGCGGGCGAGCCGGCCGCGCGCATCCTGCAGCAGGTGGCGCAGGCCGAGGGCGGCATGCCACTCTGCACGGTGGTCGGCACCGGCCGCCGGACCGGCGCGGTGTGGGCCGCTCTCTGCAACGGCACCGCGGCGCACGCCCTCGACTACGACGACACGAACTTTGCCCTGATGGGGCACCCCTCGGCGCCGGTCCTGGCCGCGGCGCTCGCCGCGGGCGAGTTGACGCTGGCCGACGGCCGCGCGGTGCTCCACGCCTTCCTGGTGGGCTTCGAGGTCGAGACCACCCTGGCCGAGGTGATCAATCCGCCGCACTACGGGCACGGCTGGCACGCCACCTGTACCCTCGGTACTCTGGGGGCGGCGGCCGCCGCGTCGCGGCTCTTGGGACTCGACGCCATCCAGACCCGCAACGCACTCGCGGTGGCCGCGTCGCAGTCGTCGGGCCTCAAGGAGAACTTCGGCACGATGACCAAGCCCTTCCACGCCGGCCACGCCGCGCGGAGCGGGGTGCTGTCCGCGCTGATGGCGCGCGAGGGCTGGACCGCGTCGGAGCGCGCGCTGGAGGGACCGCAGGGGTTCTTCGCGGTGCTGGGCGCGGGCAAGCAGGCGCTCGAGCCGCTCGCCACCTTCGGGGCGCCGTGGAAGATCCTGACCACCGGGGTCGCGGTCAAGCCGTATCCCTCCTGCGCGTGCACGCACTCGATCATCGACGGCGCGCTCGAGCTGCGTCGCATCCACGGCTTCCGCGCGGACCAGGTGGAGGAGGTCACGGTGGGCGTCGCCTCGGGCGTGCCGCGCATCCTGATCCACCCGCGCCCGCGCACCGGACTCGAGGCCAAGTTCTCCGCCGAGTTCTCGGCCGCGGCCGCGCTCGCCGACGGCCGCGTCGGCATCGCCACCTTCCAGGACGATCGCGCCCAGGATCCGGAGCTCCGGCGCCTGATGGAGCGCATCCGGATGGTCGTGGATCCCGCGATCCCCGACGATCTCGAGCGCCACATGTGGACGCGCCTCACGGTGCGGTGCACGGACGGGCGCACGGTCAGCATCGGCCCGCGCCCGGTGCCGGGCCACCCGGCGAATCCGTTGTCGCTCGAGACGCTGCGCGAGAAATTCAAGGAGTGCGCCGGCCTCGTGCTGCCGGCCGACCGCGTGGACTCGGTCGCAGAGATGGTCGAGTCGCTCGATGCCTGCCCGGATCTCCGGAGCCTGACCGCGATCCTCGATCCCGGACGCTGAGCGAGTCCGGTCAGGTCCCGGCCGCCTGAGGAACCCGGGCCAGCCGATTGAGCGCCCACCAGAGGAGCAGCGCGCAGACCACCGCCAGCGCCGCATTCAGACCGCGCCCGCGCGGTGAGCCGACCCACGCGGAGATGAGTACCGAGGCGGTGTTGTTGGCCGCGTGGCAGATGATCGCGGGCAGCACGCTCCCCGAGCGCTCGGCCACCACGCCCAGATAGATCCCGATGCCCGCCGCGAGCACTCCGTGGACCCACTCGCCGTGGATAATCCCGAAGGCGATCGCGGTCACGAGGATCGCGGGGCCCGCGCTCCACGCCTGGCGCAGCCGCGTCAGCATGTAGCCTCGAAAGAACAGCTCCTCGCCGACGGGCGCGAGCAGACCGACCACGATCACGGCCAGGACGAGCCCGCCGCGGGAGGCGGCGGCCAGGGTGCGATTCATCCACTCGAGCGCCGGCCCCGCCCCCACCCCGAGCAGCTGCACGAGCGAGTCGAGCGCCTGACTGAGCGCGAGCATGCCGACCACCGCCACCACGACCTCGCCCGGCGACAAGCGGCTCGGCAGGAGCCGCAGCCGCACGCGCCGGTGGCGGCCCGCGACCAGCAGCGCGATACCG
>DATMMH010000174.1:0-5642 GCA_035569855.1 Candidatus Dormiibacterota bacterium
GTAGACCCACGCGCCGGGCGCGGTGGTCTCGAGCTGGGGGTCGAGGGAGACCGGATCGGTCGGTCGCACGATGGTCAGCGTCCCGCCGGGCTTCTGCGCATCCGCCGGGGCGGGGGCGACGAGGCAGGCCGCGCCCGCGACGCCGAGGGCGATCAGGGCAGCGAGCGCGAAACGGGCACGCGTCATGGGCGGGTCTCCTTGTCGGCGAGCGTCACGAGCGGATCGAGATTGCTCCAGTCCATGTGGCGGCGGCCGTCCTCCAGGTCGCGGATCAGCTCGATGAGCCGGCGCGTGAGCGGCATCGCCACGCCGACCGCCTCGCCCTTGCGGACGAGCGTGCCGAGCTGCCCGTCCACCTCGGTCTTGCGCTTGCGCACCGCGAGGTCGCGCCAGATACCGGTCTTCGTCTTGGTGTGCTGCCGATAGTGCGCGGCGATCGCGGCCATCGCGCGGGTGCGGGCCCCCGCGTCGCCCGCGAGGGCCGCGCGGTACCAGGCCGGATCGAACTCGTCGAAGGGCTCGACCCGCACGCCCGCCTTGTCGGCCACCGCGATGCCCTCCCCGACGATGCCGACCAGCGCGTTCCCCACCCCGTCGCTCCGCTCGACCACGTCATAGACGTGGGCGTCCACCAGCGCGGTGGCGAAGAGCAGGGCGCCGTAGATGAGCTTCGCCCACTTGTAGCCCCAGATGTTGTCGGTGACCGGCGTGGCCTCGACCACGCTCAGGAGCGCGGCCAGCTCGCGCACACGCGGGGTGATCCGCCCGTCGAGCTCGCCCAGCACGAAGGCCCCGTGGCCGCCGTGGAGGATGTGGCCCGGCCCGACCCAGTCGGCCGCCCAGTTCACCAGGCAGCCGATGGTGCGCTGGACGCCGACGGAGGCCGCGATCTGCTCCTCGCTGAGCCCGTTCTGGAGCGACACGATGGTGCCGCCCGGGGCGAGCCGCTCCCGCAGCGGTCCGAGCGTGCCGGCGGTGTGCTGGCTCTTGACCGCGAGCAGGACCAGCTCCAGGTCGTGGCCGAGCGCGGCCGGCGTGACCGCGCGGACCCGGGTGGTGGTGGTCCCGTCCCGGCGCTCGACCGTGATGCCCCGCGCATTGATCGCGTCCACGTGGGGCACGTAGCTGTCGACCAGTAGGACGTCGTGGCCGGCCCGCGCGAGGGCGGCGCCGGTGGTGCCACCGATCGCGCCAGCCCCGTAGACGGTGATCGCCATGGGCCCCTCAAGTACCACAGGGCGCCGGAGGCGTCAACGCGCAGCCACCGCGCCCGCGTGGTACGATCCGGCGGCATGACGAAGCTCGCTCCCGACGCGATCTTCACCGGCGGGACCGTCCTCACCCTGGACTCGCGCGGGCGCACCGCGGAGGCCCTCGCGGTCGTCGAGGGGAAGATCGCCGCGCTGGGCACCACGCGGGAGATGCGCGCGCTGGCCGGGTCGCGCACGCGCCGCCACGATCTGGGTGGCGGCACCGTCATCCCCGGCTTCAACGACGCCCACTGCCACGTGCTCGCCTTCGGCCTGTCGCTGCTGCAGGTCAACCTCAAGCGCACGACGCGCATCGCGGAGATCGTGGCCGCGGTACGCGCCCGCGTGCGCACGACCGCCCCGGGCGGCTGGGTCCGCGGCCACGGCTACAACGACAACAAGCTCGCGGAGCG
The DNA here is from genome assembly GCA_035569855.1 of Candidatus Dormiibacterota bacterium. Lineage (GTDB taxonomy): Bacteria > Methylomirabilota > Methylomirabilia > Rokubacteriales > CSP1-6 > CAMLFJ01. Next base: position 1,664 of record DATMMH010000174.1, read on the forward strand.
ACGCCACCCGCGCCGCGCGGACCTCGACGCGGTCTCTCCGGCGCATCCGGTGTGGCTCCAGCACACGTCCGGGCACATGGGCGTGGCCAACTCGATCGCCCTCCGCGAGGCCGGCCTCACCCACGACACGCCCGATCCGCAGGGCGGGGTCATCGAGCGGGATCCGGCCGGCGAGCCGACCGGGCTCCTCAAGGAGACGGCCCAGCACCTCGTGACTCGCGCGATCCCGCCGACCACCGTCGCCCAGGCCAAGGCCGCGCTGGGCGCGGCGGCCCGGCGCTTCGTGGCCGAGGGGCTCACCTCGGTGCAGGACGCGCTGGCCGGACGCCTGATGCCCCGCGAGCTCGAGGCCTACCAGGAGGCCTCGCGCGACGGGCTGCTGCCGGTGCGGACGAGCCTCCTGCTCGACGCCGAGCGGCTGCCGGTCACCGATGGGGTGATCGACTGGGGCTTCGGCCTGCACGGCGGATTCGGCTCGGAGCGGCTGCGCCTGGGCGGCATCAAGCTCTTCCTCGACGGCTCGCTGATCGGCCGCACCGCCGCGCTCAGCGCGCCCTATCTGAGCGACCCCGACACGCCGGGATTCCTCCTGTGGCCGGAGGCCCGCGTCCGGGCGCAGGTGGAGCAGGCCACGCGCGGGGGCTGGCAGATGGGCATGCACGCGATCGGCGACCGCGCGATCGAGCTGGCGGTGGCCACGGTGGAGCGGGTCATGGGCACGCGCGCCCGTCGCCTTCGCCCCCGGATCGAGCACTGCGGTGTCCTGCGTCCCGATCTCATCCGCGCGATCCGGCGCCGCGGCATCGTGGTCGTCACCCAGCCGCGCTTCATCGCCGAGCTGGGCGACGGCTTCCGGCGCGCGATCGGCGAGGACCGGCTCCGCCTGTGCTATCCGCTGAGGAGCCTGCGGGGCTGCGCGGTGGCGTTCTCCTCCGACCGGCCGGTGGTCGACGGCGCGCCGCTGCTCGGCATCGAGGCCGCGGTGACCCAGCGCACCGCGAGCGGCGCGCCCTACGTGCCGGCGGAGCGTGTGCGCGTGCTCGACGCCCTGCGCTGCTATACCCTGGGCGCGGCCTATGCCCAGTTCCAGGAAGGCGCGCTCGGCTCGCTCGAGGTCGGCAAGTGGGCCGACCTCTGCGCGCTCGACGGCGATCCCCGCGCGGTGTCCCCGGACCGGATCGGCCGCCTCGGGGTGGTCATGACCGCGATCGGCGGGCACGTCCACTACCGGCGCTGAGCGCGGCAACCCGGAGGCTTGACTTCGTGACCCGACCGAGCGAGTGCTTGGTCAAAAGGAGGAGACCATGAGAACGTTCCGAACCCCAACGGCGTGGTGGCTCGTGGTGGTCGCGCTCACGCTCGCGGTCCTGGCCGGGGCGCTCCCCGCCGCGGTGACCGCGCAGAGCAAGCCGAGCGCGACGCCCGCGGCCAAGATCGACCTCAACTCCGCCTCCGAGAAGGACCTCGAGAGCCTGCCGGGCGTGGGCCCGGCGACCGCGAAGAAGATCGTCGCGGGCCGACCCTACGGGTCGGCGACGGATCTCTCGAAGGCCGGCGTCTCGGCCAAGACCATCCAGAAGATCACCCCGCTGGTGACCGTCGGACCCGCGACCGCTTCTGCGCCCGCGACCGCTCCCGCGTCCCCCGCGACCCCGACGCCGGCCGCGACGCCGCCGGCGAAGGCCTCAAGCGCGCCGGCCGCCAAGGCCACCGACACCGCGAAGGCAAGCTCGGCGCCGGCGCAGGTGCCGCCCGCGAAGGGCATGGTGTGGGTGAACACGGGCACGGGCGTCTTCCACTACGAGGGCGACCGCTGGTACGGCAAGACCAAGGAAGGCAAGTTCATGACCGAGGCCGACGCGCTGAAGGCAGGCTATCGCGCGTCGAAGGAAGGCGCGGCCAAGAAGAGCGGAGGAGGATAGGATGAGCCTCTTCGATCAGATCAGCGGTGCGCTCGGCGGAGAGCACGCGGGCCTGCTCGGCAGCGTGCTGGAGGCGGTCGGCAAGGAGCAGGGCGGCGGGCTCGCCGGGCTCGTGCAGGCGTTCCAGCAGAACGGCCTGGGCGACGCGGTTGCCTCGTGGATCGGCACCGGCCAGAACCAGCCGATCACCGCGGGCCAGATCCAGGCCGTGCTCGGATCCGACGCGGTCAAGCAGATCGCCGCGAAGATGGGCCTCTCGCCGGACGCGGTGAGTGCCAAGCTCGCGGAGGTGCTGCCCGGCGCGATCGACCGCCTGACCCCCAACGGTCAGCTTCCAGAGGGCGGGCTCCTCGGCCAGGCCCTGAGCGCGCTGCGGAGCCGGGTCTCGTAGCGCGGCGCTTCACGCCCCCCAGGGGCGGATCAGGACTTGCGGAAGCGGTGGATCCCGTCGGAGCCCACCTGGCGAGCGGTCTGCCCCAGCGCTTCCAGGTAGTGCAGGTGCGCGACGGTTTCGCCGATCGCGAAGCCCAGCTGGTGCGCGTCGAGCTGGCGGCGGAAGAGGACCGGCACCAGCTCGTACGCGGTCCGTGGCTCGGCCAGCGCGTCGATCGTCTCGCCGAGCCGCTCGTCGTGGTGATGCTGGAGGTAGTCGAGCCGCCGGTGTAGCCCCACGAACGGCAGCCCGTGCGACGGCAGCACCAGCGTGTCCTCGGGGAGCGGGCGGAAGCGACCGAACGAGTCGAGGTAGAGCTTGAGCGGGTTGCCGTTCGGCTGATCCGGCCACACGCTCACGTTCGTCGTGATCTTCGGCAGGACCTGGTCGCCCGAGATCAGCACCTTCGCCTCGGGACAGTAGAGGCAGGCGTGCTCGGGCGCGTGTCCCATGACCGTCAGCGCGTGCCAGCGGCGTCCGCCGATGGTGACCAGGTCACCCTCGCGCACGGCCCGGAACTCCTGCGCGACGGAGGGCACGAGCTGCCGGTAGTGGTTGCCCCGCCCGCGGAAGACGTCGGCCTGCGGCTCCGGCACCCCGTGGCGGCGGTAGTAGTTGAGCCGCTTCTCCGAGTCGTTGCCGCCCATCCCCTGCCAGGCCAGCTGGGCCATGAGCCACTCGGCCTGCGGGCACCACAGCTCCACCCCGAAGCGCCGCGCGAGCCAGTCCGCGTTGCCCATGTGGTCCGGGTGGAAGTGGGTGACCAGGACGCGGACGATGCGAGTGGTGGCGAGCTCGCCAGCAAAGAGCTTCTCCCACAGCTCGCGCGTGGGCGGCAGCCCGATGCCGGTGTCCACCAAGGTGACGCCGTCCTCGTCGTCCAGCAGCCACAGGTTGATGTGGTTGAGCTGGAACGGCAGCGGCATCCGGATCCAGCGGATCCCGGGCGCCACCTGGATGCTGGCGCCACCGTCCGGTGGATCCGCCCAGGGATGGACGAGACCGGGAGCGGGCGCGGCCAGCGGGTGTTCGGGCTCTGGCGTCATGCCTCCACTGTACCGCTTCTACTCGACCTTGCGGAACCGGAGAGCGTCGTCGCCCTGCCGCGACATCCCCACGATGTCCCCGCCGCCCATCGTGCCCAGCAGGCGCTTGCCGTCCTGCTGCAGCGTCAGCACCGCCGTCCGGCGCTCCGGCGTGAAGATCCGGAGCACGATCTCCCCGTTGATCTCCTCGACTATACCCTGCACCGGCAGGGGCTTGCTGCCCATGCGCGAGGCGCCGGGACCGCCGTACTCACCGATCGCCATGAGCTGCCCGTTCCGGACCTCGACCGACTTGATGATGAGCGTCCGGTCGTAGACTCCGGTCGGGGTCTGGGCCTCGCCGTCCCAGTGACCGATCAGCAGCTTCGTCGGATCCCTCTGGGTCTGGGCCCATCCGGGTGGAGCACCGCTCAGCGTTGCCCCAAGGGTTAGAACGACCAGCAGGACGAGCAGGGCTCCGAGCAATCTCTCGTGTGCGCGCATCCGATGCTCTCCGTGGCTCGTGGTCGGCAGCATGCCCAGACCGTACCACCACTGGCGATCGGTCGCCGCATCTATCTCGGCCCGGCTCCAGGCAT
>DATMMH010000175.1:0-13852 GCA_035569855.1 Candidatus Dormiibacterota bacterium
CGAGGTGCTGCGCTTCCAGGGCTATAAGAAGGGTATCGACGTCCCCGGCCCGGAGGTGGTGGCGCTCTTCGAGGAGGCGCTCGCGCTCGGCCGGCGGCTGATGGCCCCGCGTCTCGTGTACCGCGCGCTCCCGCTCGGCCACGCCTCGGCGGACCGGATCGAGGTCGGCGAGGAGACCCTCCACATCCCGCAGATCGGGAGGCTCTGGGGCCGCATCGAGGGCGTGGGGGCGGGCGTGTGCACGGTGGGCGACGCGATCGAGACGCGAGTGCGCGCGCTCTTCGACGCGCGCGACTTCCCGCTGGCGGTCATGCTCGACAGCGTGGGCTCCGCGGCGGTCGAGAGCCTGGCCGAGTACGCCAACGACCTCCTCTGCCAGGCCGCCATTCCCAACGGTCTCAAGGTCACCAATCGCATCAGCCCGGGCTACGCGGGCTGGGACGTGGCCGAGCAGGCCCGTCTCTTCCGGCTCTGCTCCGGGGAGCCCATCGGCGTGAGCCTCAACGAGGCCTGCTTCATGACCCCGGTCAAGAGCATCACCTGGCTGGTGGGCGTGGGGCCGGAGGCACGGGTGGACCACTATTTCACCCAGTGCCGCCGGTGCTGGATGCGCGACTGCGCCTATCGCCGGGCGCCCGCCACGGTCACGGTGCGGCAGCCGGGCGAGGGGGCTTGGTGATAGGCTGGAAGCCTCATGGGTGACAACGTGATCCTGGTCGGGTTCATGGGGGCGGGGAAGTCGTCGGTGGGCCGGCTCCTGGCCCGCCATCTCGGCCGCTGCTTCGTCGAGACCGACGACATGATCACCGCGCGCGAGGGCCGCTCGATTCCCGAGATCTTCGCCGATCGTGGCGAGGTGTACTTCCGGGCGCTGGAGGAGGAGACGCTCGGGCTGCTCGCGCTGAAGGCCGGCGACGTGATCGCGACCGGCGGCGGGCTGCCCTGTCGGGAAGGGCGTCCGGGCGCGCTCCGCGCGCTCGGCACGGTGGTATGGCTGGCCGGCGACTTCGACGCGCTGTACGAGCGCGCGCGCCGCGGCGGCGAGCGGCCGATGCTGGCCGGGCGGAGTCGCGACGACGTCGAGGCGCTCTTCCGCGCGCGCGAGGCGTTCTACCGCGAAGCCGATCTCTCGGTGGACACCACCGGTATCGGCCCCGACCAGGTCGCCGCCCAGGTGCTGCTGGCCCTTCGCTCGCTCGCGCCTCTGGGGCCCGTGCCTCGGGGCGAGTCGCCGCCGTCGGCGCCGCGGGCACGCCAGGGATCCGGGGGGCGATAGGCCGCGTGTCCTCTCCCTTCCTCACCCGACTCGCGGAGCGGCCGCTGCTGGGCGACGGCGCGATGGGCACGATGCTCTACGCGCACGGCGTCGCACTCGACGCGTGCTTCGACGTGCTCAATCTCAACGAGGCCCGGCTCGTGCAGTCCGTCCACTCCGAGTACATCGCGGCGGGCTGCGACGTGATCGAGACCAACACCTTCGGCGCCAACCGCTTCAAGCTGGGCATCCACGGCCTGCAGGCGCGGGTCCGCGAGATCAACCTGCGGGGGGTCAAGCTCGCGCGCGACGTGCGCGAGACGATGGGGCGCGACGTGCTCGTCATGGGCTCGATCGGGCCGCTCGGCAAGTACCTGGCCCCGATCGGCGCGATCGAGCCGGACGAGGCGCGGGCCGCCTTCCGCGAGCAGGCGGAAGGGCTCCTCGAAGGCGGCGTGGACGGCTTCGTGATCGAGACCTTCTCCGACCTCACCGAGATTCGCCTCGCGGTGGAGGCGGTGCGGGCCATCACCGACCTGCCGATCGTCACCCAGGTCGCGTTCAACGACGACGGGCTGACCTTCACCGGGCGCACCGCGGTGGAGGTCGTGCGCGCCCTGCGCGAGCTGCCCATCCAGGCGGTGGGCGCCAACTGCTCGGTCGGCTCGAGCGTGCTCTACGACATGCTGGAGCAGATGATGCCGGAGGCGGGCGGCCTCCACGTGGCCATCCAGCCGAACGCGGGCCTGCCGAGCCGGGTGGGGGAGCGCCTGATGTACCTCTCCTCGCCGGTCTACATGGCCGACTACGCGGCGCGGATGATCGGCGCGGGCGCGCGGCTCGTGGGCGGCTGCTGCGGGACCACGCCGCAGCACGTCCGCGCGATGCGCGAGGCCCTCGACCGGCTCGCGCCCCAGCGGACCGCCGCGCGCGTCGAGCCGGTGCGCCGCGCGCGGGCCGAAGCGGCCGAGCCATCCGGGCTCGCCACCACCGCGCCGCCCACCCTGCTCCGGCGCCGACTCGAGGCTCGTGAGTTCGTAGTCACGGTGGAGCTCGATCCGCCCCGCGGCCACAACATCGAGAAGCTCGTGCAGGGGGCCAAGCTCCTCAAGGAGCGCGGCGTCGAGATCGTCGACATCAACGACGGCTCGCTCGGACGGGTCCGGATGTCGGTGCTGCCCACCGCGATGCTGGTGCGCGACGCGACCGGGCTCGACATCAACATGCACTTCACCTGCCGGGACCGGAACCTGATGGGCATCCAGGCCGATCTCCTCGGAGCCCACGCCATGGACATCCGCAACATCCTGGCGATGACCGGCGACCCGCCGCGGACCGGCGACTACGTCAACGCCACCGCGGTCTTCGACGTGGACGCCATCGGACTCATCCGGATCCTGGCCGAGATGAACCGCGGCCTCGACGCCACCGGCACCTCGATCGGGGAGCCCACCTCTTTCTGCGTCGGGGTGGCGCTCAATCCGGGTGCCGAGGAGCCGGCGCGCGAGATGGAGCGCTTCCTCGCCAAGGTCGAGGCGGGGGCGCAGTGGGTCCAGACCCAGCCGATCTACGATCTCGAGGTGCTCGATCGGTTCTTCGCCCGCCGGTCCTCGCCGATCCCGCTGCTGGTCGGGCTCATGCCGCTCCACTCCGCGCGCCACGCCGAGTTCCTGCACAACGAGGTGCCCGGCATCACGGTGCCGGACGACGTCCGCGCCCGCATGAAGGCGGCGGGCGACCGGGGCCTGCGGGCCGGCGTCGAGATGGCCCAGGCCCTGCTCCGCGACGTGCACGCCCGTCACGCCGGCGCCTACCTGATGCCCTCCTTCGGCCGCTTCGAGGTGGTGGCTGAGGTGCTGGACGCGCTGCACTGACCGATGCCGGCGATGCACGAGCTGGGCGCGGCGGAAGCCGCCCGGCGCATCCGCGCGGGGACGCTCTCGCCGTCCAATCTCCTCGCGGCCTGCCTCAAGCGAATCGACACGGTCGAGCCCGCGGTGGGTGCGTGGGTGCGGCTCGACCGGGACGCGGCCGCGCGGGTGGCGGTCCAGCGGGACATCGAGGCCCGCGAGGGCCGCTTCGTGGGTCCGCTCCACGGCGTGCCGATCGGGCTGAAGGACATCTTCGACGTGGCCGGCCTGCCGACGGCCTCTGGCGCCCCCGCCTGGGCCACGCGCCACCCCACCGCCGACGCCGCGTCGGTGTCGTGCCTCCGCGGCGGCGGCGCGGTCGTGATGGGCAAGCTCGTCACCACCCCGTTCGCCTCTCGCGATCCGGGCGCGACGCGGAACCCGTGGAATCCCGAGCACACGCCGGGCGGCTCCTCGAGCGGCTCAGCGGCCGCGGTGGCCGCGCGCATGCTGCCGCTGGCGCTGGGATCGCAGACGGTGGGCTCGGTGCTGAGGCCCGCCGCCTATTGCGGGGTGGTGGGTTTCAAGCCCACTCACGGACGGGTCGGCGCGGCGGGGGTGCTCGCGCTCGCCCCGAGCCTCGATCACGTGGGGATCTTCTCGAGGGCGGTGGAGGATTGCGCGCTGGCCCTGTCGCTCCTGGCCGAGGCCGGCCCGGCCGCGCCGGTCCCACCCGACGACTACCCGGGCGCGCTCGCCGCCCCGCCGCCGCCGCGCATCGGCGTGCTCGCGTCGCTCCTGGCGAGCGCCACACCGGAGATGGCCAAGCACCTGGACGCGCTCCGGCGTGATCTCGAGGCGGCGGGGGCGCGTTTGGTGGATGTCGCGCTCCCCGATTCGTTCACCGCGCTCCTCGAGGCGGGCCAGACCCTGTTGCGGGCGGAGGCGGCCGCCGCACACGCGCCGCTCTACGGCGCGCACGCCGCCGCGTACCCGCCGCGGATCAAGGAGCTGATCGAGCGAGGTCAGGCCGTCACCGCGACGGAGTACCTCGCCGCCAAGGACGTCCGGCGGCGGGCCCGCATGGAGCTGAGCGGGCTCGCGGCCCGCCACGACGCCCTGCTGGCGCCCGCCATCGGTGCGCCCGCTCCACGCGGGCTCGCCGCCACCGGCGATCCATCGTTCTGCGCCCCGTTCACCTTCGCGGGGCTGCCCGCCATCGCGCTGCCGACCGGTGTGGACGGCAGCGGGCTGCCCTTGTCGGTCCAGCTCGTCGGCGCGGCGTGGAGCGAGGCCCGACTGCTCGCCGCCGCGGCCTGGAGCGAACGGGTGATCGACTTCGACGGCTCCCCGGCGCTGTGAGGCGTCGCACATGAAGATCGGCCGCCTCTTCCCGGATCTCCTCGCCATCCTGGGTCGTGCCGCGTCCTCCGAGGCGGGCTTCGCCAGTACGCTCAAGCAGCTGGTGGCGCTCTCCGGCGCTCGGGCGGGCGCGCTCCGCTTCCGGCCGGCCGACGCCGCGCCGGTGGACGTGATCGTCGGCGCCCGGCGCGGCTCGCCGCTCGCTCGATGGATTCGCGCTCAGCTCGACGCACCGGCCCACGGCACGCGGCTCGAGAAGCTGGGGACGCCGCCGCCGGGTCTGAGGGGGCGGGGGGCGGTACTTCTGACCGCGGCGCTGGGAGATTCCGCGCACCCGGTCGGCGGCCTCGTGCTGGTCGGGCCGGGTGGCGCGCGGGGGCTTCGCCGCGAGACCATTCCCCCGAGCTTCCCGCGCGAGTTCGGCCACGCCCTCGAGCAGGTGTGGCGGCTCCGCCAGCGCACGATCCGGCTCGAGGTGATCAACCAGGTGACCGCCCTCACCGCCACCACGTTGTCGCTGGAGCAGATCTACGAGAAGGTGGCCGAGGCGGTGGGTCGCTTGATTCGCTTCGACGCCCTCGGGGTCACCCTGCTCGATCGCGAGCGCGGCGAGTTCCGCGTGCTCGACGTCGCGGTCCGCACCGCATCGCCCGAGGTCTTCGACTTCCGGATGCCGACCGCCGGGACCCTGACCGCGTGGGTGGCGAGCCAGCAGGCCCCGCGCCGGGTGGACGATGGGACCACCGACCCCTCGATTCCGGTGGTGAGCCGCGAGCTGCTCTCGCGACGGGGTTTCCGCTCGATGGTGCTGGCCCCGCTCCTGTCGCAGGGCCACGCGATCGGCACCCTGTACGTGACCCACCGCGAGCCACGCGCCTTCACCGACGCGGACGTCGAGGTGCTGATGGAGGTGGCGCGCCCCCTCGCCTCCGCCATCGAGCACCTGCGCCTGCACGCCGAGACCGCGCGCCGCGCCGAGGAGCTCGCCGCGCTCAACCGCACCAGCCAGCTCATCACCGCGCGGCTCGACCTGCCCTCCGTGCTGGAGACGATCAGCCGCTCGGTGACCGCGCTCATGGGCAGCACCGGCTGCGGCATCGGCCTGCTCGGCGCCGACCCGAGCCTCATCGAGCACGCGGCGGCGCACGGCTTCCGCACGCCGGAATGGCGCCACCTCTCGGTGCGGGTGGGGGAGGGCATCATCGGCCTCGCGGTCTCGTCGGGGCGGGCGGTGCGGTCCGACGATCTCCGCCAAGATCCGCGCTCGGCCCGCCGCGACGTGGACCAGAAGGAAGGCATTCGCTCGCTGCTGAGCGTGCCGCTGCGGGTGGGCGGCCAGATCATCGGGGTGATCTCCGCCTTCTCCACCTCCCCCGGCGCCTTCGGCGATCGCCACCAGACGCTGCTCGAGAGCTTCGCGGACCAGGCGGGCATCGCCATCCAGAACGCCCGCTTCTTCGAGGAGACCCAGCGGCGGGCGCGTGAGACGCAGGCCCTGCTGCGGGCCGGGCACGCGGTGAACCAGAGCCTGGACGTGAGGGAGACGGTCCGGCTCATCCTGCACCAGGCGCGCGAGGTGCTCGAGGTGCAGTCGTGCGGCCTGTTCACCCTCGACGCGGCCACCGGCGAGCTGACCGCCGCGGCCAGTCTCGACCTGCCGGCCAGCGACCTGCAGACCATCCGCCTGCACGTGGGCGAGGGGATCACCGGGGTGGCGGTGCAGGAGCGCCGGCCGATGCAGACCGCCGATCTCTACCACGACCCGCGGGTGCGCTACCCCCAGTCCCGGTTTCGCTCGATGCTGGCCGCGCCCCTGGTGGTGGGCGACCAGGCCATCGGCGCCCTCACCGTGCTCCGGACCGACGTCCATCACTTCACGGCCGAGGAGGAGTCGCTGGCGTCCGCCTTCGCGGACCAGGCCGCGATGGCCCTCGAGCACGCGCGCCTGTTCAGCTCGGTCCGCACCTACTCCGAGCGGCTCGAGGCGATGGTGGAGGAGCGGACCCACGAGCTGGACGAGCAGAAGCGCTTCGTCGAGGTGGTGCTGGAGACGCTCCCGCTCGGGCTCTTCGTCCTCGACGCCGAGCTGCGGGTGATCAGCGCCAATCGGGAGGGCGCCGCGCTGGTGCCGGTCGACCCGTCCTCGCGCCGGCCCTTCGCGGAGCTGCTGCCGCCCGCCCGGGTGTCCGCGATGCGCGCGTTCCTCGCGGCTGTGCTGACCGCGCGCGAGGTTCGCCACCTGGAGGAGGAGCTGCCGGCGGGCGGCGAGACCCTCACGGTCCGGCTGACCGCGACGCCGCTGCGGGCCCCGCAGGCCACCCACCTGCTGGTGCTGGTCGAGGACATCACGCTGCAGAAGCGGCTGGAGCGCCAGATGCTCCTGACCGAGCGGCTCACCACCGCGGGACGTCTGGCCGCGGGGGTGGCCCACGAGCTCAACAACCCGTTGGCCACGATCGCGGGCTGCGCCGAGGCGCTCAAGGAGCGCGCCCAGGACCCGCACCTGCGGGATCTCGACGCCTTCAAGGACTTCCAAGGCTATCTCACGCTGGTCGAGGAAGAGGCCTACCGGTGCAAGGAGATCACCGGGAGCCTGCTGCACTTCGTTCGCGACCCGGGCAGCCGGCGCGCGCCCACCGACCTGAACGTGCTGGTGGACAAGGTGCTCGAGCTGATCGGCCATCAGTCCCGCTATGCGCACGGCCGGCTCGAGCGACGGCTGGACCCCGAGCTGCCCGACGTGGTCGTCAACGAGGGCCAGCTTCGCCAAGTCTTCCTCGGCCTCGCGAGCAACGCGCTGGACGCGATGGATGGAAAGGGGACGCTGACCGTGGCCACGCGACGACGCAACGCGCGGGAAGTCGAGATCACCTTCGTGGACGAGGGACCGGGTATTCCCGATCACATCCTCCCGCGGGTCTTCGATCCCTTCTTCACCACCAAGCCGCCGGGGCAGGGCACCGGCCTCGGGCTCGCCATCGCCCAGGGGATCGTGGCCGACCACGACGGACGCATCGAGGCGGACTCCCGCGTGGGCCATGGCGCCACGTTCCGGGTGATCCTCCCGGTGCATCCCGGCGAGGCCGCGAGGAGCCGGCCGTGACCACCCCGATCCGGGTGCTGGTCGCCGACGACGAGAAGAACCTGCGCGAGCTGCTCGTCCGGGAGCTCGGGCGCAAGGGGCACGTGGTGGCGGGGGTGGCCGACGGGCAGGCCGCGCTGGAGCGCCTGCGAGACGAGATCCCCGACGTGCTGCTGCTGGATATGAAGATGCCGAACGTGGAGGGCATCGAGGTGCTGCGCGAGCTGCAGGACGCGGCGGACGCCCCGCAGGTCATCGTGATGACCGGCTTTCAGGACGTCTCCACCGCGGTGGAGGCGATGAAGCTCGGCGCCTACGACTACCTGACCAAGCCGGCGCGCATGGAGGAGCTGGACCTCCTCGTCCGCAAGGCGGCCGAGAAGGGCCGGCTCATGCGCCAGAACGTGGTGATGCGCGCGCAGCTCGACGAGCCGGGCTATCAGGGCATCATCACCGGCAGCCCACGCATGGAGGAGGTGCTCCGCCTCATCGACCGGGTGGCCCCCACCGACTCGTCGGTCCTGGTGCTGGGCAAGAGCGGCACCGGCAAGGAGCTGGTGGCCCGCGCCATCCACGACCGCTCGCCGCGCGCCCAGCAGGCCTTCGTGCCGATCCACTGCGGGGCCCTCGCCCGCGAGGTGCTGGAGAGCGAGCTGTTCGGCCACGAGAAGGGCGCGTTCACCGGGGCGGTGGCGACCAAGCCCGGGCTGATCGAGCTCGCCGACGGGGGCACCCTGTTCCTCGACGAGATCGGCGAGATGGAGCCGGAGAGTCAGGTGAAGCTGCTCCGGGTGCTCGAGAGCCACGCGTTCTTCCGGGTGGGTGGCACGCGGCGGCGCACCGTGGACATGCGCCTGGTCGCCGCCACCAACCGCGATCTGGCCGAGGCGATCAAGACCGGCGGCTTCCGTCAGGATCTCTTCTATCGCATCAACACGATCACGATCACGCTGCCGCCGCTGAGCGAACGCCGTGAGGATATCCGCCGGCTCGTCGAGCACTTCCTCGAGCAGAACGCGGCCTACGGGCGGAAGCGGCTGTCCGACGCGGCGATGGACTGCGTCGAGCGCTACGACTGGCCCGGCAATGTCCGCGAGCTGCAGCACGCGGTGCAGCGCGCGCTGATTCTCTCGCAGGGCGATCAGGTGCAGCCCGACGATCTGCCCGACGAGGTGCGCGGCGGGCCCACGCCGAGCGGGTCGCGCACCGGCAGCCTGGAGGACATGGAGCGGCAGCACATCATCACCACGCTGCGCAACGTGGGCGGCCACCGGGCCAAGGCGGCCACCGTGCTCGGCATCGACCCCAAGACGCTCTACCGGAAGATCCAGGCTTACGGGATATCTCCCGATCTCCAGTAAGGACATCTTTCGCCCGCTCCGGGTGGCCCTCCATCCCACGCCCTGTTAGACTTCCCGGCGACGAGAGCGTCTGTCCGATGGAAGCCCTGCCGATTCCAGCCGACGGTCGATTCCTGCGGTTGACCTGGCGTGGCGACCGCTACGACATGGAAGGCCTGTCCCGCGGCTTTCTTTCACCGGTGAAAGGTGGCGCGCGGGACGTCGGCGACGGCGCCGTCTTCTCGGAGTGGAACTGGGACGGGCGCGAGCTGACCCTGCGAACGGATCGGCTCGGTTTCTTCCCCCTCTTCTATGCGCGGCGGGAGGGGGAGATCCTGGTCGGGGCCTCCCTCCGGACCCTCATCGAGCAGGGCGCGGATACGGAGCTGGACGACGCCGGGCTCGCCTCGTACCTGCGGCTCAAGTTCTTCCTCGGCGAGGACACCCCGTTCAGGTCGATCCGGGTCCTTCCTCCGGGCGGGCACCTGCGCTGGACCACGAGCTCGTGCGAGATGCGCGGCGGGTTCACGAACCCGAAGCCGCAGTCGCTGTCGCGGTCGGCCGCGATGGACCTCTACGCGCAGGTGTTCCGCGAAGCGGTCCGGCGCCGCATCCCGGACGATCGGCGCTGGGTGCTGCCGCTGAGCGGCGGGCAGGACTCGCGACACATCCTCTTCACGCTGGGGGATCTCGGCCGCCTGCCCCAGGCCTGCGTGACCGCTCGCTACTTCCCGCCGACGGAGGACGAGGACTCGGAGGCCGCGCAGGTGGCGCAGGCGCTGGGGATGAAGCACGAGGCGATCGCGCAGGACGGGGCGGAGCTGGTGGCCGAGCTGAGGAAGAACGCGCTCACCCACCACTGCACGATCGAGCACGGCTGGATCGTGGCCCTGATGGAGCACGTGGCCTCGCGATACCGAGGGCTCTTCGACGGCATCGGGGGCGACGTGCTGTCGGCCGGCCTCTTCCTCGACGAGAAGCGACTCCGGCTCTTCGAGGGCGGTCGACTGCGAGATCTGGGCGAGTGTGTGCTCGGCAACGAGGGCTACCTGCCCGGCCTGCTCTCGGCCGCGGCGTACCGCCGATTCAACCGCGAGCTCGCGCTGGATCGGGTCGTCGGCGAACTGGGCCGCCACGTGGATGCGGCCAACCCGGTGGGTTCCTTCTATTTCTGGAACCGCACGCGGCGCTGCGTGGCCCTGGGCCCGTTCGGGATCCTCAACCGCGCCTGCAGCGTGTTCACGCCGTATCTCGATCCCGACGTCCACGGGCTGCTGGCGTCGCTGCCCGCGGCCATGTTCCTGGATCATCGCTTCCACGCCGACACGATCGCCCGCGCCTTCCCGAGGTTCGCCGAGATTCCCTATCATCCGAGAGGCGCGCGATGCGCCGGGGGCGTCGGCGCCTATCGGCGGCTTGCCGCCGACCTGCTGCGATATTCGCGCGGGAGCTCGAGGCGCCTGGCGCGGCGGAGCTTCGTCACCGTCCGCGCGCTCCGCGGCCTCGTCGATCACGGGTACGCGCCGGCGGTCGAGTCGTTCGGTTCTCTGGCGATCTACCTGCTGCAGCTCGAGAAGCTGCTCGATTGAGGCGCCGGGTGACCGGCGTCCTCCCGTCACGATTGCCTGATACTGTCGGCCATCGTCGGGCGAAACGCCCGACCGCCGAGGTCGATCCGCTCTTGTTCCTGCCGCCTAAAACACAGTGATGGTAGGCTGTTACTGATCGGTGCGCCCACCTGGCATAGAGGTTGTAGGCGACTGTCCGGTTCGAGATGGTCAGTTCCACCAACTTGAAGGAGGAGACATGATTCGCGTGTTGACGATCGATGGTGACCGGGGTCGGGCTCAGACCCTGGCCATGGAGTGCTTGGAGCGGGGCGTGGCCGTGCGCATGGCGGAGACGCTGTGCGAGGGTGTGCGCTATCTGCTGGACGTGCCGGTGTCGCTGGTACTGGCGGAGGCGGCGACGCTCCGCATGGCCGGGCCGGACCGCGCGCGGCTGTTCGACGTCGTGGCGCCGGGCGTGCCGGTGGTGCTGACGGTGGATGCGGGCACGCGGATGGAGGATCTGGTCGATCTCGAGCTGCAGGGCTTCCAGGTGGTGAGCCGGCCCTTCGCGCTGGACGACCTGATCGCGAAGATCGAGCTGCCCGTCACGACCGCGCCGGCCCTTCGGGATGCCCGCGCGCGCGTCGAGGCGGGGTGCCGCTGAGGAGCGCGATCATGCGCAAGAGGTGTGTCTTCGGGATGTTGATGCTGACCGTCGTGCTCGCCCTGATCGGCTTGCTCGCCTTCACGAGCGAGTCGGTCCACCGGGCTCCGGCGTCGCGGCATTCGCTGACCGACGTGCCGTGGCCCGCGCTCACGCCGCCCGCCGCCGAGCCGGAGACCGGACCGTTGCTGCAGGACGGCTTGATGCTGACGTACTAGATCATCGCGGAGGAGAATCGACATGAGCCACTACCACGATTCGGACGATCTGAAGGTCCTCGGGGAATTCAAAAAGCTGGCGCCCGCCGAGTTCAAGGGCTTCGTCGAGCTGGACAGCATCGTGGGGCGCGACGACGGCAAGATCCCACGCAAGTATCGCGAGCTGATCGCCCTCGCGGTGGCCTGCACCACCCAGTGTCCGTACTGTCTCGACGTGCACACGCGTAACGCGAAGCGCGCGGGGGCCACTCGGGAGGAGGTCGCGGAAGCGGCCCTGCTGGCCGCCGCGCTGCGGGCGGGAGCGGCGGTGACGCACGGGGCGCTCGCGGTCAAGCTCTTCGACCGGCCGTAGCGCATCCGCCGCCCCGTGGCGGCCGCCGGGGTCTTGGTGTACACTGGCCCCCGACGCGCCGCTGCCGGGCGGTGCCCTCGCCTCCGATATTGGCTCTTCCGAGTATTGGGGCGCGTACGAAGCGGAAGAGTGACCGAAGGAGAAACCACATGGCTTCGAAACTGTACGTGGGTGGTCTGTCCTATTCCACGACCAGCGAGACGCTTAGGGAATATTTCGCCCAGTGTGGCACCGTGGAGTCGGCGTCCGTGATCACCGACAAGTTCTCTGGCCAGTCCCGGGGCTTCGGCTTCGTCGAGATGGCCACCGCCGAAGAGGCGCAGCGCGCGATCTCCGAGCTGAACGGTAAGGACCTCGACGGCCGGAAGATCACCGTCAACGTCTCGAATCCCCGCGCGCCCGGCTCGGGTGGTGGGCGCGGCCCCGGCGGGCCTCGTGGCGGTGGAGGTGGGCGCGGCCCCGGCGGACCCCGCGGCGGGGGCGGAGACCGGGGGGCCTACGGTGTGCCCCCCTCCAAGAAGCCGTTCCGCTGGTAGCGCACCGCCGACACGCGAACCACGCGCGAGGGCGCGGTGGGGATCCCCACCGCGCCCTCGCCACGTCCGGCGCCCTCGGCCGCGCGGGCGGGCTCGTCGCTACAGGATCCGCTCGTAGCGGCCGTACTCGTGGGCGGCGTCCATGAACCACTTCACGATCTCGGGATTCGATCGCGGCGGGATCTCGCAGGACGTGGACAGGATGAACCCGGAGTGGCGCGCGGCGGTGTCGATGCAGCGCCGCACCTCGGCCTCGATCTGTGGGTGGGTGGCCTTCTCGAACATGGTGGCGTCGACGTTCCCGATGGCCACCGCGCGCCCCTTGGCGACCTGCACGAATCGCTCGAGCTGGTCCACGTGCAGCTTCGGGTCGGACTGCTGGTCGAGGTCGAACGACACGGTGGTGAACCCGCAGCCGATCAGGTCCTCGAAGATCGGGTAGGTGACCCCGCAGATGTGGGTGGTGACCCCCACCTTCTTCGCCTTGAAGTGCTCCACCAGCTCCTTGTGATAGGGAGCGATGAACTCGCGGTAGTTGTCGGGCGAGATCAGGCTGATCGAGGCGGTGGGCTCGGAGAACGAGAGCCCGATCCGGGTCTTCACGATCGCGTCACCCCACGTCTTGCAGAAATCGGTGGTCACCCGCATGAGATCGTGGATGAACTGGGGATCCTCGAAGGTGTCGAGCAGCATCATCTCGGGATTGCGGAGCAGCATCGCGATCGTCCACGGGCCCACCGCGACCGCGCCGGTGGCGGTGGGCGGCGCCGCCTTCACGAGCGCCTCGCACTGCTCGAGGAAGCCGGGTAGCCGCGCGGTCTTGTAGGGGTCGGGCATCTCGAGCTTGGCCAGGCCCGTCTTGTCCTCGAGCACGTGGGTCTCGATCGACGGCACCACGTAGTCGGAATACTTGACCCCGCAGCCGAAGGCCTCCGCCTCCTTGGCGAGGTCGTTGTAGGCGAGGACCACGTCGGGCTGGTAGCGCTCGTAGTAGTTCATCATCGCGGCGATGGCGCGGGTGGGGTTGGTGCAGTACTCCTCGATGCTCATACCGTCGAGCGTGCCCGCGAAGGAGGCCACGATCGGGTAGACCGGCACCCGGTCCGAGAACGAGCGCTTGTAGGCGGCCACCACCCGGTCACGGTTGATCAGCTTCGTCTTGCCCTTCTCCGCGTCCCAGAGCTTGTTCACCTCCATGTAACACGGCGGCAGCTTGGCCTCGTACTCCATGAACTGGGTGATGGGGTAGCGGATGCCGCCGTTGTGGGTGCCGCGGAGGCCCTCGACGATCTCCTCCATGCGGTCCCACGGGATCGAGAACGCCATCTCGTGATCCTGGGTCTGGCCGAAGATCCGGTCGCCCGAGCAGGGAAGGATGACCTGGGGCTCGCCGGTCTTCATGGTGGTGACGATGATGTCGGCGCACACCGCGCGGCCCTCGAACGAGGAGGCCAGGCGGCCGCCCCGCTTCCACAGCGCGGCCTGGGTCAGGCGCATGACCTGGGCCGGATTGGCGTAGACGCAGACCACGTGCGGCTCGAAGGTGGCGCGGTCGAGGGGGGCCACCAGCAGGCAGTGGTACTCGCCGGGCGCGAACTTGTCGATGGCGGCCTCCGAGCGCTGGCCCGCCTCCTTGGTCTCGG
>DATMMH010000176.1:0-4325 GCA_035569855.1 Candidatus Dormiibacterota bacterium
TTCACGAGGCGGGGAAGTACCTCGGCGTGTCCTCGTGGACGATCCGCAGTCTGGTCTCGGATGGGCACCTCCATCCCGTCCGACTGCCTTCGGTGCGTCACCGCGGAGAACTGGGCCGGCGGCTACTGCTCGACCGCGCAGACCTCGACGCTGCCATCGGGGGGTGGAAGGAGGCGACGCGGTGAGCGCCGACCTGACCCTGGCCGCCATTAAGCGCCACGGCTGGCGCGCTGTACTCCTGGCGACGTGCTCCAAGGAGCCACGAAGGGGTGAGCCGTGGGCCGTAACGGCCGACCCAGGGCGCGTCGCCGCGCATTTGACCGCGGGCGGCAACCTGGGCCTGCTATGCGGCCCGGAGTCGGGAGTCGGGGCGCTCGACTTCGACGACGACACCGCGGCCCGGGAGATGTTCGCCGAGCTCGGGCCGCTGGTCGTGACGGTCAGCACCGGCTCGGGCAAGCAGCACTGCTACTTCGCCCACGAGCCCGGCCTACGCGCGAAACTCTGGTGGGGAGGGCGCAAGGTCGGCGAGGTACAGCGCGGACCGAACCAGTACGTGGTGATGCCGCCCAGCGTCCACCCGGACACGGGCCGGCCGTACGTCTGGGCCGCGGACCCGCTGGCCTCCATCCCACCCCTGCCGGTGGCCTGGCGCGAGCACCTCGCCGCGGGACCCGCCTCCGACGCATTCGGCCCGAAACCGAACTTCCTGACCGGTGGGAGTGACGGCGTCCCGGAGCCCGAGCCGTGGGTCGGGCCACCCGCGGCCGAGCTACTACGACGCGCCATGCAGCAGCCGGGCGCGAGCCCGCGGTCGAGCGGGTCCGTCAAGTTCCAGTGCCCGGGCTGCGCCGCAGAGGGCCACGACAAGCACCGTGACAACGCGATCGTTCACCCGGATGGGCGGTGGGGCTGCGCGCTCGACCGGGAGCACAAGAGCGCGATCGGCGCGGCGCTCGGCGTGGTCTCGGCACTCCCGGCGCTCCAAGGGCTAAGGGGCCTGTAGTGGCGCTCGACCTGACCACCCCCGAAGCACGAGCGAAGGCTCTCGAACACGAGACGAACGTCCAGCGCATCAAGGAACAGGCACGCCGCAGTGTGCGGGCCGAGACGGCTCTGGACCAGCACCCCCGAGCTGGGCTCGTCTTCGACGGCGAGGAGGACCTCCGACCCACCGAGTACCTCGTGGACGGCGTGATCCCAGCCGAGGGTGCCGGGATGCTCTTCGGCGAGACCGACGTGGGCAAGACGACGGTCGCGCTCAGCGTCGCCATCCACGTGGTAGCCAAGTTGCCGTGGCTGGGCCACGCGGTGCTCGGCGGCACGGTCTACTTCATCGAGTCCGAGGGTGGGCGCGCGTTCGCGCTGCGCAAGCACGCGGCGAAAGGCGCGGCGGGCTGCGGCGACGGGCGCAAGTTGCCGTTCGCGTCGCTGCCCTTCGTGACCACCTACGAGCCGCTCGGGTTCGGCCCGGACACCGACGTTGCAATCGCGGTGAGCAACGCCGAGACGATACGCCGGGCGGTCGCGGAGCGCGGGCTGCCACCAATCCGGCTCGTCGTCGTGGACACGCTGGCCCAGAACATCGCCGGGGACGCCGACAACAACGAGGAGATGTCGGCGTTTCTCCGCGCGTTCCGGGCGTTCCTTAAGGCGCTGTCGGACGAGCCAGTCTTCGGGCTGCTGATCCACCACCCCGGCCACAAGGACAAGGAGCGGGGGCGCGGAGCCTACTCGCTCGAAGCGGACCTCGACTTGGTTATGTCGCTGGAGGGTGCGCCCGAGGCGCTGACGTTGCTGTGCAAGCGCATGCGGAACGACTCGCGCTTCGCGCCGATCCTGCTGCGTCTGGAGCGACGCACCATAACCATGGACGGTGAGCCGCTCCGCGACTGCAGGGGCCGCGAGCAGACCGCGCTCGTCGTCCTGCCCCGGGGTGCAGACGCGCGGAGCGGCGCGGCGGTGGACCCGATAGAGCGGGCCGTGCTGGCCGCGCTGCCCGACCACCCGGGAAAGGCGGGCGTCCAGGCGTACCTAGTCCCCAAGGTCGCGAGCCTCTTGGGGCGAAGCGTGGGAAAGGACACCGTGGCGGCCAAGTGCTTCACGCTGGAGAAGAAGGGTCTCGCCGAGTCGGCACCCGGAAGGCAGAAGGACAGTCTCGCGTGGGGCAAGGCGAAGCGGAAAGCAGAGCCAGAGGACGAGGATCGGTGAGGAGACCAACCGACCTCCGCGTCGTCCCGCTCGCCGACGTGCTGCCCATGGGCGCGCGCCCCGGGCTGCTCTACGTGACCATGGGACCCGACCAGTGGGACGCGCTGCTCGCAGCGGCGTACGCCGACGGGTGGGTGCTCCTGGAAGTCGAGGACAAGGAACCCGTGCGGGCATACAGGAGGGAAGGAGCCGGTGCAACCGTTGGCAGCATTGCGACTTGACCCCACCGGCTTGACCGGCTCCGCACCGGCACCGAGTCGGTTGAGCCGGTCCCCCCGGAGGCCGGGCCGGTCTCTGACCGGCTCGGGTCCCGCCCCTAGGAGCCGGTGCCGGTGCTGCCGGTGGCCGCCCGCCCCCCGCCCGGGCCGCCCGCCCCCGCGCGCGAGCCCCGGGCCGCCCGCGACCCCATGCCACCGGGTACCCATCAACCCGCGCCGCCCTGGTCCATTCGCCTCTAGGCGGCCTGCTCGTGGCGCGGAGGTTTGCTACACCTCTGCGCCCGCGTTTGCTCCTGTGTTTACTAGGAGTTATGTGAGCGCTCTAACCCAAGTCCAGCTATCCAGCCAGTGGAAGCAGCTGAATCCAGCGAGTGGTACACGCAGGAAGGAAGGCAACATGTGAGCGGCGCTAACCCTTTCGCACTGGCCCGCACATGCCGCGCCACGAATCGCGCCGGCCAGCGCTGCGGCCGCCCACCCATGCTCGGTGGCTTCGTATGCCGGCTCCACGGCGGCGCGTCGCCACAGGCAATCCGCTCGGCGCGCGAGCGGCTGCGCGCGATGGTGGATCCGGCGCTCGACGCGCTCTTGCGCATCATCGAAGCACCCCATGGCCTTTGCCCCGTGTGCCAGCGCAGCGACGACATGAGCGCCGTCACCAAGGCCGCAATCGCCGTGCTGGACCGCGCGGGCCACGGGCCGCACGCAACGCTGGCGTTGGAGCGCTCGCCCGAACCGGTGCCCCCCTGGCCCACGCTCACGGACCAGCAGATGGACGTGGTCAAGGCCGGGCTCGCCGCGGTAAGAGCCGTCGCCTACCTCTCGGACGAAGAGGCGGCGGCCATCAGGGCCATCGGGGAGGCAGTCACGGCGCGCATCGAGGCCGCGAAGGAGGCGCATTGAAGCCTGCGCCCCAGATGCCCTCCGCGGCAGAGTTCGTCGCCGTCACGACCGAGGCCCGCACCCGGCTCCACCGCGCGCTCCGGGCCGGCGACACCGAAACGGCGCTGGCCCTCGCGCGCGACCTGGACCCCCTGCTGGACGCGGCCGTCCAACGGATGACCGAGTGGCTCACTTCACAAGGAGAGAAGGCATGAACGACTCGTCGCTGAAGATCGCGTTGCCACTGTATGTGCAGCAATTAGAGAAGCACGCCCCCGCGTACGCCGCGAACGCCAAGGTCAGGTTAACGGCGTTGGAGGGCATCCATGCCAATTGCAAGAGTGGTCTCGACCAAAACAAGGTAAACCCCGACCTTTCGCCCGAGGGCAGGTTCAAGGCCGCTCTCGCCATGGCCCGGCCCACCGTACAGCAGGTGGCGGACTGGAGGGCGGCCAACCCCGACAAGGTCAGCCAGCAGATCCGCACGATGTGGGAGCGGGTGCTCGGGATCGCGGCGACTAAACCCCCGACGGACGTTGGCGAACGGCTGGCCCACGAGCTAAGGGCGCGCGAGATCCGCGACCAAGTGCGCGCGCTCGATCCGTTGCAGCGACTGTCGATTTATTTCGCGAGCACCGACCCCGAAGTGATCGCTGCTTTCGAGGACGGTCCGCCGACGCTCGACCACGGGAACCGCGGCGACCCGCCGAAGCTCGCCGCGTTCATCGACGCGGACCAAGTTCGGGCAGCGATGGTCGAGCGCGCTCGCGCTGCGGATCCGGAAGCGGCGGCGCAGATGCAGGCGCTCGCAGTCGTCCGAGACATCTATCAGGCGGCGGCAGACACCGTGATGCATGAGATCCTCGCCGAATTCCCGTCGCTCAAACATGACCCCCTAGTCGCGCAGGCGGCCGGGGTCGTGCCGACCGGCCGCTAGGAGGCACCACATGGCAGACGACAAGCATCCCGGGCACGCGGCCCACGCCGCGGTGAAGGCCGGTCTCGCGCACGCGA
>DATMMH010000177.1:0-16838 GCA_035569855.1 Candidatus Dormiibacterota bacterium
GCCTTTCGACCCTGCTCCTCTCCCCTCGGGGGAGACGGCCGGGGTGAGGGGTCCGGAGTCCACGCGCGGGAACAGCCCGGCCAGCTTCTGCACCCGCGCCCCCGCGACGCCTCGGCCGAACCGCGCGTCCTCGAGTCGCGGCGCGGGCGCGCTCACCGCCGCCCGGATCCTGGCCGCGGCGTCCGGCACGAACGGCTCGAGCAGGATCGACAGGCCTCGCAGCGACTCGCCCAGCTCGTAGAGCACCCCATCGAGCCGCGCGCGCTGCGCCGGGTCCTTGGCGAGCGCCCAGGGCTGGGTCGTGTCCACGTGCCGGTTGACCAGCCCGATGAAGCTCCAGATCGCGGCGAGCGCGCGATGGAAGGCGAACTGCGCCATCGCCGCGTCCACGTCGGCGCGGGTGCGGTCGAGCGCCTCCGCGAGGGCACCGGCCCCGCCCGCGGGGGGAGCGGGCAGCGTGCCGCCGCCGAAGTTCACGATCATGGTGGTGGCCCGGCTCGCCAGGTTGCCCAGATCGTTGGCCAGGTCGGCGTTGAGCCGACCCACGAACGCCTCCTCGGTGAAGTTGGCGTCGAGCCCGAACGGCATCTCGCGCATCAGGAAGTAGCGGAATGCGTCGTTGCCGTACTTCTCGGCGAGCGCGAAGGCCTCCACCACGTTGCCCACCGACTTCGACATCTTCCCGCCGCCCACGAGCCAGTAGCCGGTCACGTTGAGACGACGGTAGAGCGGGATGCCCGCCGCCTTCAGCATCGTGGGCCAGTACACCCCGTGCGGCTTCAGGATGTCCTTGCCGATCAGGTGCTCGGCGTGCCCGGCCGCCCAGAAGTCGCGGTAGAGCGGGCCGTCCGGATATCCCAGGGCCGAGATGTAGTTGATCAACGCGTCGAACCAGACGTAGGTCACGTACTCCCCGTCGAACGGCAGCGGAATGCCCCACTGGAGCCGCGCCTTCGGCCGGCTGATCGAAAGGTCTTGCAGCGGCTCGCGCAGGAAGCCCAGCACCTCGTTGCGGTAGCGCTCCGGCTGGATGAAGTCCGGGTGCTCCTCGAGATACTGGATCAGCCACTGCTGGTACTTCGACATCCGGAAGAAGTAGTTCTTCTCCTTGATGAAGGTGAGCGGGGTCTGGTGATCGGGACACTTGCCGTCCACGATCTCCTTCTCGGTGTAGAACCGCTCGCAGCCGTAGCAGTACCAGCCGCCGTACTCCCCGAAGTAGATCTCGTCCGCGTCGTACAGCCGCTGGAGGATCTCCTGCACCACCCGCTCGTGTCGCGCCTCGGTGGTGCGGATGTAGTCGTCGTTGGTGATGCCGAGCCGGCGCCACGCCTCCCGGAATGCGCCCGAGTTCCGGTCGGCGAGCGCCTGCGGGCTGATCCCCTCTTTGGCCGCGACCTGCGCGATTCGCTCCCCGTGCTCGTCGGTTCCGGTCAAGAAGTAGACGCGCTCCCCCCGCAGACGCCGGTAGCGGCACATCGCGTCGGCCATGATCGTGCTGCTGGCGTGGCCGAGATGCGGCGGAGCGTTGATGTAGTAGATCGGGGTGGTGAGGTAGAACGTGTCCATGAGAGCGGCCCTCAGGCCGGCTTGATGTGGTCGCGCCCCTCCCAGGTGAGCTGATCGAGCGGGACCTCCGCCTCGGTGCCGTCCGGGAAGCCCACCACCACCGACTGCTTCAGCACCCGCAGCGAGCGCACCTTGCCGGTCATGCAGCCGCTCCCGCCGCACGAAGCCGAGCACGGCGTGTTCACCCGGGGCAGGCGCGACCGCAGCTCCTCGTAGGTGGAGAACTCGTAGAGCAGGCAGCACTTGAGCCGCCCGCAGTTGCCGAGGAGCCGGCTGTCGGTGAGCGGCATGTCCTGCGCCTTCGCCATCTTCACCGAGATCGGGTCGAACTTGCGCAGGTGCGACGAGCAGCAGAGCTGGCGGCCGCACGGGCCGATGCCGTCGAGCAGCTTGGTGGTGTCGCGCGCGCCGATCTGGCGCATCTCGACGCGGGCGTGGAACTCGCGCGCCAGATCGCGGACGAGGTCACGGAAGTCCACCCGCTCCTCCGAGTTGAAGAATACGGTGACCCGGCGACGGGACGCCTCGATGTCCACGTCCACGATCTTCATGGGCAGCGAGCGGCCCCGCGCCATCCGCTGGCAGGTCTCGACCCCCCGGACCTCGCGGGCCCGGTGCTCGCGCCAGTTGGCCACTTCCCCGGTGGTGGCCCGGCGGACCACGCGCCGGTAGGCTCGCCCGCGCTTGAACTCGGGCAGCGGCCGCTTGGGTCGCCGCACCTCGGCCACCGCGCTGCCCCCGCCGGTCACCTCCACCACCACGAAGTCCCCGACCTGCAGCCCGGTGTCGGTGGTCAGATGGTCCTCGGTCAGGAGCGGCTCGCGCAGGCGGACGCCGACCAGGTACTGCGGGGCCAGGTCGACGGCGGGCGCCGCGGGCGCGACCGGGATACCGGGCTCGTAGGGCTCCATGGGCTCGCTCATTTCTCTAGGCCGCCTGTTCGGTGAGGCGGCCCAGCAGCACCTCGACGCTGAGCCGCGGGGAGACGTTGCCCTGGATCGCGAGCCAGGCCTCGCGGCAGTCGCGCAGCGCGCCCAGCACCTGCTCGAGCGTGCGCGCCCGCCCGGCCGCCTGGGTCGTCTCGCCGAAGGCGGCGAGCCGCGCCGGCCCGCCGACCAGGCCGCAGAGGAGATCGCGGTACCAGAGCCAGCACGCCTCGACAAAGGTCTCCGCGGCCTGCCGATCCCGGCCGACCTGATCGCCGAGCCTGACTATGGCCTCCACGCCTTGCTCTCGCGCCTCGGCTAGCCGCGTGATGCTCCGCGCGTGGGCTTCGCTCCGCACGTCGGGCAGCAGGGCCTGGACGCCCTCCACCACCCGCGGGCGGAACCGCACCACCTGGCAACGGGAGAGCACGGTGGCGGGCAGCGCCCGCAGCTGCGACAGCACCAGGACGATGATCGTCTGCGCGGGCGGCTCCTCGAGCGTCTTGAGAAAGGCCTGAGGGGTGGCCGCGGTCATCTTCTCGGCCTGATCGACGACGAACACCTTCCACTGCGCTTCCAGGGGCTTGAGCGAAGCCAGCCGCTCCAGCTCGCGGACGTTCTCGATGCGGAGCGCCTGCGGGCCCTTCGGATTGCCGGCTGGCGGCGTCGGACCGAGCAGATGCACGTCGGGGTGGCGGCCGCGCTCGACCCGGGCCGCCGCGGCCCCGCCGCCGGGGGCCACCAGCGCCGCCGCGAACGCCAGCGCGGTCGCCTTTCGTCCCGAGCCCTCCGGCCCCACGAAGGCGTAGGCGTGCGCGACGCGTCCGGTGCCTAGCGCGCGGCGCAGGAGCGTCACCGCCTCGGCCTGATCACGGATCGCGTCAAGCGCCACGAGACCCTCCGCGTCGCGCCAGCAGGTCGTCCACCGCCCGCACCACGTCGGCGTGGAGCTGGTCCGAGGTGCGATCGGCCGACAGCACCTGCACGCGGCTCTTGTCGGCCCGCGCGATCTCCAGGTAGCCCTCCCGCACGCGACGATGGAAGGCCAGATCCATCTTCTCGAACGCGTCCAGCGCGCGACCGTGGATGCGCGCCATGCCCGCTGCGGGATCGAGGTCCAGCACCAGCGTGAGGTCCGGCAGGATTCCTCCGGTGGCCAGGAGGTTCAGCTCCCGGACCGTCTGCACGTCCATCCCCTGGCCGTAGCCCTGGTAGGCCACGGTGGCGTCGGCGTAGCGATCAGAGATGACCACCGCGCCCCGCGCCAGGGCCGGCGCGATGACCCGGCTCACGTGCTCTTGCCGGGCCGCCATGAAGAGGAAGGCCTGGGTGAGCGGTGTCGGGGTCGGGCCGTCCTCGAACAAGGACCGGACCCGCAGCCCGAGGGGGGTGCCGTCGGGCTCGCTGGTCTGCACCACCTCGAGGCCGCGCCCGGCCAGATAGGCGGCCAAACGCCCACACTGCGTTGATTTCCCCGACCCTTCCACACCTTCGACCGTGACCAGCACCCCACGCATGCGCGTTACTCTAACACCGATTGGGAGCGGTCCTGCCCTGGTCCCGGACCCGCTAACTGACCCCGATCTCCCCCGCTATCTCCCCGCTATCTCGTAGTCACGCCTCCAAATTCGGGGGATGCGCTCTGCGGCTTGCCCTGGCCGAGATCGGTCCTCCCGGGCGGATTCATGATCCACGGGGGCATCTGAGGGAAATTCCTTCCCCAGGACCGTCCAAGTCTTTCCTAACGCACAGCAGCGAGCCCCTAGAGAAGTTGCCATTTCGCGCCGATTACCTGGTGGCTCGGCTCTTGCTCTTTACAAGGGTCGCCGGAGACGGAGCGCGGGTGAGTTGAGGTGCGATGGCTCGCCACACACCGGTTCTGCGCGAGGGTCGCGCCCGCGCTTCGTCTCGGGTCCAGCTCGATCACGCGTGAACGTGAAATGAAGTGGGGTGTCGGAACGTCACACGCGATGTGGAGGCGAACATGGGACTGCCTGGTTTGATTCGGACTGCCGTGCTCATCGGGATGGGAACGCTATGGCTCCTGGTCGCGTGACCCTGCAGAGCGCGGACATGCGCGGGCGCGGCCTCGGCTGGAAAGCCGAGCGCTGTCTCACGCCGGAAAGCTGCGAGCTCGACCTGTGCGTCGCCGACGACGTCGGGAGCTTCTGGCATCCCGCGGACCCGCTGGCCTTCGCCAAGTGGCGCGTGCGCGCCGACGTGGACCAGATTCCCGCGCACGTCCTGATCAGGGTGAGCCGGGGCCGCGATGCGCTCCGGCGCAGCGTGGTCTGGAGCGCGGTCGGCCTCGGCTCCACCGCGGCCCTGCTCGGCATGTTCTGGAGCGGTCAGAGGCGCTTCTCCATGAAGACGCTCAGCGGGTCCGGGGCGTATTCCCCGAAGGCGTCGCGCTCGGCGTAACCCGCCGCCCGGTAGAGCCCGAGCGCCTCCGGCTGATGGACGCCGGTCTCGAGGCGCACGCACGTGAGCCCCTCCCGCCGCGCCTCTTCCTCGATCCGATCCAGGATCCGCCGGCCGAGCCCCAATCCCCGCGCGGTCGGAAGGACGAACATCCGCTTCAGCTCCCCGTAGCCGGCCGCGTCGAGACGGAGCGCGCCGCACCCGACCGCCTCTCCATCACGCCGAGCGACGAAGAAGCGGATGGTCGGCGCGGCCAGCGCGGTCACGTCCAGGAAGTGATTGCTCTCCGGCGGGTAGAGCCTGCTCTGGTAGGCGTCGAGCGCCTCGAGCAGGCGCTCCACCTCCGCCTGCCGCGGCGACTCGATCGTGAGCGTGACCCCGCTCATCGGCGGACGGCCCGCCGCGCCGCCGGCCAGTAGCGCAGCCGCGGCGGCACGGCCGGCAGCACACCGCGGGCGGCCGCGGCCATGACCTGCAGCGCGCGCTCCCGGCCCGCGCTCCACGGCAGCCCATACGCCTCCCGGATCGGCGCGGGGAGAAGCCCGATGGCGGGCAGCGCGGCCACCCGGAGCAGGGGCCGCAGTAGAGGTCGGAGCGCCCATGGCACCGGCGGCTCGAGCACCTGACGCGCCAGGCCCCGCGCGGTGTCGGTGACCTCGATCGCCCCCGAGGCCAGCATGCCGTCGAGATAGCTCCCGAGCTCGGCCTCCGTGCGCGGCAGCCGCCCCGCCGGGATCTCCAGCATCGCCTCGATGCCGCTCGCCTCGGCGCAGTAGCGGTCGGCCTGGGCCGACTCGAGCGGCCCCACGAAATATCGATACGTGAGGACGAACGAGTCGACCAGCGTGGCGTGGACCCAGGTGAGCAGTGCCGGGTCGTGCGCGCTGTACGCGGCTCCCGCGGACAACCCGCCCGCGCCGTGATCGAGGCGGCCGTGGACGCGATCGTGGATGCCGTTGATGCGGGCGGCCGCCGCATGGGCAGACTCGGCCGGTCCGAACGTCAGCGCGAGCATGGCGCTCACGGTCCGATCGAGGCGCCGCACCCATGCCCAGGGCTCATGCGAGAATCGGCTGTGCTCGGCCACGCCTCGGGCGACCAGCGGATGGGCGAGCTGGAGCAGGATGGCCCGGCCCCAGCCCGCCAGGAGCACCCGTTCCCGGTGTATCGTCCAAGCGAGGCCGTCGCCGACGAAGGGTTCGGCCCGGGTCAGATGCGGCATACCGCATTATGGCGCGGGCCGGAAACTTCGGCAGCCCGCGGCGCGTTGTTGAGTCGGTAAGTTCCGTCTCCGGACCCGAACCTCGAAAGGAGCGTGCCATGCGTCGAGTCGTCATCTCAATGCTGGTCTCAGCCCTGTTGCTGGCCGGCCTGGCCCTCATCACACCGGTTGCCGCCCTGGAAGTGGGGCAGAAGGCGCCCGACTTCACCCTGCCGGCGCCCGGTGGCAAGCAGGTCAAGCTGTCCGACCTGACCGCCAAGGGCCCCGTGGTCCTCTTCACGTTCATCCAGGCGTTCACCGGTACCTGAACCAAGGAACTGCTCGGCTTCGAGGGGGCCCTGCCCCAGTTCGAGGCCGCCGGCGCCCAGGTCGTGGGCGTGAGTGCCGACCACGTAGCAACGCTGGAAGCCTTCGGGAAGCAGAACAAGATCGACTACCTCCTGGTGTCCGACTTCCGCCGCACGATGCTCCCCACGTACGACGCGCTCGTCACCGACGAGAAGAGCCCCATCTACCGGTACGCCAAGCGCGCGTACTACATCATCGACAAGAACGGCGTGGTGCGGTTCATGAAGGTCAACGAGAATGCGCTCGACCTGCTCGACCCGGCCGAGGTGCTCCGAGCCCTGAAGGATTCGGGGGCGTGATGACGACCAGGCTCGCCGCGGGTAGCCTGTTCGCGGCGGCGCTCTGGGCCGCGGTCGCGGCGGCGCAACCCGCCGCTGCGCCGCCGGCCTGGGAAAAGATGGGCGTGATCGGCTACGAGGCTCCGAAGCCCGCGCCCGCCTTTGCGCTGCCCGGACTCGACGGTCACCCCGTCAAGCTCGAGGACTACAAGGGCAAGGCCCTGCTGCTCTTCTTCTGGGCCACCTGGTGACCCGACTGCCGGGAGGAGTTACCTTCCGTCAACCGGTTGTACCAGGAGTTCAAGGGGCAGGGGCTCGAGGTGCTGCTGATCAGCTTCCGCGAGAGCGCCGATCTGGTGAAGCGCACCGCGACCGAGCGGGGCTACCTGGCGCCGGTCCTGCTCGACGGCAGCGGTGACGTCACCGGCCGGCTCTACGGCGTGTGGGGTCCCCCGACCGCGTACCTGGTGGATCGCGAGGGGCGCCTCGTCGGCCGGATGGTCGGCGCCAGGGACTGGAGCGGGCCCGCCGCGCGCGATTTCGTCCGCTCGTTCGTGACCGCGCGCGCTCGCTGAGCCGCCGCGGCCCTCAGGCCGCCGCGCGATCGCGCCGGGCCACCTCGGCCCGCACGAGTGGGATCAGCTCCCGCCCGTAGTCCACCGCGTCGTTCAGAGGATCGAACCCGCGGATCAGGAGCGTGGAGACCCCGAGCTCGTAGTAGTCCAGCAGGGACTCGGCGACCTGCTCGGGCGTGCCCACCAGCGCGGTGGTGTTGCCCGCGCCGCCCACCGCGGCGGCGATCGGGGTCCAGAGCCGTTTGTCGTGGATCTCGGCCTGCTGGGCGAAATCCACCAACCGCTGCGCCCCCACCGCCTCCGGATTGGGGGCCGGGCGCTTGCCCTGCTTCGCGCGCACCCGCTCGAGGATGGCCCGAGCCTTCGCCCACGCCTGCGCCTCGGTGGGGGCGATGATCGGGCGGAGGGAGACGCTGATGCGGGGCTCGGAGGCATCACGGCCAATGCGCGCGGCCACGGCGCGCACGTTGGCGATGCGCTCGCGGATCGCGGCCAGCGGCTCGCCCCACAGCATGTAGACGTCGCAATGGCGGGCGCCGATCCGATGGGCCGCCTCGGAGGCGCCGCCGAAGTAGAGCGGGACGTGCGGCTTCTGGAGCGGCTTGACGTCCGAGTAGGCGGCGGTGACCTTGTAGAACTCCCCCGCGTGGTCGAACGGGCGCTCCTCGGTCCACACCCGGCGCATGAGCCCCAGGTACTCGTCGGTCCGGCGGTAGCGCGTGTCGTGCTCGGCGAAATCTCCGTCGCGGGCCTGGTCGGCCTCGCTGCCGCCGGTGATGATGTGCAGCGCGAGCCGGCCGCCGGAGAGCTGGTCCAGCGTGGCCGCCTTCCGGGCGGCCAGCGTGGGCGCCACGAAGCCGGGACGATGGGCGATCAGGTAGCCGAGCCGCTCGGTGTGCGCGGCCGCGTAGCTCGAGATCAGGAAGCCGTCCGCCGAGGTCGAGGTGTAGCCCACCAGGACCTTGTCGAAGCCGGCCTGCTCGTGGGCCCGCGAGAAGTCGCGCACCCACGCCATGTCGATCTCCCCGCCGATCACGTGGACCGCGGCGCCGTCGGCCCCTTCGGGCCGGACGCCGATCATGCCGATGAACTCGATGGCCATCAGCTCCTCCTCAGGGTCGCGACGGCTGGCCCGTATCGCACGCGGCGAGCGGAGCGCCAAAGACCGAGGCGCGCGACGCGATGCACGCGGCGAGGTAGGCGGCGTCGTCCCCGACGCCGCAGAGCACCGACGACTTGAGCGTGTGGAGCCAGGGCAGGCCGAGGAAGTAGAGACCGGCGCAGCGAGTGACCCCGCGCCGGTGGATCGGCTCGCCCTGCTCGTCGAAGACCGGCACGTCGATCCAGCGGAAGTCGCGTCGAAACCCGGTGGCCCAGATCACCGCGCCGATGTGGGCCGCGGCCAGGTCCAGCTCGCGGATCGACGGCGACGGCGCGCGATCCCGCGAAGCGGGGCCGGCGGCCTCCTCGGGGACGACGAGGCCGGATCGTGCGACGTACGCGTCCACGGATCGCTTGAATGCGACGATGCCCTCGTCGCCGGCCGCGAGCTGCGCCTCGAGATCGTCGGCCAGGTGGAGCCGTGTCGCGCCGGCACCGCGCAGACGGCCCAGCAGGGTGACGCCCACATCCGCGTAGCCGCGCACGTCGATGTCGTGGCCGCCGTTGGCGCCGGTCACCAGCGGATTTGGCCGCTCGCGCGCCTCGGGCCGCTCCTCGAGCGGCTGATCGAGCGCGCCGGTCTGCTCCATCCACCAGAACATGTCGCGCCCGCGATAGCGGCGCGGCAATCGCCGGTGCCGGCCCACCGAGAGGTAGACGGAGCGTCCGTCGGCCAGCAGGTCCTCCACGATCTGGCAGCCGGAGGCGCCCGAGCCGACGATGAGCACCGCGCCGGGCGGGAGCTGCCGCGGATTGCGGTAGCCGCTCGAATGCACCTGGCACACGTGCGCCGGGAGCGACCGGCTCACCGCGGGGAGCACCGGCTCCTGGTAGGGGCCGGTCGCCACCACCACGTTGTCCGCGTCGAGTGGGCCGTCGGTGGTCTCGAGGCGCAGCGCGCCGGACGGCTCCAGCCGGCGGACGGAGTTCACCCGAACGTTGGTCCGCAGCGGCGCGCCGATGGCGTCCCGGTAGCGCTCGATGAACGCGATCACCTCGACGAGCGAGGAGAAGCCGTCGGGCTCGTCGCCGCCGTACTCCTGGCCGGGCAGTCGGAGCGTCCAGTTCGGGAACTGGAAGGTGAGTGAATCCCAGCGCTCGCTCCGCCAGCGCTCGGCCACCCGCCCGCGCTCGAGCACCACGTGCGGCCGCCCGAGCCGGCCGAGCTGGTAGCTCATGGCGAGGCCCGCGTGCCCGCCGCCCACGATCACGGTCTCGTGCCGCTCGCCCATGACCCGACAAGGCTACGGACCCGGGTGAGCGGAGTCAATCCGGCTCGTCATTCCGACCGACCGGGGCTTGCCCGATTGCCTATACTTGGATCGATGTTTCATCCCGTCGTCGACCGCTGGTTCCGCGCACGCTACGCCGAGCCCACTCCGGTGCAGGCCCAGGCTTGGCCGCTCATCGCGGCGGGCCACGACGTGCTGATGACCGCGCCGACCGGCTCCGGCAAGACGCTCGCGGCCTTCCTGGCCTGCCTCGACCGCCTCTTCCGCGACGCGACGGAGGGCCGCCTCGAGGATCGGACCGCGATCCTGTACGTCTCGCCGCTCAAGGCCCTCTCCAACGACGTGCGGCGCAACCTGGACGAGCCGCTCGCGGAGCTGACCGCCGCCGCGGTCGCGGCCGGCCTGCCCGCGCCGGGAATCCGCACCGCGGTGCGCACCGGCGACACGCCGGCCCACGAGCGGCGGGCGGCGGGGCGGCGGCCGCCCCACGTGATGGTGACCACGCCCGAGTCGCTCTTCATCCTGCTCACCGCCGAGTCGAGCCGCCGCTGGCTCTCGCAGGTGCGCACCGTGATCGTGGACGAGATCCACGCGGTGGCGGGCGACAAGCGCGGCGCCCACCTGGCCCTGTCGCTCGAGCGGCTGGAGGAGCTGGTGCGGACCGGTGGTGGCGCGCGCCTGCAGCGCGTCGGGCTCTCCGCCACCGTGCGCCCGATCGAGGCTGCGGCGCGGCTCCTGGTGGGCGGGGCGCGGCCGTTGCCCGAGATCGTCAACGTGGGGCAGCGCCGCGACATGGACCTGGCCATCGAGGTGCTGGGCGACGAGCTGGGCGCGGTGTGCACCAACGAGCAGTGGGAAGAGATCTACGACCGGGTCGCCGAGTTGGCCCGCGCCCATCGCTCCACGCTGGTGTTCGTCAACACGAGACGGCTCGTCGAGCGCGTGACCCGTCACCTGGCCGAGCGTCTCGGCGCCCAGCGGGTAGCCGCCCACCACAGCAGCCTGAGCCGGCAGCGGCGCTTCGACGCCGAGCAGCGGCTGAAGTCGGGCGAGCTATCGCTGGTGGTGGCCACCGCCTCGCTCGAGCTGGGCATCGACGTGGGCACGGTGGACCTCACCTGCCTGCTCGGCTCGCCGCGGTCGATCGCGACCGCGCTCCAGCGGGTGGGCCGGTCGGGCCACGCGCTGCTCGCGACGCCCAAGGGGCGGCTCTTCCCCCTCACCCGGGACCAGCTGATCGAATGCGCCGCGCTGGTGCGCGCCGCGCGCCGCGGAGAGATCGACCGCCTCGCGCTCCGCAACGCGCCGCTGGACGTCCTGGCCCAGCAGATCGTGGCCATCTGCGCCTGCGAGGAGCAGGACGAGGATCGCCTCTTCGCGCTGTGCCGCCGCGCCGCGTCCTACGCGGCGCTCGATCGCGACGACTTCGACCAGGTGGTGGACATGCTGGCCGAGGGCATCGCCACCACGCGCGGGCGCTACGCGGCGCGCCTGCACCGCGACGCGGTGGGGCGGAGGCTCAAGGCCCGGCGCGGCTCGCGGCTGGCCGCGCTCACCTCGGGCGGCGCGATCCCCGACAACGCGAGCTACGAGGTGGTGCTGGAGCCCGACGAGACCACGATCGGCTCGCTCGACGAGGACTTCGCGATCGAGTCCATGGCGGGCGACGTCATCCTGCTCGGCAACAGCTCCTGGCGTATCCGCCGGATCGAGTCCGGGCGGGTGCGGGTCGAGGACGCGCAGGGCGCGCCGTCCACCATCCCGTTCTGGCTCGGCGAGGGACCCGCGCGTACCGTCGAGCTCTCCGCGGAGCTCTCCGCGGTCCGGCAGGGCGTGGCCGATCGTCTGCACGATCCGGACGCGGCCACCGCGTGGCTCATGGCGGAGACCGGGCTCGACGAGCGCGGGGCGCTGCTCGCGCGCGACTACATCGCGGCGGCCAAGGCCGCGCTCGGCGCGGTGCCCACCCGCGAGACGGTGGTGGTCGAGCGCTTCTTCGACGAGGCGGGCGGTATGCAGCTGGTGGTCCACGCCCCCTTCGGCGGCCGCATCAACCGCGCGTGGGGCATGGCGCTGCGCAAGCGGCTCTGCCACTCGTTCAACTTCGAGCTCCAGGCCGCGGCCACCGACGACGGCGTGCTGCTCTCGCTCGGACCCCAGCACAGCTTCCCGCTGGAGACGGTGTTCGAGATGCTCCACCCGGGCGGACTCGAGGAGCTGCTGACCCAGGCCGCGCTGCAGGCGCCGATGTTCACCACCCGCTGGCGCTGGAACGCCAACCGCGCGCTCGCGCTGCTGCGCTGGCAGGGCGGCCGCCGGGTGCCGCCCTATCTGCAGCGCATGCGCTCGGAGGATCTGCTGGTCGCGGTCTTCCCGGCCCAGCTCGCCTGCCAGGACAACGTGGGCGCCGGCCCCATCGAGGTGCCCGACCATCCGCTGGTGCGGGAGACGCTGCGCGACTGCCTCACCGAGGCCATGGACGTCGACGGCCTGCGCGCCTGCCTGACCGCGCTCCACGCGGGGGAGATCAAGCGGGTGATCCGCGAGACGCCCGAGCCCTCGGTCTTCGCCCACGAGATCCTCAACGCCAATCCGTACGCGTTCCTCGACGACGCCCCGCTCGAGGAGCGCCGCGCCCGCGCGGTCACGCTGCGGCGCGGCCTGCCCGCCGCGGTCGCCGACGACATGGGCCGGCTCGACCCCGAGGCCATCACCGCGGTGGTGGAAGAGGCGTGGCCCGATCTGCGCGGCGCCGACGAGCTGCACGATCTGCTACTGGACGTGGGCGCGCTGCCGGAGCGCGAGGCCGAAGCCTGGACCAGCTACCTGGACGAGCTGATCGCGGCGGGGCGCGCGGCGCGCCTGCACCACGACGGCCGGCCGCTATGGGTCGCGGCCGAGCGCCGCTCGCTGGCCGCCGCGGTGTGGCCCCGCGGTCGCTTCGAGCCCGACGTCATCGAGCCGCCGGCGCGCCGCGCGGCCTCGTGGTCCGATCGCGACGGGGCCCTCGTCGAGATCGTGCGGGCCCGGCTCGGCCTGATCGGGCCGACCACCGCGGGCGCGCTCGCGTCCGCGCTGGACGTGACCCCCGGCGAGGTGGACGCCGCGCTCGCGCGCGTCGAGGCGGAGGGCGGGGTGCTGCGCGGGCGCTTCACGCCCGAGGCCATCGCGGCGGAGATCGTCGAGTGGTGCGATCGCCGCTTGCTGGCCCGCATCCACCGCCGGACCCTCGACGGCCTGCGCCGTCTCATCGAGCCGGTCTCTCCGGCCGCGCTGATCCGCTTCCTGCTCTCGTGGCAGCACGTGGCGCCGGGCGGTCAGCAACACGGACGCGATGGCCTCCTGCGCGTGATCGAGCAGCTCCAGGGATTCGAGGCCGCGGCCGGCGGGTGGGAGCGGGAGCTGCTCGCCTCGCGGGTCGCGGGCTACCAGACGGCCTGGCTCGACGAGCTCTCGCTCTCGGGCGAGGTGACGTGGGGACGGCTCCGCCTGCACGAGAGCGCGCGCCACGCGGGGCGGCGCCTCTCTGCCGCGGTGCCGCTGGCGCTGCTGCTGCGCCGCGACCTCGCCTGGCTGCTCGATCCGCGGCCCGAGGCCGGCGCGTCCGAGGCCGGTACGCCCGAGCCCGGCACGCAGGATGCGAGCTCCGGCAAGCCTTCTGGTCCGGCGCGGGACGTGCTGGCGCACCTCGAGCAGCGCGGCGCCTCGTTCGTGGAGGACATCGCGACCTCGGTGCGCCGACTTCGGGTCGAGGTGGAGGAAGCCCTGTGCGAGCTGGTCACCGCCGGGCTCGTGACCGGCGACGGCTTCGCGGGACTCCGCAGCCTGCTCCACTCCGAGAAGCGCCGGCGGCCGCGCCCGGGCCGCCCGATCGCGGCGCGCCCGTCCACCGGCACCGGGCGATGGGCGCGGCTCGCGCCGCCCGCCGCGCCCGCGGCCGACGACGTGATGGAAGCGAAGGCGCGCCAGTACGTGAAGCGCTACGGGGTGGTCTTCCGCGATCTACTCCAGCGCGAATCGGACGTGCCGACCTGGCGCGACCTCCTGCGCGTGTATCGCCGGCTCGAGATGCGCGGCGACCTGCGCGGCGGGCGCATCGTGGGCGGCTTCGTCGGCGAGCAGTTCGCGGCGCCGGAGGCCCTCGAGGCGCTGCGGGCGATCCGGCGCGAGACGGCGGAGGGACAAGTGGTGCGGGTGTCGGCCTGCGATCCGCTGAACCTGGTGGGGGTGATCACACCGGGGCCGCGGGTGCCCGCGGTCCTCGGCCATCACGTGTCCTATCGGAACGGCGTGCCGACGTCAGAGGAGACGCGAGCGAGCGCCGGACGGACGACCGCGCGCCGACGGCGCTAGCGGCGGAGCCCGCCGCCGAGGCCCCGCGACTGGACCCCCTGCGTCACGTCGTGGTCGAGATCGGGCCGGGCTGACGGGCCGGGCTGAGCCTGGCGCAGCATCTCCTCGGTGCGCTGTCGGTCGATCTCGCTCATGGCCTGCGTGGTGTCCGCCTCGAGCTGCCTGGGCGGCACCGTCATGACCGCGGGCGGCCGCTCCCGGTACTCGAGATCGAGCGGCGCCGACTTGGTCTGGGCCGACACGATCCCGGCGCCGGCGAGGAGCATCACCAGGGTCAACAGTGGCGTCTTCATCGCTGCCTCCCGCTTCACCCTAGTCACGCCCCGGGCGACCTGTCAAACGTTCCCAGCGCGACGGGCCATGTCCTAGGCGCCGAAGATCACCCGCGTCCCCGTGGAGGGCATCACCAGCTTGGCCGGCATCTCCCGGTGCACCGCCATGATGGTGTTGAGCCCGGTGCAGTGCGCGGGAATGACGTAGTCCGGATCGATGGCCTTGAAGGCGGCCACCGTCTTGGCCACGATCTCCTCGGGGGCGGGAGCCAGATGGAACCCGCCCACGATCGCGTGCACCTTCTCGATGCCGGTCGCCTTCTGCACCTGCCGGACCGAGTTGACCACACCCGCGTGGCCGCACGAGGTGATGATCACGAGGCCGCGGTCCTTCAGGTTGAACGCGGTCGCGTGCTCGCCCTGGAAATTGTCCGCGACCAGGTCGCCGGGCTTGGCCTCGACCTTCACCAAACCGAAGTGGGTCGCTGAGCACGCGCCGTCCGCCGCGCCCGCGCGAAGCCGCGCCGCCGCGGGCGGGCGCTCGAAGTCCGTCACCCGCGCGATCTGCCCCGATGTGAACGCCTGGCCCGAGACGACCGCGGGCTGCTTGGCGAGCACCACCCGAAGCCCGCGCGCCTCGAGCGCCGGACGGTCGAGCGCGCCCTGGTCGATGGTGCCGGCGGGCATCACCACCACCCGATGGCAGAAGGTGTCCTCCCCGCCCGCGTAGACCGTGAGCCCGGGCTTGAACTTGCCCCGGCCCGCGGTGGCCAGCGCGGGCAGCGCGCCGTAGTGATCGAGGTGGCCGTGGCTCAGGATGAGCGCGTCGGCGGCGAAGGGATCGACCTTGAGCGCGCGGTAGTTGTTGAAGAGGCTCACGTCGGTGAGGCTGAAGTCGAGCAGGATCTCGCGGCGCTCGGCGCCCCGCGAGGACTCGATGTGGTAGGCCAGGCCGTACTCGGCGAGGAGCGCGGTCGGGCCGAGCGGAGTGCGCTCCACCGCGATCGTGTCGAGACGCCCCGCCTTGGCGAAGATGTCGTAGAGATTGTCCACCACGTTGGTCAGCACGACCCGGTCCACCACGGGCGGCGCGCTGCTCTGGGCCGCCACCGTCCGACTGCCCACTCGGGTGAGCCCGCCGACCGCGAAGGTCCCGCTCGCCACCGCGCCCAGGGCCAGGAACTGTCGTCGATTCATGGATCACTCTCCAGGGCGCAGAGCGCCAGGGCCGCCTCCCGCGTCTCGCCGCGCGCCCCGAACCACTCGAGGCGCTGCCGGAGCCGCACCACGTCGCCGATGACCGCCAGCACCGGTGGGGCGAGCCGGGCCTCCCCCGCACGCTCGACGATGTCGCCGAGCGTGCCGATCACCGTGGCCTGCGCCTCGGTCGTGCCCCAGCGGATCAGCGCCACCGGGGTGGCCGGCACCCGGCCGTTGGCCACCAGCTCCGCGACGATCCGCGGCAGGCTCCGCAATCCCATCAGCACGACGATCGTGTCGACCGCGGTGGCCAACCGGGCCCAGTCTACCGCCGTCGCGGCCTTTTCGGGATCTTCGTGTCCGGTCACCACCGCAAACGACGAGCCGGTCCCGCGATGGGTCACCGGGATGCCGGCGTACGCGGGCACCGCCACCGCGGCGCTGACCCCGGGCACGACCTCGAAGGCGATGCCCGCCGCCGCGAGGGCGAGCGCCTCCTCCCCGCCGCGCCCGAAGACGAAGGGATCTCCGCCCTTCAGGCGGACCACCGAGCGTCCCCTCCGCGCGTGGTCGATCAACAACGTGTTGATTCGCTCCTGCGGCAGGCAGTGAGCCCCCGCGTGCTTGCCCGCGAAGACGCGCCGCGCAGTCGCGGGCGCCTCGTCGAGCAGGCACGGGTTGACCAGCCGATCGTAGACGACCACCTCGGCGCGGCGCAGCAGATCGAGGCCGCGCACCGTCATGAGCCCGGGATCGCCCGGGCCCGCCCCGACCAGGTAGACGCGGCCCGGCGTCGTCACGCGGCTCCGAGGGCGCGCGCCAGCCGCGCGCGCGCCTTCGCGTAGCGTCGCCCCGCGATCAGTCGTCGCAGGCCGCCGTCGAGGGCACGGCGCCAGCGTGATGCGTCCGCGGGCATCGCGCGGGCGCGGAGATCCTGCCGTACGTCGGCGGCCACCTCCACGAGCATCGCGTGGTCCGTCGTGAGGTAGGCCTCGAGCTCCTCGCGAATGGCCCGGGCCGCCGCGGGGCTCGCCCCGCCGGTTGAGACCGCCACCACCAGCCGGCCGCGCCGGATCACGGACGGCAGGATGAAGTCGCAACGCGCGGGCTCGTCGGCCGCGTTGACCCAGACGCCGCGCTCCCGTCCCTCCGCGGACACCGCCGCGCTCACCTCGGGGTCGTCGGTGGCGACGAAGGCGAGGTGATGGCCGTTCAGATCGCCGGGGCCATACGCGCGGGCGAGGCTCCGGATGCGGCCGGCGGCCGCCAGGGCCTGCAGGC
>DATMMH010000178.1:0-9650 GCA_035569855.1 Candidatus Dormiibacterota bacterium
CCGGTGCGCTACGACCACCTCGACCTGCATGTCGGCGGAGACGGGCGGGCGGTCTGGAACGGGCGGACCTACACACGGCAGGAGGTCGGCACCGCCAGCATCGAGCGGGTCGTGGGCGACGTGGACGCGCGCCCCGGGGACACGCTGAGCTACCAGGTGCTGCGCTCGCCGGACGACGCGCAGGCGTGGATCAGCGTCGAGACGTGGGCCGGCGGCTTTGTCGAGGTGTCGCTGGGGCGCCCATGGCCCGTGGACAAGCTGGTGGCCCAGCGGGAGAGAAACGCATGAGACTGCTCACCGGGTATGCCATCTCGATCGGATGGATCGCCGCCTTCCTCGCGCTCGCCTTCGTGGCCCGCGCGCTCTTCGACTGGATGTCGCCGTTCAAGCTGCGCGCGGCGTCGGACCGCAAGGACGCGGCGGTCGGCCACGTGCTACGCGGCCTCTACTTCGCGCTCGCGATCATCTCGCTGGCGGCGATCCAGTCCACCCAGAGCATCGTCTGGGCGCTCCTGGACAGCCTCGTCGGCGTGGTGCTCCTGCTCGTCTTCTTCAAGGTCTACGACTGGCTCGACTCGCGGAACTTCGAGGCGGAGCTGGCGGCGGGTAACGCCATGCTGGGCATGGAGCTCGAAGGGCTCTTCGTCGTGGTCGCCGCGGTGATCGTCGGGGCGCTGAACCTGCTCGGTGGATAGGCCGCGGACGACGCTGCGGGCCTGGTCCGAGGAGCGCATGCTCACCGTCATGCGCGCCTGGCGGCACGGGTGTGGGCCGCTCGAGCCGTGGTTCCGCGCCACCCCGTTCGCGGCCGCGCATCACTATCGCGACCGGGCGCTGCCCATTCCCCGCGCCGCCGGAGTCCCCGCGGCGGCCGCCCGCTTCGTGACGGCGCTCCCCGCCCCGGCTCGGCGCACCCTCTGGATCTTCGATCTGCCGGGACCGCTCGGCCTCTGGGTGAGCTACGCGCTGCGCCGGCGGTGGGGGCTCTCGCCAGCGCTGGCGTGGAACGGCTGGTATGACCCGCGCGGCGTCCTGGACGGGCGCGAGGAGATCCCGCTGCTGTGCGCGCTGGCGCGCCGACTCCCCCGCCCGGCTGCCCGAGGCGGCAGCGTCATCCTGTTCGACAGCCGGCGGCAACGAGCGATCCCTGCGGGACCAGCGGGATCGGCTCCCCTCCCCGACAACCGCTTCCTCGACAACCGCTACGTGCTGAACGAGGAGGACGCGCCCGGCATCGAGCAGCTCCGCGTGCTGGCCATCGAGCGCGTGCTCGCGTGGAGCTGGGACGAAGAGGCCCCCGACCTGCGCGCGTATCTCGACTATCTCGGAGGCGGCCTCGTCGTCCGGCGCGAGGTCGTCCACCGCGGGACCGCCCTCGGCCGGCAGCGCCGCGCGCATGCCTAGGGCCCGCAAGCGCCGCGGGCGCCGGGCCCGCCGGCCCGCCGCGCGTGACCGACGCCTCGCGCTCGCCATCACGGCCAGCGCGCTCGCCGCGTCGGCCCTGGTCGGGTGTGACAGCCCGCCCGCGCGCGGCGTGGCCGGGCCGGCGCCGGAGTGTCCCCCGGCGACCACCTCGTCTCCGTACGAGGCCGCGTGGGACGATCCCAACGGCTGCTGGGATCGGCGCCCCGACGGCCAGCGGGCGTACCGGACGTCCTGGGCTGGCCACTACTACTACAATCCGACGCCGCCGTACTATTCGCGGTACTACGAGCCCGAGAGCGGGGCGCGCGGCTCGCGCTGGTTCTCGGCCAGCCACTCGTCGACCACGGGCGGCGGCTACCACGGCGCGCCGAGCGGCGCCGGCTAGGCGGATGGGCAGGAGGGCGAGCGGCCGCGCGTGGGCGGACCGGCTCCTCCTCCACTGGTGCCTGCAGAGCGCGCCGGGCGAGCAGACCGTCGCGGCGCGCGAGCCGCTTCACATCGATCCGAGGCTCCGGGTCGAGCTGGAGCGGCTCGGCCCCGCCCTCGACCGCCTGTTCCGGCGCTGGGCCAACGGGATCCTGGCCGGCGATGAGCGGCTCGAGGACTTCCGGCCGCCCGCGTTCCCCCTCGCCAAGGAGATGCTCGCCGCGGGCCCGCTGACGACGCCGTTCTTCTGGAGCCGCTTCGATGTCTTCGAGCGCGCAGACGGCGGACTCGCCGCGCTCGAGTACAACTGCGACAAGCCCGCGGGCCAGCGCGAGATCTGGGCCGCCGAGGCGCTCGCACCGGGCGCGGGCAACGTCAACCGGGGGGCTCGGCGTCGCTTCCGCCGGGCCCTCGCCGCCGCGTGGGCCGCGCATCAGCGCCGCTTCAGGCCC
Organism: Candidatus Dormiibacterota bacterium; assembly: GCA_035569855.1. Lineage (GTDB taxonomy): Bacteria > Methylomirabilota > Methylomirabilia > Rokubacteriales > CSP1-6 > CAMLFJ01. Next base: position 2,304 of record DATMMH010000178.1, read on the forward strand.
GCGGCACGCATACCGAGGCTCGCGATCCTGGCCGACCCCGCGCATCGCGAGGAGTTCCGGCTCGCCTACCTCTTCGGGCGCGAGGCCGCCGCGCTGGGCTGGGCCTGGGACGTCGTCGGCCCAGACAACCTCGTCGTGGAGGCGGGCCGCCCCACCGCCTACGGCCGACCGGTGGACGTGGTGCTCCGCCACTACCCGGCCGAGTACCTGTACGAGCTGCCGGCGGCCGCCGCCCTCTGGACCGCCGCGGCCGAGGGCCGGGTGCTCTGGCTCAACGACCCGCGTGCCGTCGTGGCGCAGGCGAAGAGCGCCTTCGCCCATCTCTGGGTGCTCGCCGAGAGCGGGCGCTGGCTCACGCGCGCCGAGGCCGCGCTGGTGCGCCGCGCGCTGCCGCCCACCGGCCTGGCGTCGAGCCTGGGCTGGCTCGACCGCGCCCGCGCGCGGCCGGAAGACTACGTGCTCAAGCCCGTGCTCGGGCGGTACTCCGAGAAGGTCCGGGTGGGCGCCCTCGCCTCCGCCGAGGAGTGGCAGCGCGGGCTCGACGAGGCCGCAGCCAGTCCCGACACCTGGGTGATCCAGGCCTACGTGCCGCCCCGTCGCCCATGGCTACCGGACGCCGCCACACCGGGAGGCGGGGGACGGCCGGGCTATGTCAACTGGGGCGTGTACCTGGCGGCCGGACGGCCCGCCGGCATCTGCCCGCGCTTCCAGCCGACGCCGCTCACCGAGGAAGGCCAGGTCTGGTGGGCGCCGGTCGTCGCGCGGCGCACCCGACCGCTCCCGCCGGCGGTGCTCGAGCCGGGCGCCGCCGTCATGCAGACGCGCGGCATCGGCTCGGCCTGGCGCGCCATCGCCGACCGTCACGCGCTGGCGGGCTACACCAACGTGTGGACCGATGGGCTCGCCAACTTCACGCTGGCCGCCGTCGGCGTGACGCCCGCGGCGTGGGATGAGCTCGCACACGCCAACGCGGTGATCGGCCACGCGGTCGGCCGCGTGCTGGCCCACCTGAACGGACGACCCGAGCTCGCCGGCTCGCTCGGTATTCCCGGCTGCCTGGCCGCGCTGGTCACGCGTGTCGACGCCCCGCACGAGTGGAGCTTCCTCTCGCGGCTCGACTGGGCGCGCACGACGGATGGGCAGTGGAAGCTGATGGAGATCAACAGCGACACGCCGGCGGGCTTGTGGGAGGCGGGGTCGATCGCGCCGGAGGTGGCGCGGCTGCACGGCCGCGTGGATACCCTCAATGCGGGCTTCTGGCCCGCCCTCGGCGCCGCCTGGCACCGATCGGCCCGGTCGGCCCACGGCGGCGACAGCCGCCGCTTCACGATCGGCATGATCGGCTCGCCCGGCGCGGTGGAAGACCAGGATCAGCTCCGGGCGCACGAGCGGGCGGCGCGCCGCGCCCTGCCCCACGCCACGTTCGAGTGGGGCTGCCCGGAGGCGCTCGTGGTGCGGCGGGGCCGAGCCTGGCTCCGTGGGCGCCCCCTCGACCTCCTCTTCCGCTACTACCCGCTCCACTGGCTCGCCACGCCGCGCTTCGAGCCGCTCCTCGCGCTGGTGCGGGCGGGTCGACTGCCCATGCTCCCCGCGGCCCACTGCCTGCTGCCCCAGAGCAAGGCGTTCCTGGCCTTGCTCTGGGAGCTGCTCGCCCGCGGCTTCTTCCCGCCCGCCGAAGCGGCGGCGATCCGGCGGCACGTGCCGCGGACCACGCTCGACCCGCGGCGGCGCGGCGACGCGCGGTGCGTGATCAAGCCGTATCTGGAGCACGAAGGGCTGGGCGTCGTCTTCCCGGAGACCCTGACCGCGCGCGCGCGGCGGCGCAGCCGGCACGTCGACGTCGTCTACCAGGAGCGGCTCGATCTGGCCCGCGTCCGGCTGCCGGTCGGGACGGCCGGCGGCTGGCGGGTCGAGGAGCGCTCGCTGGTCTTCGGCGTGTTCCTGGCGGGCGCGCAGATCGCAGGCGTGTACACGCGCGCAGGTGCCCGCATCACCGGCCGAGAAGCGGTCTTCGTCCCGGTGCTGCTCGATGACGGGAGAATCGCTGACACGGAGAGCCCTGCGCAGGCGCACGTCCGCTCCACAACAAACGCGCCCAAATCCTGCCCCTCAACCCTGGCCCGCCTCTCCTGAGCGTTCGGCGCCGTCGCCCCTGACGGACGCGAATCGCTATGCGGAGCGACGCGGGCTCGACGGGTGCTGGCCTTGCGGCTGGGGCCGCATCGCCGCAATCTCTCTGTGCAGCTCCTGGGCCCATGCGCGACGGCCACGCCCGGCCGCAAGCTGCGGTGCGCCGAACTCGACTACCGCGCGAAGCTCCCGCGCACAAAGCGTGCGCCAGACGGATCCCCCGAGCGATTCGTCACCCATGTAGCTTGCCGCCCGGCTGGGTGCCCCGGATCTACCGTCGAGAATCTGCAGCGCCACCGGCTGCACCGGTGCGTCGGCGGAGATCGCGGCCTGGATCAGGCTGGAGTGAAATGGCAGCACCGAGCTGCCGTCGCCGGTGGTTCCTTCCGGAAACACCGCGAGGATGTCCCCGTCCTTCAATCCCTGCACCATCCGGTGCACCACGCGCATGGCGTCGCGCCGAGACTCACGCTTCACGAACAGGGTGCCTCCCCCCTTGACCACCGTCCCGACGAGAGGCCATCGGGCGACGTCCGCCTTCGACACGAAGTGGCAAGGGCACAGCGCGAGCAACGCCACGATATCGACCCAGGAGATGTGGTTCGCCACCAGCAGCATGGGCCCGGTCTGGGCCGGGGCACCGACGACCACGAGCTCGACGCCGATTCGCTTCAGCATCTTCCGGGCCCACTGCTGAGTTCGCCTCTCGCGCTCCCGCTTCGAGAGTCGGGGAAACACCAGTCCGCCCAGCACCACGCCCCACAGCAGGTGCGTGCCAACGCCCCAGGCCATCCAGCAGGCGGTGAGCTTGCTCACACCCCGTGAGAGAGGTCCCGCATCGCGCGCGCGACCCGCCGGTCGAGATGGTCGAACTGCGACAGCTCGGCAAGCCGCGTCTCGACGGCCGCATCGTGACGACCCGATGCGCCGAGGAACTGGGCGAGACTCAGCAGGCATCGCCGCTCGAAGACCGGAAGCCGGTAATCCTGCGCACACCGGACCGCATCGCGAAACCGGGTCTCCGCGCGGTCGAGCTCCCTTGGGGCGAGCTCGGCCAGCACCAGCGCGTGCACGCGACGCACCTCGGATTCGAACAATTGGCCGCCTTCGGGCACCAGCTCCACGGCACGCTCACACGTCGCCGCCGCCTCGGCGAGCCGGCCGACCCAACGCTGGGCGTCGGCCAGATTGGCCACGTGCCCCGCCTCCGCTATGCGGAACTGGACCGAATCGAACGCGGCGAGCGCCTTCGCGATCATCGGAATCCCCTGTCCCGGATCCCCGCTCAGGCAGAGCGCCCACCCGATAAAAGCGGCCGCTTGCGCCCGGAATCCAAAGAGCCGATGCTGCTCCGCCAGCGCGAGCAGGCTCCTCCCCACTGCGAGCATCTGCTCGGGGGCTCCGCATAGCCCGAATACCCAGCCGCCGACATAGAGCATCGGGATCGCGGTCGAGTGCGGGTGCCGGATCGCGTCGGCCGCCCGCAGCGCGTCGAGGCCCACGTCGAGGGCCGCGTCCACGTCGCCAAGGCACAGATAGGTGATGCTCAGCAGCGACTTCGTGTGGACCTCGGTGTTTTGCCCGTACAGGTGGGTCGTCGCGGCATCCCGCTCGGGGACATAGAGCGCCAGCGACCGCTCGAGCGCCGCCTTCGCCGCCGCCACGTCGCCCTTGGCGATGAGCGCCTGGCCGAGCATCCGATACCCGATGACTCGCTCGGACTCGAACCCGCCCTGCTCGGCGCGCGAGGCGAACTGTCTCGCCAGCGAGATCGCCTCGTCGGTGCGGCCCCGGCAATTGACGAAGGTGAACTGTCCAAACGCAAACGGGAAGACCATCGACGCGGCCGAGGTTTCCTCGCAGAGCTGCAGGCCACGCTCGCAGCAGGCCGCCAGGTCCGCAGACGTCGCGCTCTGCGTCGCCAGGAGCGAGCCCATCAGCGAGGCCTGGAGCTTGAGCTCGAATTGCCGGCGCGCGCCGGGATCGGGAATCCGGTCCAGCAGGCCAAGTCCCTTGCGGACATGCTCGACCGCCTCGACGTGCGCGGATCGCCGGGCGGCCGCCACGCCCGCCTGCAGCCACGCCTCGACCGCCTCCCGGAAGTCACCCGCCTCGGTGAGGTGATAGGCGAGAACTTCCGGTATGGCCGGCTCGTCCACCGTGGCGTTCAGGAGTACTTCCACGATGCGCACGTGCATGGCCCGGCGCTCGGTCTGAACCATGGACTCGTGTGCCATCCTCTGCAGCAGGGCGTGCCGGAACTCATAGCGGATCTCCGCACCGAATCGCCTCGGCAGCAGGATCTCCGCCTCGACCAGCGCTTCCAGCCGCTCGGGGACCTGCGTCTCGTCCTTGAGCACGGAGATGAGCAAGTCCAGCGTGAACGCGCCGCTGAGGCAGGCGGCCGCCTGGGCGATGCGCCGCGCCCCTGGTCGCCGGTCGAGCCGTTCCGACATCAGCTCGGCAAGCATGAGCGGCACGCCGCCAAGTCGGCGGTGTGGCGCCGGGCCTCGCGACTGCTCGTCGAGCAGGGAAATGACGAGCTGTTCGAGAAAGAACGGCACCCCCTCGGCGGCCTCGACCGCCCTCAAGACCATCTCGTCGGACAGCCCGGCGGCCCCCGGAACCGACCGCGCCAGCTCGAGGCCATCCGGCAACCCGAGCGGCTCGAGGCGAACCGTCTCGTCGATCTCGGGGAGCGCGGGGCCCCTGGGGAAGGGCCGCATCGTCAACACGACGAGGACCGGCAATTTGGCCGAGGCGGCGACGATGTCGCGCAGGAGATCGGCGGATGAAGGGTCCAGCCAGTGGGCATCGTCGATCCAGAGGATCACCGGACGCGTGCGGGCGGCCTGCTCGAAGGTCGACACGATGAATGCGTACTGCTTCTGCCTGAGCAGCTGTGACGTCGCAGTGGCCGCGTTGCCGCCGTCGGGCCCGGGCACGCCGAGAAGATTCGCAACGAGGTCACGATTCTCCTCAGTGTTCCGGCCGATCTCGTCGAGATAGCCCGAGATCTTGGCCAGGCGCACCGACTCCTCGTCGTCCGCGGTCAGCCCGGCGCGTCCCCGAAGAAACATCCTGGTCGGATAGAGCGGCGTGCTGGCGAAGATCTCGTGGCATTGCCCCTGCAGCAGCGTTCCGTCGACGAGCTCGGCCCGGCTCGACAGCTCCAGCATCAGACGCGTCTTGCCCAGGCCGGCATCGCCGACGACCGCCACCGTCTGGCAGCGCGATTCGTCGCGGGCAACCTTCCAGCGCGCCACGATCTGCTCGATGGCCGCCTCGCGCCCCACCATGCGCGCCGCTCCACGACGTAGGCGAGACTCGGTCCGCGTGGTGCCGGGCAACGCGCGCACGACCTGGAAGACCTCGACCTTGCGCGACAGGCCCTTGATCGCCTTCAGGCCGAGCGGCTTGCACTCGAACAACCCCTCGACCAGCTCGGCCGTCTCCTGGCTGATCGCGATCCCACCGGAGGGCACCTCGGCCTGCAGTCTGGCCGACAGATTCACCGCCTCTCCCACCGCGCCATAGTCGCTGGCACCCGGGAGGGTCACCAGTTCCTGAGCGATCAGCACCAGTCCGGAATGGACCCCGATGCGCGCCTCCAGCTTCGGCAGGGTCCGGCCATGGACAGTCGTATCGAGATCGCGCAGGCCCTGGAGCAACGCGAGAGCCGCAAGCAGCGCGCGCTCGGCATCGTTGCCGTGGGCGGCGGGGTAGCCGAAATAGACGAGGAGGCCGTCGCCGAAGGCCTGGGCGACGAATCCGCCGAAGCGCTCCATGGTCGTCAGGGCCAGTCGCTGGTAGCGACGCAGCAGCAGCCCGAGCTCTTCCGGATCCAGCTGCTCGGCCAGGTCCGTGTACCCGACCAGGTCGATGAACTCGATGGTGAGAAAGCGGTGTTCGGAAGGACGTGGGTCGACTCCAGAGGTTCGGACTTCACTCATCCCACGCCCCCCCGGGCTTATTCTTGCCGGCGTAGATTCCTGTCCGCAAGCACGATACGCGGCTCATTCTAACCCACCTTCGCGGGTGGGTAATTGTGTAGAATCCCCGCGGGTAGGTGGGGTCCTTCGATTCACTCCCAGGGGGCAGCGGAATGCGTGGTTCGTCCGCCCGCGATACGACACCGGCACCGCCGCGGAGACGGGCCCTGGTCGTCTGCGCGCACCTGCGCCCGGGCCGCGACAAGCGGCGGAGCCGATACTTCATGCAGCCGATCGCCGGCCTGCATGTCGCTTCCTTGATCGACCCCGCGCACTTCGACGTGCGCTTGCACCACGAGGACTGGCACGGGCCGCTCGATCCGGCGCGCTGCGAGGGATACGACCTGGTGTTCCTGTCGGGTCTCCAGCCGGACTTCGACCGCATGCGGCAGCTCTCGTACTTCTTTCGCCGCAGCGGCGCCATCGTGGTCGCAGGCGGGAGCATCTGCACCTCCTTCCCCGAGTTCGCCACTCGCTTCTTCGACGTCGTCTGCGCCGGTGGCGTCGACAGCGTCCCGGAGGTCGTCGCCGACTACCTGCGTGGATCTCTCAAGCCGATCTACCGATCACCGGTCGACCGCATCTCACCCTACGCGATCGACTATGGATTGCTGGCCAAGAACGGCATCAATCCGCTGCTCCACCTCATGGAATCTTCCCGCGGCTGCAGCTTCAAGTGCCGCTTCTGCGTCATACCCGCCGAGGTCGGCGGCCATGCCCGCTACGACCTCTCGACCCTGGCGGCCGGTATCGACAACGCGATCGCCTCCAGTCCCCTTCTCAGCTTTCGACGCTGGTATCCGATGATCAACTTCCTCGACAACAACTTCTCCGACGACCGCGCCCACATGCTCGCGGTCGCGCGACTGCTGGGATCGCATCCCCGCGTGCGCGGCTGGAGCGCCCTCGTCACGCAGAACGTGCTGCACGACCGCGAGCTGATCAGGACCCTGGCGGGCCTCAAATGCATGGTGCTGTTCGCCGGCCTCGAATCGCTCGACCATGCGATGCTGCGCCGGTTCAACAAGACACAGAACATGAGCCGTCGCTTCAGCGTCATCGACGACATCGCGTTCGCCGAATCGCTGGGCATCTCCATCTGCTACGGCTACCTCTTCGACTATTGCCACCAGACCGCGGCCGAGATGGAGCGCCAGATCCTGGAGATCGCGCGCAACCCGCTGATGCCGATGCCGGTCTACCTGAGCGTGGTGGCGCCCCTGGC
>DATMMH010000179.1:0-6431 GCA_035569855.1 Candidatus Dormiibacterota bacterium
GTCCACCGTGTTGTTCAGGAAGGTGAGCCGCCCGCGCACGACCTGCCCGGCTTGTGCCCCCTGCCCGGTCACGGTCGCCTCCACCGGCAGCTCGCCGCCCGCCCGGTATCGCTTGATCTGCTCGAGCTGCGCCTCCGGCACCGAGAAGGTCACGTAGATCGGATGGACGCGATTGATCACCACCATGGGGTTGCCCACGTCGTTGGCTTTGAGCACGGTGCCCTGGTGCAGGAGCAGGTTGCCGGTGCGGCCGCCGATGGGCGCGCGCATCTCGGTGTAGCTCTGCTGCACGCGCACGTTCTCGATCGCCGCGTCGTCGGCCCGGACCAGGGCCTTGGCGGTCTCGATGGCCGCGCGGTCGGCGTCGATGGTCGCGGAGAGCGTCAGCTCGGTGGTGCGGATCTGGTCGTACTGCTCGCGAGCCACGTAGCCACCCTCCACCAGCTTCTTGTAGCGCTGCTCCTCCACCTTGGCGTTCTCGAGCTGCGCCTGGTCCTTGGCCAGGTTGGCCTCGGCCTGTGTCACCATGGCCTGGTGCTGGGCGCGCGTGGCCTGCGCCTGCAGGAGCGTGGCCTGGATCTGGCGAGGATCGATGGTGAAGAGCATGTCGCCCGCCTGGACTTCCTGACCCTCGCTGAAGTGCACCTTGAGCACCTCGCCGCTGATCATGGACAGCACCGAGACGGTCGCGAACGGCTGCACGTTGCCGATGGCCCGGATCCGCACCGGGACGTCGCGCTGGACGACCTCCGCGGCGGTCACCGGTACCGCGGGGGCCTTGCCTTTGGCGGCGGCAAGATCAGCGCCTTTGTCGCAGCCCGCCAGCGTCCCGACCCACAGTGTGGCGACGAGCAGGATCCCGGCCGCGGCCGGACGGCGGAGAGCGACGGTTCTCATGCGCGGGCTCCCGCGGGGAGCGCGCGGGGCGCACCCAACGCCTCGGCGAGGCGGCGGAGGAAATCCACGTGCCGCGCACGGAAGGCGGAGTCGGACGCGCTGCGCCCCGTCACCAGCCGCGTTACCTGGGGAAACGCGAGAGGGTACGAGATCAGGCCCATGATCGCGAGCAGCAGGTGGGCCGGATCGAGGTCGCCCGGCAGCAGCCCGCGCTGCTGGCGGCCGCGGAGATCGCCGAGGGCGCGCTGCAACGACGCCTCGCGTTCCTCCTCGCGGATCACGCGTCCCTCGCCCACCCCGAGGGCCTCCCACTGGATGAGCCGGATCCAGTCGCTGTCCTCGCACGCCAGCTGGAACCAGTAGCCGAGGCTCGCCCCCAAATCCGCGGGCGCCTGGGTGATCCAGCCCGCGCGCTCGCGCAGCTTGCGGTCGAAGATCTCCCGGAAGAGATCCTCCTTGTTGCCGAAGTAGTGGTAGAGCATCCGCTTGTTGACCCGGGCGCGCCGGGCGATTCGAGCCACCCGCGCACCCGCGAAGCCTTCGACGGAAAACTCGGCGAGGGCGGCAGCCAGGATGCGATCGCGCGTCGCCTTGGGGTCCCGGGCATGGCTGGAAACGTGGCGCTTGGCGGGGGCGGCGATCGGCATGGTCGCGACAGGCTCATAGTAACCATCTGGATACTTCAGGTCAAGGCGGACCTCGAGCCGGGATCGGGAATCGCCCCCGGTCGGGGAACGGGGGCGGCAGCGGGGAGGGTCTGGCGGCTACCGGGGCGAGCCGACCGACCCCGGGCCGGGCTGGCGCAGCACGAGGGCGCTCACTCCGAGGGCGGTCGTCAACCCCAGCACCAACGTGCCGGGCTCGGGGACCGATGGACCGAGCCCCACCGAAACGTCGTCGAGGGCTAGAGCCCCGGCCGCCCCGGGCGAGAAGAGGCCCGAGAACGTAACCGAGCTCAGGTTGTGCCAGCTCTCGGGCACCGTGAACTGGGCGAAGCTCGCGAGGGCGTTCAGGGTATAGGCGCCGCTCAGGATGGTCCCGTCGGCCTGGACACCCAGGACGCTCACCTGGTGGGCGTTCTGGGCCCCCGCCGAGGTGTACAGTCCGGCGGCGGTGAAATCGTAGAGAGCGAACGGGCTCCCGTCCACCCGGGTCATCGTGATCCCCGGTGCCGCCAGCACCTGGCCGAGGTACACGCCGGACCCGTCGCTGACGAACGTGGCGCCGGGGGTATCGATGGTCTGGAAGGCGATGGCGCTCGTGAACCGATAACCATGCGCGTCGAGCGGCGGCACGACGACCGGGTTCGCGATGCTGGTCAAGTCGTCGAACGTGATCTCAAGCGCCGACGCGGGGGCCGAGGCCCACACGCTAGCGAGTGTCGCCACGAGAATGCATGCAATCGCTTTCATGATCTCTCCTCCTCCTGGTCGAACGAACGCGCCGGTGGAGAGCAAGCGGCTTGCCACGCGAATGCGCGTCGTGAGCGCGTTGGAAGAGGCCGTCGGGGCTGCATACCGGCACGCTCGGGAATCCGCGGGGCAGAAGTTTTCGTTGCGGGGCGGACGGCGCGAGGCATGACAGTGTCACCGGCGGGCCCGTGGGCAAATCAGGGCAACTTTCGTCACTGTGTCGCCGCCGGTAGGCCTATCGGCGGCCACGGCCGAGCCAATAAAGCCGAGTCTGCCTGCACTTACCCATGGCCCTGGATTTGCACATTTGAGCGGACGTGGTAAACCAGCCTCGACGCGATGAACCCGAGCGGCCGAGCCACCGGCCCACGCCGGCCGCGCGGAGCCTGTCCGGCATCGAGGCCGCGAGCCTCGTGAAGTTCGCCTACTTCACCGACGAGCCGCCCCCGGTGGGGACCCTCCTCTACACCGCGTTCCGGCGGAACATGCCGCCGGGCGTGAAGGAGTTCACGGTCAGGAAAGCGGTCACGTTCTTTTACGGCATCCAGCAAACGGGCGGCCTCCTCAGCATCCAGGTTCGCTGGATCAATCCCGACGGCGTCGTGGTCCGCACCAGCGACCAGCCCATGGATCAGTCGAAGCAAGGTGCCCTCTGGACCTGGCAGGTGGACGGCCTCGACAAGCGCGACCTCACGCTGGCCGGTGTATGGGTCGTCGAGCTGCTGATCTCCGGCCACCGCGTGGGCCGCTACCCGCTGCTGGTCCGAGCTACCCTCGGCTAGGCTCGGCGCGAAGTATGTGCCCCTCCCCGCAGCCCTTTGCTAGACTCTCGGAAGCCGAAGCCATGACAGGACACGCCATCGTGCTGGTGGTCGAGGACGAGCCGGACGTGCGCGAGCTCATCGCGGACGTACTCGCCGAGAACGGCTACGAGATCGAGCTGGCCCCCGACGGCGCCGCCGCGTTGCAGCTCTGCGAGCAACGGCGCTACGACTTGATCCTGAGCGACCTGCGCATGCCCAAGATGGATGGAGCTGCGCTCTACTGGGCCCTGCAGCTTCGCCACGGCACCGCGATGCCCCGGATCATCTACGTGACCGGCCAGGCCCATTCGATGGACTACGCCGGCTTCCTCGCCGCCTCGCGGGTACCGGTGCTCTCGAAGCCCTTCACCCCTGACAGCCTCCGCCAAGCCGTCCGCCAGGCGCTCAACAAACCCAGCAGCTCCTAGGACGGCTCTCGCCGCTAGTGCTCGGGGGCAGTCGCTCCGTCCCAACCGTGGCGCAGTAGCACGATCTTCCGGATCCGCCCGTTCGCCGGCTCGATCCGGACGAGATCCGCCTCCGTGACGACCGCCAGATCGGCGGCGTGGTCGTCAGCCGTGACCACCTCGGTCTGCCCGCCAATGTTGGCCACGCGCACCTGCCCTGCGGCATTCACCAGCACCAGGCGATGGGCCTCACGGTCTACGCGCAAGACGGTCAGCCGCGCCGACTGAATCGCTCCGCTCAACCCGCGCGCTTCGTCGACCGCCCCCGCGCTCGGCTCCGACACCGGGGGGATCGGGTCGGTCGAGGCGCGTTCGCTCACGACCTCCAGCACCGCGAGGCCCAGGACAATGAGCGCCACCACGCCGCCTGCCAGGACTCGGCCCCACGTCGTCTTCATCTCCGCGTCCTCCATCTCTCCGGGTGGTGTGGCTTTCGCGCCGTGCACCGCGTGCACGTTCCCACCGAGGGAGAGCATCCCAGATGCCAAGCGGCAACTACGCGAGAACGCAACAGAGTAGGCGGGGAGTCGAAGCGCACGCGCGGGCATCGTGCCTGAGGCGGCGGAGGAATGCCCGAGCGAGCGAAGGAGAGCTGGCGGCGTGCCCTTACAGCGTCACATCTGACTGTTGTTCTCGCAGAAGCCTCCCACCAGATCGTCGGCGTGCCACCACCCGCTGTGACTCTCGCATCGAGCCCGCTGCTCGTCCTGCGTGTAGACCGGCGGGATCGGGCCGGAGGCACAGCCGGCCAGGGCCGCGATGGCGATCCCGAGCAGGATGACGCGTGCCCGCGCTTCGAAGCTGTTCATAGCCAGCACCCTACACCCGAATGGCGAATATCATCGCCGGGGCGGGGGTTTTGGCCGCTGGCCGAGGGTCTGTCACGGAGTACGGACATCTTGTCTCCTCCTGGGCCCCCGGCGTTGGTAAACTCCCGCCCAGCAGGGCACGTGCGGAGTCGATGAGGAGGAGCACATGGTCGCCCGGCGAACGTCCCAGAACCACGCGTGTTGACCATGAGCGGCCCACGCGGGCAGGAGATCCTGCGGCAGGCCGGCTGGTGGTATCTCGGGTATCACGTCCTCGCGGCCGCGCTCGCGGCCATCGTGTTCTATCTCGGGTTCTTCATGGACGCGGTGGCTGGGTCATGGCGGGATGCGCTCATCCAGCTGGCTTTCGCGGTGCTGCTCTATCCGCCGATCATTCCATCGGTGATGGTCTGCGGGGGCCCCGGGAGCCCATGCGAGGACGCGCTCGCCAACGGGCTCCGGATCACGGTGCTGGTGCTGACCATCGCCTGGGCCTTCACGGGCGTGCGCGTCTTGATCCTGTCGGTTCGCGCTTCTCGGAAATCGCGCCCGAGCCACACCACGGATCTCGAGCCGCCCGATCCGGCAACCTGACCACCGCTCAGTTCGGCATATCGCTCCGCGTGATCTCGCCGACCTCCTTGAACTGCTCGCCCTCGACGATGTTGACGAAGATGACCGCGGCCGTGTTGTCACCTTTGGCGTCCCATTCCACCGGCCGGGCATACGCGAGGCCCTGATAGTGGAGCCGCCGCAGCGCGGCGACCACGTCCCCTCGAGTCGGGAGAGCGCCCTTGGCGGTCGCGGCCTGCTGGATGGCCGAGAGCACGAGCCGGGCCGAATCATAGGAATTCACCGCGTAGTTCGCGATCGGCCCGAACCGTGTCGTGTAGCGCTCGGCGAAGGCTGCGGAGCCGGGGACTCGCCCGACCGCGGGGGCGGCGGAGAGAATCAGCACGCCCTCACCTTTGGTCGCCGCGCCGGCCGCCGGCTGGATGAACCCCTTGACGTTCCAGCAGCCGTCGCCGCAGGCGAAGAGCTGATTCAGGTTCCGCTCCCGCATCTGCTTCAGCACGTAGGCCGCCTCGGCGATACCTCCATAGAACACCACGTCGAAGTCGGGCGGCAGGCCGGCGAGGAGCGCCTGGAAGTCTCGCTCACCGACCTTCACCGTCGGCCGCGCCACCACGGTCCCGCCTAGGGTGGTGAACGCTCCCGCAAAGAGATCGGCCAGTCCCTTGCCGTAGGCGGTCTGATCGTCGATCACAACAGCCCGCCGCTTGCCGAGCTTTCGGTAGAGATAGGCGGCGAGCCCCGGGCCCTTGTGGTCGTCCCGATTGGTCAGGCGGAATACGTTCGGGAGGCCGCGATCGGTGACCCCGGGGTTGGAGGACATCGGCGTCAGCATCGCGAGCCCGCACCGGGCGTACACATTCGACGCAGAAATACTCACGTTGCTGTTCACGTGGCCGACCATCGCGAGCACGGCCGGATCCTGGCACAGCACCCCCGCGCCGGTCTGGCCGCTGGCGTCACTGGCTTCATCGTCGAACGCGCGGGCTTCGATCCGAGCTCCGAGCACGCCGCCGCCCGTGTTCTGCTCTTCGATGGCCAGCTCGACCGCGTTTTTCATCTCGACCCCGAAGCTCGCCGCGCCGCCGGTGAGCGGAGCGCCGATCCCAATCCGAATCACCTGACCATGCAGCTGGGCGGTGGCGAGGTTGCTCCACACCGCGAGCAGTCCCACCGCGAGGAACGTGATCGTACGCAGTCGTCGTGCCATGGTCGGTCTCCCTTCGCTTCGGCCGGTCGTATTACTATCTAAAGTCATTGTGGTGGTGATAACACACAGACAGGTAGCTCAGGTGCTATAAGCTGTCAAGGGAGAAACTCCGGGCGTGAGCACACGATGGGTCTTTCACCGATCGGGCGGAAGTCTGTGCCTGGACTTTGCCAACACGGTGAGCTGGCGCCGCGGCGATCGGCCGATCGAGCGGCTCCCGGGCTACGGAGACCTGGTCGAATGGGCCCGGCAGAGCGGCG
>DATMMH010000180.1:0-4653 GCA_035569855.1 Candidatus Dormiibacterota bacterium
ATACCTGGGCGGCCGCTTCGACCTGCTGAGCCAGCGGGTGATGGAGATCTTCCAGTCCTTCCCGGATCTCATCCTGGCCATGGCCATCTCGATGGCCATCGGCACCGGGCTGCCCGCGGTCATCGTGGCCATCGCGATCACGCGCATCCCCTTCGGGGGGCGCGTGATCCGCTCCGTCGCGCTCAGCGTCAGCGCGATGCCGTTCGTGGAGGCCGGGCGCGCCGCCGGCGGCTCCCAGCTGCGGGTGATGAGCTTGCACGTGCTGCCCCAGTGCGTCGCGCCCTATCTGGTGCTCGCCACCACCCACCTGGGCGTGGCCATCGTGATCGAGGCCGCGCTCGGATTCCTGGGCGTCGGGGTGCCGCCGCCCACGCCGACGTGGGGCAACATGCTGGCCGACGCCATCACCGGCCTCGTGCCGCAGTGGTGGCTCGTGCTCTTCCCGGGCCTCGCCATCACGGTGACCGTGCTCGCCTTCAACCTGCTGGGCGACGGGATCCGCGACAGCCTCGACCCCAAGCTCGCGCCCACCGTGCTGCGGCTCCTGACCGGCGTGCGAAGCGGAGCGCGCAGCGCCGCTCCGGGCGCGACGCCCGCCACGTCCGCCCAGGGCCAGCCCGGCACGGCCTGAGAGCGGGCGGATGGACCTGGACTTCCTGAACTTTGCCGAGGCCCCGCCGCCCCCGCCCACCGCCGCCTACAGTCACGCGGTGCGGGCGGGCGACTATCTCTTCGTGACCGGTCAGCTCGGCGTGGATCCGCGGACGAACCAGCTCGTGCCCGGCGGCACGGTGGCCCAGACCCATCAGGTGATGCGCAATCTCCAGTCCGTCTTGCGCGGCGCCGGGACCACGCTGGCCCGCGCGGTCATGGTCCGCATCTATCTCACGAACTTCGCCGACTACCCCGCCATGAACGCGACCTACGCGACCTACTTCGAGCCCGGCAAGCTCCCCGCCCGCACCACCGTCGGGGTCACCGCCCTCGCCCTGGGCGGCGCCGTCGAGATCGATCTCATCGTCCGCCTCTAGACCGCGTGTCAGAGCGGCTTGCAGCCGGCGCGGTCGTAGCGGTGGAACTCGCCGCGGGCGTTGATGGCGATGCGGACGCTGGGCTCGGTGCCCGTAGGCTCCAGATGGTGCCAGAGGTGTTTGGGGCCGAAGACGAAATCACCGGCGCGCGCGTGGATAGGCCCAGCCTGCCCCTCGATGAACCAGTCGATCTCGCCGCGCAGCACCACCCACCACTCGTCGTGGTGGTGGTAGTGGGTGTCGTTCGGCTGGCCGGGCGGGTGGCAGATCAGGAATGCCTGGATGTCGTCGGTCAGCACGAGCGTCGCCGACCAGGGCGGCTCGCCTTTCTTGGCGATGAGGTCCGGCAGCCGGCTCTGCAACGAGCCCAGCTCGAGCAGCGGGATCCGTGTGGTCATGTCGGGGCTCCGCTTCGGCGACCGAGCCGGCGCCGCGCGCCGTTCCCCGCCTGAATCAGGGCCTGGACGAGGCCGCCGGGGAAGAGCAGCACGATCGCGATGAACAGCACGCCGAAGATCAAGAGGTGAAAGTCCACCCAGCGCACGGTCAGGTACTCCTTCAGGAACACGTAGAGGATGGCCCCGAGCACGGGGCCGTGCAGCGTGCCCACCCCGCCGATGAAGGTGACCAGCAGGGCGTCGAACGTCCACGTCGGGTTGAAGGCGTGGGCGGGATAGTAGCTGATCTGGTAGTAGGCGAAGAGCCCGCCCGCCGCGCCCGCCAGTCCCGTCGAGAGCACCAGCGCGCGCAGCTTGAGCCCGAGCGCGGCGACCCCGGAGGCCTCCGCGGCGTCCTCGTCCTCACGGATGGCCTGCATGCCGAGGCCGAGGCGCGAGCGGGCGAGGAGCGCTACCGCGATCACCGACAACGCCGCGAGCGCCAGCGCGAGATAGTAGCGGTGCGCCAGCCGGTAGCCCGCGATCGAGGTGACGGGCAGCGTGGAGATCTCGGGGAGCACGTTGCCCACCGTGGTGCGCAGGATCTCGCCCAGCGCGAGCGTGCCGATCGCGAAGTACGCGCCGCGCAGGCGGAACGCGGCGGCCCCGATCAGCAGCGCGAAGGCGGCGGCCACGAGAGCGCCCGCGAAGGTGGCGAGCACGATCGGCGCCCCGCCGATCCAGAGGGTGCGCGCGGTGAGCGCGCCCAGGCCGAAGAACGCGGCGTGCCCCAGGTTGACCTGGCCCGCGTAGCCGGCCACGATGT
Organism: Candidatus Dormiibacterota bacterium; assembly: GCA_035569855.1. Lineage (GTDB taxonomy): Bacteria > Methylomirabilota > Methylomirabilia > Rokubacteriales > CSP1-6 > CAMLFJ01. The sequence continues at coordinate 2,235 of DATMMH010000180.1, forward strand.
TCCAGCTCTGGGCCAGCGTGATCGTCAGCAGGACGAGCAGCACGAAGTTCAGCAGGTCGTCGCGGTGCACCCCGAGCGGCAACAGCGCGAGCGCGGCGAAGAGGGCGAGCAGGGCCAGGCCCCCGGCGCGCGCGCTCATCGAGCCCCGAAGAGGCCGCGCGGCCGCAGCATCAGCACCACCACGAAGATCACGAGGCCCACGACCTCTCGGTAGGGGCCGCCGAAGACAGCCGCGCTCAGCGCTTCCGCCACCCCGAGGAAGAGGCCGGCCACGAAGGTGCCGAGCATGGAGCCGAGGCCGGCCAGCACCACCACGATCAGCGCCTTGAGCGTCCACTCGAGCCCGATGGAGGGGCTGACCGAGTAGCCCACGGTCACCAGCGTCCCCGCCGCCCCCGCCAGCGCGGTCCCGATGGCGAAGGCGAGGAGATAGGCGCGCCGCACGTCGATGCCGGTGAGCAGCGCGGCCTGCCAGTCCTCCGCGGTGGCGCGGATGGCCTTGCCCCAGCGCCACCGGGTGAGCAGGAGATGGAGGCCCACGATCAGCGCGAACGCGACGGCCAGGCTCAGCAGCCGGATGACCGGGATCGAGAGCTCGCCCACCGCGATGACCGTCCCGCCGTAGGACGTCGTGATCGAGCGGTCGTCCGCGGTCCACAGGCGCACCGCGAGCGCGTGAAGGGCCAGGGCCAACCCGAAGCCCACGAGCAGCGAGTTCTTCACCCGCGTCTCCTCGTCGGCGCGCACCACGAAGCCGAAGAGGACCGCGTACAGCACGACGCCCAGCAGCAGCGAGATGGGAATCACGACCAGGAGCGAGGCGAACGGGTCCCAGTGCAGCAGGGCGAAGAGCCAGAAGGCGCCGTAGCCGCCCAGCATGATCAGCTCGCCGTGAGCCACGTCCAGCACCTTCAGCACGCCGAAGACCAGTGACAGGCCCGCGGCGGCCAGGCCGTAGAGGCCGCCCAGGAGCAGGCCCAGCACGATCTGCTGCTCGATCAGGAGCACCGGGGCGTCCTCATTCGTGAGCCGCGAGCGGTCCCAGGTAGGCACGGCGCACGTGCGGATCGCGCAGCAGCTCGGCCCCGCCGCCCGCGCCCACGATGCGCCCGCCCTCGAGAATGTAGGCGCGATGGGCGAGGGTGAGCGCGGCGCGGACGTTCTGCTCCACAAGGAAGATGGCGACGCCCGCGCGGTTGATCTCGACGAGGGCGTCCAGGATGGCGGAGACGAGCTGCGGGGCGATGCCGAGCGACGGCTCGTCCAGCATGAGCAGACGCGGGCTCGCCATCAGGGCGCGACCCACCGCCACCATCTGCTGCTGACCCCCGGAGAGCGCCCGGACGATCTGGCGGCGGCGGGTCCGCAGAACCGGGAAGAGCGCGTAGACCCGCTCGAAGCTCGCGCGCCGCCCCGCCCGGGCGCGCGGCGAGAAGGCGCCGAGCTCGAGGTTGTCCTCCACGGTCATGCTGCCGAAGAGGCGCCGGCCCTCGGGCACCACCGCGAGGCCGTGCTCCACGATGCGGTGGGCGCTCACCGCGCGCAGGTCCCGACCGTCCCAGCGGATGGTCCCGGCCCGCGGCCGCACGAGCCCGGCGATGCAGCCGAGCAGGGTGCTCTTGCCCGCGCCGTTGGGGCCGAGCAGGGCCACGATCTCGCCCGGGCCCACCGAGAGCGTCACCCCGGAGAGGGCGCGGGAGTCGCCGTAGGCCGCGTCGAGACCGTCGACCTCGAGTAGCGCGCTCACCGCCGACCGGCCGCGGGCCGCTCGGCGCCGAGGTACACGTCGATGACCCGGGGGTCGGCGGCCACCAGGGCGGGCGGCCCCTCGGCGATCTTCTCGCCGGCGCTGAGCACGATCAGGCGGCGCGACAGATCCATGAGCGCCCACACGATGTGCTCGACCATCAGCACGGTCAGGCCCTCGCCGAGGAGGCGGCGGATCAGGGCCATCGCCTCCGCGGTCTCGGCGGGGTTGAGCCCGGCCATGAACTCGTCGAGCAGCAGCAGGTCGGGGCCGGTGGCGAGCGCGCGGGCCAGCTCGAGGCGCTTGCGATCCATCAGCGTCAGCGACGAGGCCGGCGCCGCCGCCCGGCCCCCGAGCCCGACCAGCGCGAGCAGCCGCTCCGCCTCGGGCCCCGCCGGCCCCCTGCCGCGGCGCCGCCCGTAGAGGCAGCCCACCCGCACGTTGTCGAGCGCGGACAGCCCGCGAAAGGCGCGCACGAGCTGAAAGGTCCGCCCGATCCCGCGGGCGCAGACGCGATGGGGCGGCAGCCCCGCGATGTCGCCGCCCCGGAGGCGGATGCGGCCCCGGTCCGGCCGCAGCGCCCCCGCGATCAGGTTGAAGAGCGTGGTCTTGCCGGAGCCGTTCGGCCCCATGATGCCGAGCAGCTCGCCCGCGGCGAGCGTGAAGCTCACG
>DATMMH010000181.1:0-4935 GCA_035569855.1 Candidatus Dormiibacterota bacterium
CTTCTTGACCATGAACACCATGTGGTTCCCCCAGCCCCAGGGCATCACCGGGCCGCGGAACGCGAGCAGGTGCTGGGCCGGATTGCCTCGCCCGGTGCGCTCGAACACCTCGCGGAACGTGGTGAAGAGACGAGCGATCTGCGACGGCGGGCGCGTGATGAGGAGCACGCCATCCGGACTCAGCCGATTCAGATAGTCCTCCATCGCCTCGCGCGTGAACATGTAGTTCTCGGCCATCCCCAGAGCGCCGGCGGTGAGCGCCGTGTTGCTGAAGGTCTGGACCGATACGATCGCGTCGTACGTGTCGCTCGAGCGCCGGACGAAGCTGCGGCCTTCCGCGGTGACGAGGTGCACCGCCGGGTCGTCGAAGAGGCCACCGAGCGCGGCGCGCATCCGGCGCGAGACGATGTCGTTGATGATCGGGTTGATCTCGACCGCGGTGACCGACGAGGCCTTGTAGTAGAGCGCCTCGAGGACTTCCCGACCGGCCCCCGAGCCCAGGATGAGCACCCGGGGCCGCTCCTTGCCGACGTACGCCAGTCCGGGCGGGTGGTAGTCGGCGCTCTTGAGCCAGTACTGGACGCCCGCGCTCAGGTCTCCCATCCCGGTGGCGGCGGTTCCGCCGTCGATCACGATCCCGATGCCGGGGCCCGGCCAGCCCTTGTCCGGGTCCGGCGCCAGCGTGTACACGTCCACGCGTGAGATCGCATTCCACGCGGTGTAGATCGGCGCGAGTCGCGGCCCGGCGGGCAGCATGGGATGAGTCTTGCTCGCCGCCACCGTCACCGGCAGGATCCGGTCGCCCAGCGGAGCCAGCGCCAGGGCCACGAGTCCGAGGGCCACTGCGGTCGCGGCGACGCGCCGGGCCTCCTGGAAGCCGAAGATCGCCGCCGCCAGGAAGGCACAGGCGGCGGCCAGCAGCACCGTGCCGGAGCCGCCCAGCAGTGGCATCACGGCGGCCAGGGCGGTGCACCCCAGGCCTGCGCCGAGCAGATCGGCCGCGTAGAGTCGGTTCACCTGATGCGCGCCGCGCGTGAGCAGGAGCGCGATGGCCAGGCCGGACCAGAAGAACGGAAACGCGAGCGCCAGGTAGTACAGCGGGAGCATCACCGCGTCGTGGGCCAGGGCGCCCTGCTGGCTGAACGGATCGAACGGGATGTGCTGCATGGCCCAGAAGCTGACGACGGCGGCGAGGCCGAAACCGCCGGACAGCAGCGCGAGCGTCCGATCGAGCGGGGCCCGCTCGCGGAGTCCCGTCCACAGCGCCAGCGCCACCCCGGAGGCGCCGAACCCGAGTAGCGCGGTCGAGATGACCAGGAAGCCGAAGTGGTACCAGAGGGCCACTGAGAGCACGCGTGTCAGCGCCAGCTCGAGGAGCAGGGTGGCGAACGAGATGACCAGGATCCCGATGTAGTGGCGGCGCTTCATAGCAGCTCCTCGACTGGGTTCCCATCCACGTCCGGCAGCTCGACCCCCAGCATTCTCGTGAAGGTCGGGGCGAAGTCCATGATCGACACGGTCCGCTCGATCTTGCCCGGCTTGATCCCGCCCCCCACGGCCACGAACAGGCCTTCGGGCCGGTGCTCGCCGGTGCGGCAGTAGCGGTTCTCCCCCTCGATGACTCCGATCGCGTCGGATCCGATGCGCAACCGGCCGCTCCCCGCCTTTCCCGCGTTCGCGGTGCCGAGCGGCAGCTCGGGGTTCCACTCCACGAGCAGGTCCGGGAGCAGGTCGAGGTGCTCACCCTCGTACAGGTCGCGGGTGCGCGCCACCGCCGCCACCACCGGCTTGCCGGTCTCGAGGTCGCGAATGTCCAGGAGCTCGCGCTCGAGCAGGGCGCAGAGCGCGTCCATCTCCTCGCCGCGTCGCACGAGTCCGGCCGGCTCGCGGCCCATCAGGTTGAATCGGATCCCGCCGACCGCGAATCCGTTGTCCACGATGAAGCACCGGCTGCGCGCATGATCGAGCTTCGGGGCCGGGATGCCGTCCGGCCCGTCGATCCAGCCTCGGAGCTGGCCGCGGACCGACTTGAGCGATCCCTTGACCGCATCCGGCAGGCGACGCCAACCCCACGCCAGCATCGCGTCCAGCCGATCGCGAAGCCGTGGAGGCGGCGGCGCCTCCGCGACCGGCGCCCGTGGCTCGGCCACCTTCAAGCGGATCAAGATCTCGTGGAGCAGGAACTGGGCGCCGTGCTTGTGCGCCATGCCGTGCCCGGCCAGGACGATCACCTTGGTGTCGGGTCCGACCTCGGCCAGGATCCGCCCGATGGCGGCGTCGATCGCCACGTACACGTCCTTGATCGGATCCCCGGTGAGCTTCGCGACCTCGGGCTCGTGGCCGGGGTGGTCGGGGGCGTGGAGGTGCCAGCACTGATGCCCCACGCAGTGGCTCTCGGTGAAGACCTGGGCGAAGAACTGCCAGCCGCCTTGGCGAAGGTAGTGACGAGTCAGCTCGGCCTTCGTCTGGACGCCGCGGACCAGGGTGTCCCGCAGCTCCCTGAACTGGGCCGGGGTCCGATGGTCGCGGTTGCAGGACCCCTCGAGGGGATGCAGCCCGAACTTCGACCGGATCTCCGCCTTCAGCGACGGCGGCCACGCCCGGAACCCGTAGTTCTCGTCGTGCGAGCCCCACTCCACCGTCTGGATGCCGTTGATCGCCTCGCTGATGCCCGACAGCGGGATGTCGAGCACGGCCACCCGCTTCCCGGCCCGGCTCAGGTGGTTCCAGAACGGCTCGCGCTTGACGTGCTCGCCGGTCGGCAGGTGCGCCACCTCGTACGTCCCCGGCCTGAGCATGGCGAGGCTGTGAATGCCGTGCCGCGCGGGCGAGACCCCGGTATAGAACGACGGCCAGATCGAGCCCACGAAGAAGCCGCGCGGGGCCATGGTGTGGCCCACGAGGCCCCGATCGAGGAGCGCGGCGAAGTTCGGCAGCACCCCGGCCCGTGCCCACTCGAGGAGAAGGTGCTTCTCGCCCGCGTCGACTTCCAGCAGCAGGATCTCGGTCGGAGACGTCACGCGTCGCGCTCCCGGCTCAGACGAACAGGTGCCGCGTGTAGGCCAGGTAACGCCAGCCGTACACATGGAACAGGGTCCGGAGGTGCCACTTCCACGCGTCCGCCTTGCGCCCCTGCTCGAGGTCCTTCACGGACGCGCCGTGCAGGGCGGCCACGTACTTGCGACGGAGCGCCCGTCTCACGTCGGGCGGGAGCGCCATGCGTAGCACCGCCTGGAGCGCGCCCGGTTGGCGCAGGACGTGCTCGCGCGATTTCGACAGGGAGTCGGGCGTGTCCGCGTTGTAGACGAACGTGGGGGCGTCGAGAAAGGCCATCCGCCGCTCGAGCGCGAGCCGCACCGCCAGGTACGTCCACTCGAGGTGCGGCGGCATGCCCGAGAAATACGTCGCGGGAATCGTGGCGCTGCGAAAGAGGCCGGCCCCCGGCGTGAGCCACATCCGGTCGATGATCGCCCGCAGCGGGTCCTGCGCGCAGCGCGAGATCCTCGGTAGGTTCAACACGTCGCCCCGCGCGCTGCGCAGGTAGCCGCTCGTGACCGTCGCGTCGATGGTCGGATCGGCCTCCATGGTCGCCACCCGAGCGGCCAGCGCGCCGGGCAGCAACAGATCGTCGTCGTCCAGCTCCGCAAAGTACGGTGCGTCGACGATTTCGCGACCCGCCGCGATCGCCGCGCCCAGGCCTGCTTCCCGACGCCGGAGCACGCGGATGTCGCGCCGGCGCAGGAGCGCGTCGATCAGGTCCCGATCGCAGTCTGGCCCGTTGGCGACGACGATGGGATCCACGCGGACACCGGCTTGCGTCAGCACACTCTCCAGGGCCCGGTCGAGGCAAGCAGCACGACTCGCCACGGCCACCGTCGGAAGGATCACGGATACGATGATTGGTGGGGTCACGACAAAAGTGACCGCTAGTATATGGAAATCTACGAGCGAGTAAAGCCGTCGCGCGCGAAGTCTACACTCGAGGGCTTCCAGGCCGCGTGCAGATTCTGCGTGCCCACTGCGGCGGGGCGAATGCGGCCAGCCGCCTCAACCGCTGGTGCTGTAAGATCGGCCTGCATGTTGCGCTACGGGATCGTTGCCAGCGTCGCACTCCTGCTCGCCGCGTGCGGGACCGGCGAACCGATTCGGTCCAGCGCGCCGGTCTCGTCGCTCGCCGTGATGCCGGCGTCCGGGGAGCTCCGCGTCGGCGAGACGCTCCAGCTCTTCGCGGACCCGAAGGACGACCGCGGGCGAGTCCTCGCAGAGCGCCTGGTAGCGGGGTCGAGCCTCGATCCCGCGGTCGCGAGCGTCTCGCCGGAGGGCGTGGTCACAGCGCTGGCGCCCGGGACGGCCCGGATCGTGCTGTCGAGTGAAGGCAAGAGCGCAACCATCCCGGTCACGGTGCGCCCCATCCGCGGGCCGGTGGCGGAGTGCGCGACGCCGCGCCCCGGGTGGATCTGGTGCGACGACTTCGAGGAAGACCGCTTGGGGAGCTATTTCGAGAAGGGAAACCGACAGGGCCTCTTCGAGCGTGCGCCGGGCGTGGGCTACGGCGGCTCGGCGGGCATGCGGGCCCGGTTCACCGCCCCGCGTCAGATCGACGCCGGTTACCTGCACGTGGCCTTCGGCAAGGTCCCGGCGCCCAATTTCCGCACGGTGGACGCGGGGACGGAGATCTACCGCGATATCTACTGGCGCGTGCTGGTGCGCTATGGACCCGGCTGGATCGGCGGGGGCGGGAACAAGATGTCGCGGGCGCAGAGCCTGGCCACGCCGCAGTACGCCCAGGCGATGATCGCGCACGTGTGGTCCGGGAGCACCGCGGAGAACCCGACCGATCGGCTGGCCATCGTGGGGGCTTCGGGAGTCGGCTTCCGCGGCCGGCTCCTGACCGAGGAGTACAACGACTTCCCCCACATCCAGTGGCTGCCCTGG
>DATMMH010000182.1:0-17210 GCA_035569855.1 Candidatus Dormiibacterota bacterium
CTCCGCCTCGACGACCTGCCGCGCCTGCTCGACGAGATCCGGGCGATCGCGGCGCACCGCGCACGGTCGTGATGGATCGCGCGCGCATCCTGCGGCTGGCCGAGCGCGTGCTTCGCCTCGAAGCGGAGAGCGTGCTCGCGCTGTCCGCGCGGCTCGACGAGCGCTTCGTGGACGCGGTAGGCGCGCTGCACCGCTGCCGCGGGCGCGTCATTGTCACCGGCATGGGCAAGTCGGGGATCATCGGACGCAAGATCGCGGCGACGCTCGCGAGCACCGGGACCCCCGCCTACTTCCTCCATCCCGCGGAGGGCGTGCACGGCGACCTGGGCATGGTGGTGCGCGAGGACGTGGTCCTGGCCCTGTCCAACACCGGTGAGACCGACGAGGTACTGGCCGTCCTGCCCGCGCTCAAGCGCCTGGGCATTCCGCTGATCCTCCTCACCGGGGCCCCCGGCTCGGCTCTCGCCCGGCAGGCCGACATCGTGATCGACGTCGGGGTGGCCGAGGAGGCCTGCCCGATGAACCTCGCCCCGACCTCGAGCACCACCGCCGCCCTCGCGATGGGCGATGCGCTCGCGATGGCCCTGCTCGACCTGCGCGGGCTCCGGCCCGAGGATTACGCGGCCCTGCATCCGGGCGGCGGCCTGGGCTGGAAGGCGCTCTTCAAGGTGAGCGACCTCATGCACACCGGCGAAGCGATCCCGGTCGTCTCCGAGCAGGCCACGATGAAGGAAGCCATCGGGGAGATGAGCGGCAAGGGGCTCGGCATGACCACGGTGGTGGATGCCGAGGGCCGGCTCGTCGGGGTCGTGACCGACGGCGACCTGCGCCGTCAGCAGCTGGCCCACGGCGCCGCGTTGCTCGAGCGGCGGGTCGGCGAGTGCATGACCCGTGACCCGAAGGTGATCGGCGCCGGCGAGCTGGCGGTGCGGGCGCTCGCGCTGATGGAAGGTCGCGTCACGAGCCTCGTGATCGCCGACGCGGGCGGTCGGCCCGCCGGGGTGATTCACGTGCACGATATCCTCCGCGCCAAGATCGTGTGACCGCCGCTCCCCGCGCCTCGCGCATCCGCCTGCTCGTCCTCGACGTGGACGGCGTGCTCACGGACGGCGGACTCCTCTACGGCCCGTCGGGCGAGGAGACCAAGCGCTTCCACGTGCACGACGGCCTCGCGCTGGTGGCGGCGGCCAAGGCCGGGCTGCAGATCGCGATCCTCTCCTCTCGGGCCTCGGCGGCGGTGACCCGTCGGATGACCGAGCTGGGGGTCCGCGAGGTCCATCAGGGAGTGGCCGACAAGGCGGCGGCGCTGGACGCGCTCCGGGAGCGCCTCGGCCTGCGGGGAGCCGAGGTCGCGGTCATGGGCGACGACCTCCCGGACCTGCCCGCGATGGCCCGGGCGGGCCTGGCGCTGGCCCCGGCCAATGCGGTAGCCGAGGTCAAGCGTGTGGCCCACTGGGTGGCGCGGCGGCGGGGCGGAGACGGGGCGGTGCGGGAGGCTGTTGAAATGCTCCTAAAGGCCCGTCGCGCTTGGCCGCGTCGCTGATCGACCGAAGGGGAAGCTTTCTTCGTTTGCCTCGAATGTAAGTGCTGTGCTAGCGTGGCACAGAGCTTGCTAATGCGTAAGGCACCGTTCGTTATCCTGACGCTCGTCGTGGTATTCCTATCCATAGTGGTGGGCGTGCTCGTCCACCGGTCACGAGTCCCCCGGGCTCTCTCGGTCGAGCCCGCGGTCACGAACGCTGACTACCGGCTCAAGCAGCTGCACCTCCAGGAGATCGCGCGGGACGGCGCCCGATGGCAACTGGACGCGGAATACTCCGAGACGTTCGAGGACCAGGCCAAGACGTCGATGAAGAAGGTGACGATCAAGGTGGACCAGCCCGCGCGGTCCTGGACCGCCACCGGTGACGAGGGCGACCTGAACCAGCAGACGAAGGACGTGGAGTTGCGCGGCAACGTGGTGCTGATCTCGAGCGACGGGCTCAAGCTCGAGACCGAGCGGCTTCGCTGGGACGCCGCCCAGCAGCGCGCCTGGACCAACGACCCGGTCACGATCTATCGCGCGGGGGCTGTCGTGAAGGGAACCGGCTTCGAGTCGCGCGTGAACGAGGAGGTCAGCAACGTCCGGGGCCGGGTGCGGGCCATCTTCGAGCGCGGCAACCCGTCCGATCTGCCGTCGGCGAGCGTGCTGCCGTCTCCCGGGTCTTCATGAGTCGGCGGCTGACGCTCGGCGCGCTCGCGCTCTGGTCGGTGATCGCGCTGGCCGCTCCCGCCTGGGCGCAGACCGCGCCCGCGACCCCGCCGCGGCCGAAGCCGGCGCGCCCCGCGCCGGCGGCCGCGCCCGCGCCCGCGCCGAAGTCGGCGACCTCCCCGCTCTCGCCCGACGGCAAGAGCGCGCCGGTCACGGTGGACGCGGATCAGCTCGAGAACCTCGAGAAGGAAGGGCTCGTCGTCTTCACCGGCAACGTGGTGGCGACCCAGAACAACTCCACGCAGTGGGCGGACCGGATGGAGGTGTACCTGGACGACAAGAAGGATCGGATCGTCCGCACCGTGTCCACCGGCAACGTGCGCATCGTCACCCGGGACTGCCGCACCGGCACCGCCAAGCGCGCCGAATACTACGACGCCGAGCAGCGGGTGGTCCTCATCGGCAACGCGCGGGTGTGGCGCGACGACAACGTGGTGACCGGCGAGCGCATCACGATCTTCCTGGCCGAGGACCGCAGCGTGGTAGAGGGTGGCCAGCAGGAGCGTGTGAAGGCCGTCTTCTACCCCAAGAGCCAGCAGGAAGACGGCCAGCGGCCCAAGCCCGCTCCCGGGCAGTGCTCGTGAGCCGCCCCCGCCCGGTGAGGTCGCCGTGGAAGGCCTGATCGCCCAGGCGCTGCGGAAGCGATTCCGGAGCCGGGTGGTCGTGAACCGGGTGAGCCTCGACATCCATCCCGGCGAGGTGGTGGGGCTGCTCGGGCCCAACGGAGCCGGGAAGACGACGTCGTTCTACATGATCGTGGGCCTGCTGCGGCCCGACGGAGGCCGCATCTTCCTCGAGGGACAGGACGTGACCGACTTGCCGATGTACAAGCGCTGTCGCCTCGGTATGGGCTACCTGCCGCAGGAGTCGTCGGTGTTCCGCAAGCTCACCGTCGAGGAGAACCTGCTCGCGATCCTCGAGACGCTGGATCTCTCGCATCAGGAGCGGATGGCGCGGCTCGCCGAGCTCCTGGCCGAGCTGGATCTCACCCGGCTCGCCCGCCACAAGGCGTTCACGCTCTCCGGCGGTGAGCGGCGGCGGCTCGAGATCACGCGGGCCCTCGTCACGAATCCGCGCTACCTGCTGCTGGACGAGCCGTTCACCGGCATCGACCCCATCGCGATCGGCGACATCCAGGAGATCGTGGCCCGGCTGAAGGAGCGGGGCATCGGGGTGCTGATCACCGATCACAACGTGCGCGAGACCCTGGCCATCACGGATCGCGCCTACATCCTCTACGACGGCCGGATCCTCGCGTCGGGTAGCGCTACCGAGCTGGCCAACAACTCCAAGGCGCGCGAGATCTATCTCGGCGAGAAGTTCTCCCTATGAAACTGCAACAGAGAATGAGTCAGCGGGTCGTCATGACCCCCCTGCTGCAGCAGGCGATCCAGCTCCTGCAGCTCTCCACCCTCGAGCTCGAGCAGGTCGTGCGCAAGGAGCTGGAGGAGAATCCGCTCCTCGAGGAAGTGCCGGTGGAGAACACCGAGACCGCGGAGGCCTCGGCCACCCCGGCCACCGCGGAGGCTCCGGCTCCCACGGAGGCGCCGCCCGCCCCGGAGACCGAGGCGCCCTCCAAGGAGACCTCGTCGGTGGATGGGGAGAAGGCCGACGACCTGCCGTTCGATCTCTCCTCGGCCATCTTCGACGACCACGGGGACGAGCGGACGCCGGTCTCGATGGAGGAGCGGGACGAGCTGCCGTTCGAGAACCTGGGGCGCAGCGACCCCTCGTTGACCGAGCACCTCATGGAGCAGCTCCGCCTGAGCACCGACGACAAGGAGATGCTCCGCATCGGCGAGGCCATCATCGGCAACCTCGACGAGGACGCCTACCTCCGGGCCGACCTCGAAGAGATCGCCAAGGGCATGGGCGCGGCCCCCGACGCGGTCGACGCGGCGCTCAAGCGCATCCAGAGCTTCGACCCACCCGGGGTGGCCGCGCGCAGCGTGCAGGAATGCCTGCTGCTGCAGCTCACCGCCGACGCGGAGCCGGACCCGGTGTCGGTGGAGATCGTCGAGAAGCACTTCGAGGATCTGGAGCGGCGCCGCTACGCGGAGATCGCGCGGGCCATGAAGCTGCCGCTCGAGCGGGTGATGGAGTCGATCGAGGAGATCCAGAGCCTCGAGCCCAAGCCGGGTCGGCGCTTCTCGGTCAACGACTCCCGCTACGTGGTGCCCGACGTCACGATCCAGAAGGTGGGCGAGGACTACGTGGTGATCCTGAACGAGGAGGGGATCCCGCGGCTGCGGGTGAACTCGCTCTACCGCTCGCTCCTGCGGCGCTCCGGGGACGAGGCCAAGCAATATGTGGAACAGAAGCTGCGCAGCGCGGTGTGGCTGATCAAGAGCGTGGAGCAGCGTCAGCGCACCCTGAGAAAGGTCGCCCAGAGCCTCGTCAACTTCCAGCGCGAGTTCCTCGACAAGGGCCTGCCCTACCTGCGGCCGCTCGCCCTGCGCGACGTGGGCGACGACATCAGCATGCACGAGTCCACCATCAGCCGGGTCACCACCAACAAGTACGTCCAGACCCCCCAGGGCCTGTTCGAGCTCAAGTTCTTCTTCCACAGCGGCATCGCCTCCGACAACGGCTCGATGGTCTCGTCGGTCTCGGTGAAGAAGACGATCCGCGACATGGTCGCCGCCGAGGACGGGGGCAAGCCGCTCTCCGACCAGGAGATTGCCCAGGCGCTGCAGGGACAGGGGCTCACCATCGCCCGCCGGACGGTGGCGAAGTACCGGGAGGAGCTCGGCATCCTGCCCTCGCACCAGCGACGCCTGCAATCCCGGAAGCGCTGAGGAGCGCGGGTTCATGCCGGTGATCATCAGCGCCCGCCGGCTGACCGCGCCGGCCCTCCGCCCCCGCCGCTCGCCGCGCTTCTGAGGTCTCCGTGAGCGAGGTGGCCGCCCCGGGCTCCATCCAGTTCGTCATCATCACCGGCCTGTCCGGGGCGGGGAAGAGCTACGCGATCAAGTGCCTGGAGGACCTGGGGTACTTCTGCGTGGACAACCTGCCCACCACCCTAATCCCCACCTTCGCCGAGCTGTGCGCGCAGTCGAGCCGCGCGATCCAGACGATCGCGCTCGGGGTCGACGTGCGCGAGGGTGAGTACCTGGCCAACCTGGTGGAGACCCTCCAGGAGCTGCGCGCGCGCGGCCACAAGGCCGACGTGCTGTTCCTCGAGGCCTCCGACGAGACTCTGGTGCGCCGCTATCACGAGACGCGCCGCCGGCACCCGCTGGCCGGCGAGGGCAACGTGCTCGACGGCATCCGGGCCGAGCGCAAGGCGCTCGCGCACCTGCGCGAGGCCGCCGACCGCATCATCGACACCACCGCGCTGACCGTGCACCAGCTCAAGGACCAGATGGTGCAGGCCTACGGGCCGCGGTCCCAGCGGGTCGGGCTCACGGTGACGCTGGTGTCCTTCGGCTTCAAGCACGGGGTGCCCTACGACGCGGATCTGGTGTTCGACGTCCGCTTCCTGCCCAACCCGCACTTCGTCGACCGGCTCCGGGCGCTGGACGGGCGGGACGCCGCGGTCGAGGAGTTCGTGATGGCGTCTCCGGACAGCCGGGAGCTGCTCGCGCGCCTCCAGGGCCTGCTCGAGTTCCTGCTCCCCCTCTACGAGCGCGAGGGGAAGGCCTATCTCACGGTGGCGGTCGGCTGCACCGGCGGCCGGCACCGCTCGGTGACGCTGGTGGAGGCGCTTCGCTCTTTCCTGACCGGTCTCGGCCTGAGTCCGATCGTCAGGCACCGGGACCTGGATCGTGCCTGAGCCGCTCCACTTCCTGCTCGGCATCCACAATCACCAGCCGGTCGGCAACTTCGAGTCGGTCGTCGACGACGCGGTGGGGCGCGCCTACCACCCGTTCCTGCAAACCATCGCCGAGGTCGGCGCCGACCTACCGCTGACCGTTCACTGCTCGGGGAGCCTGCTCGCCGCGCTCAAGGCGCGCGCCCGTCCCACCTTCGACCTCCTCGGCCGCCTGGCCGTCGACGGGCGGGTGGAGCTGCTCGGGGGCGGCTTCTACGAGCCCATCCTTGCGCTGCTGCCGGACTGGGACAAGGTCGGCCAGATCCAGGCCCTGACCCACTTCATCAAGAGCCACTTCGGGGTGAGCCCGCGCGGCATGTGGCTGGCCGAGCGGATCTGGGAGCCGCAGCTCCCACGGGTGCTGCGCGAGGCGGGAGTGGAGTTCGTGCTGGTCGACGACTCGCACTTCGCGCTCGCCGGCCTGGATCCCGAGGCGCTCGGCGCCTACTATCTCACCGAGGAGCAGGGCGCGACGGTAGCGGTGTTCCCGATCAACCAGCGCCTTCGCTACCTGGTCCCCTTCGCGGACCCCGCCGAGAGCGTGCGCTACCTCGAGGGCCGCCGCGGCGCGGGCGCGGTCACCCTCGTCGACGACGGAGAGAAGTTCGGGGTGTGGCCGGGCACCGATCGCCTGGTGTACGGCGAGCGCTGGCTGGTGCGGTTCCTCGAGACGCTGCGGGGCACGCCCTGGCTGCGCGTCTCGACGTTCTCGCGTTATCTCGACGCCTGCCCGCCCGCCGGACGCGTGTACCTGCCCACCGCCGCCTACACCGAGATGGGGGAGTGGGCGCTGCCGGCCGGCGCCGCCGCCGAGCTCGGCGAGGCGCGCGAGCGTCTCGCCACGCTGCCCGACGGTGCGCGCTTCACCCGGCTCCTGCGCGGAGGCTTCTTCCGCAACTTCCTGGTCAAGTATCCCGAGATCGGCGACGCGTATTGGAGGATGCTCCGACTCTCGGAGCGCGTGCACGAGGGCCTGACCGCCCATTCGCGCGACCCGCGGCTGCTCGCGGCGCGCGAGCGCCTCTGGCAGGGACAGGCCAACGACGCCTACTGGCACGGCGTGTTCGGCGGCTGCTATCTGCCCCACCTCCGGCGCGCGGTGAAGTCGGCCCTGATCGGCTGCGAGCGGAGCCTCCACGCGGCGGGACGGCGCGCCGCCATCGAATGCGTGCACGCCGACATCGACGGGGACGGGCTGGCCGAGGTGTCGGTGCGCACGCGCCTGCTCGGGCTCACGCTGCGCCCGGCGCGGGGCGGCTCGCTCACCGAGCTCGCGTGGATGGCGGGCGAGATGGACACCGCCGACGTGCTGACCCGCCGGCCGGAGGCCTACCATCGCCAGGTGGCGGCGCAGCCGCACGAGGCGGGCGCGCCGGAGGTGAAGACGATCCACGCCGCGCCCGCGGTCAAGGAAGCGGGCCTCCCCGCGCTGCTGCGCTACGACCGGTTCCGCCGCGCGTCGCTGCTCGACGGCCTCTTTCCGCCCGACGGGCTGCTCGATCCGCTCGAGCCCTGGGACTCGGCTCGCCTCGTGGTGGGCGAGCGGCCGCTGCCCTGCGACGTGAAGACGTCCCCGCGCGAGGTGGCGGTGCTCTGCTCGCTGCGGCGGCCGGACGGCCTGCCGATGGCGCTGCAGAAGTCGATCGTGGTGCGGGCCGACGAGCCGGTGGTCGCCGTCGAGTACCGGCTCCGCTGGGAGGGCGACGCGCCGCTCGAGGCGCGC
This sequence comes from Candidatus Dormiibacterota bacterium, assembly GCA_035569855.1. Taxonomy (GTDB): domain Bacteria; phylum Methylomirabilota; class Methylomirabilia; order Rokubacteriales; family CSP1-6; genus CAMLFJ01. The sequence goes on from DATMMH010000182.1 coordinate 7,789, forward strand.
TGGGCCACGCAGTGCAACCTCACGCTGAGCGCGGGGGACGCGCCGGGCCGCTACTTCCGCATCGCGGGCCGCCCGTCGCTCGGCGGCCGCGGGAGTCTCGTGGCCACCCGCGAGCTGGCGATGGTCGACGAGTGGCTCGGCGGTGAGCTGTCTCTCTCGCTCACGAAGCCCGCGAACGTGTCGTGGGCGCCGGTGGAGACAGTGTCGCTCTCGGAGGCCGGCTTCGAGCGCATCTATCAGGGATCCGCGCTGCTGTTCGCCTGGCCGGTGCGGCTCGAGCCGGGCCAGACGTGGGAGGCGTCGCTGCGCCTGCGCGTCGGGGAAATGCCCGTGGGGACGCGGGAAACCCGGGATTCCCCTTGAGAGCCGGAGGTCCAGCGTGCTATCGTTCCCTATCCGCGGTCGATCCCAACACGTATCCCGGGAGGAGTAGACGGCATGGCGCGTGAGGAGTATCTGTTCACCTCGGAGTCGGTGACCGAAGGACATCCGGACAAGATCGCCGACCAGGTTTCCGACGCGGTCCTCGACGCCATCCTGGCCCAGGATCCGACGGGGCGGGTGGCCTGCGAGACGCTCCTCACCACCGGCCTCGTGGTGGTGGCCGGCGAGATCACGACCTCCTGCTACGTGGACATCCCGCGCGTCGCCCGCGAGACCATCCGCGAGGTCGGCTACACGCGCGCCAAGTTCGGCTTCGACTGCGAGACCTGCGCGGTCATCACCGCGATCGACGAGCAGTCCGGCGACATCGCGATGGGGGTGGACAAGCTCGGGGCGGGCGACCAGGGTCTCATGTTCGGCTACGCCTGCAACGAGACCGAGGAGCTGATGCCGCTGCCGATCATGCTGGCCCACAAGCTCTGCCAGCGGCTCACCCACGTCCGCAAGAGCGGCCAGCTCGACTACCTCCGCCCCGACGGCAAGAGCCAGGTCAGCGTGCGCTACGCGGACGGCAAGCCGGTCTCAGTGGAGACGGTGGTCATCTCCACCCAGCACGGACCGGAGACCGGGCTCTCGAAGATCCGCGAGGACATGATCGAGCACGTGGTGCTCCCGACCATCCCCAAGCACTTGATCGATCCCAGACGGATCACGTACCACATCAACCCCACCGGTCGCTTCGTGACCGGCGGTCCCATGGGCGACACCGGGCTCACCGGGCGCAAGATCATCGTCGATACCTACGGCGGCTCGTGCCCGCACGGCGGCGGCGCCTTCTCCGGCAAGGATCCGACGAAGGTGGACCGGTCGGCGTGCTACATGGCGCGCCACGTAGCCAAGAACGTGGTGGCCGCCGGGCTGGCCGATCGCGCGCAGGTGCAGGTGGCCTACGCCATCGGCGTGGCCGATCCGGTCTCGATCATGGTCGAGACGTTCGGCACCGGCAAGGTGCCCAACGCCAAGCTCGAGCAGCTCATCCGCCGGCATTTCGACTTCACCCCGGCCGGCATCATCAAGCACCTGGACCTGCGCCGGCCGATCTACAAGAAGACCGCCGCCTACGGGCACTTCGGGCGCAGCGAGCCCGAGTTCACGTGGGAGCGGACCGACCGGATCAAGGACCTTCGCGACGACGCCGGCGTCTGACGCCGGAGCGATTCCGCCCGCGCCCCGCGGCCGAGGCTCAGGCCGCGGGGCATTTTCATGAGTGGGCCGGCCGCAGAGAGGCGATGAGATGATCGATCACCAACCCACCCCGGAGCGGGAGGCGCCCCTGGCCTCGCCGACTCGCGGGACCTAGCGAGGATCGCGTGGCACAGAGGCCGGTGAGCGGGACCATCATGCCCCTGCGGCGTCCCCGGCTGGGGCTCTGGCTCCTGCTGGGCTTCATCCTGCTGAGCCTGGTGGGGCAGGCGGTCCCGCTGTACACCGACTGGCTCTGGTTCCAGGAGGTCGGCTTCACCATCGTCTTCACCACGCGCCTGACCCTGAGCGGCTGGCTGTTCATTGGCCTCGGGGCCACGGTGTTCGCCTTCCTGTTCGTCAACCTGTCGGTGGCCGCCCGGACCGCGCCGCCCGACGTGCTCTGGGAGCTGGAGGACCAGCTCGGCCTGCCCGGCCGCGCCATCCTGGAGCCGCTGGTGCGCCGCCTGCTGGTGCCGGTCATAGCGGTCATCGCGTTCTTCGCGGGCGCGCGCGGAACCTCCGCCTGGACCACCGTGCTCGAGTACGTCAACCGCACCGCGTTCGGCCAGAGCGATCCGATCTTCGGACGCGACCTGGGCTTCTATTTCTTCACGCTACCGTTCTGGCGGCTGCTCCACGGCTGGGCCACCGCGCTGGTCGCGGGCACGCTGGTCCTCGTCGCGGCGGTGTACGTGCTGCAACGGAGCCTCGTGCTCACCGCCCGCGGGCCCCGCCTGGCCGCGGGCGCGCGTACGCACCTGCTGGGCCTGGCCGCTCTGCTCCTGATCCTACGCGGCGTCGGATTCTGGCTCGACCGGTTCGACCTGCTCTTCTCGCCGCGCGGGCTCGTCTACGGCGCCTCCTACACCGACGTGCACGCCTCGTTGCCGGTGCTGCAGTGGCTGATCGTGCTGGCCTTCCTGTGCGCGGCCGCGTGCGTGTTCCAGATGTTCCGGCCGGGCTGGCGCTTCCTGGTGGCGGGTCTCGTGGTCCTGATCGTGCTGTGGGTGGTCGGTCTCGGGGTGGCGCCCGCGCTGTTGCAGAGCTACCGCGTCAAGCCCAACGAGCTGGCCTACGAGCTGCCGTTCATCGAGCACAACATCCGGATGACCCGGCAGGCCTACGCGCTCGACCGGGTGGCCGAGAAGGACTTCGCGGCGGAGGACAACCTGAACCTGGCCGCGCTCGATCGCAACGCGGCCACCGTGAAGAACATCCGTCTCTGGGACCACCGGCCCCTCCTCGTCACCTACGGCAAGCTGCAGGAGATCCGGACCTACTACAAGTTCCGCGACGTGGACGTGGACCGCTACACGCTCGACGGTGAATACCGACAGGTCACGCTCTCGGCCCGCGAGCTGTCCTATCGAGACCTGCCGAGCCGGAGCTGGATCAACGAGCACCTGACCTACACCCACGGGTACGGCCTCGTCGCCGGGCCGGTCAACCGCATCAGCCCGGAGGGCCTGCCCGAGTTCTTCATCAAGGACATTCCGCCGGCGGTCGCCGGAGGCGTCCCCAAGATCACGCGGCCGGAGATCTACTACGGCGAGCTCGCCTACGGCGAGGTGGGCAGCGACTACGTCTTCGTGCGCACGCGCTCCCAGGAGCTCGACTACCCGTCGGGCGATCAGAACGTCTACAGCCGCTATCAGGGGCGGGGCGGGATCCCGGTCGATTCGATCGCGCGCAAGGTGGCCTTCGCGGCGCGCTTCGGAGCCCTCAGCGTGCTCCTGTCCAACGACCTCGGCCCGGAGAGCCGCGTGATGATCTACCGCGACATCATGGCGCGGGTGCAGGAGGCGGCGCCCTTCCTGCGCTTCGACCGTGACCCGTACCTGGTGGTCACGAGCGACGGCCGGCTCGTGTGGATGGTGGACGGCTATACCACGAGCGAGCGCTATCCCTACGCGACGCCGGTGCGCGGCTTCAACTACATCCGCAACTCGGTGAAGGCCACCGTGGACGCCTACCACGGCACGGTGAGCTACTACGTCGCGGACGCCGAGGATCCCCTGATCCGCACCTACGGCAAGGCGTTCCCGGGTCTGCTCAAGCCACTGGCCGAGATGCCGAAGGATCTCCAGACCCACATCCGCTACCCGGAGGATCTCTTCACGGTGCAGTCGCGGATGTACGCCACCTATCACATGCAGGACCCGCAGGTCTTCTACAACAAGGAAGATCTCTGGGTGATCCCGCGCCTGCAACAGGACGGACGCGAGCGCGAGATGGAGCCGTACTTCACGGTGATGCGGCTGCCCAACGAGCGGAAGGAGGAGTTCGTGCTGCTCTCGGGCTTCAACCCGAGCGGGCGCGACAACATGATCGCGCTGATGGTGGCGCGCATGGATCCGCCCTTCTACGGCGGCATCGTGGCCTATACCTTCCCCAAGCAGAAGCTGGTCTTCGGGCCGCGCAACATCCAGGCGCGCATCAGCCAGGATCCGGTGATCTCCCAGCAGACCTCGCTCTGGAACCAGCAGGGCTCGCGGGTGATCATGGGTACGCTGCTCGCCATTCCCATCGAGCAGTCGCTGATCTACGTGCAGCCGCTCTATCTGGCCGCCGCCGAGCAGGGCGCGCTGCCGGAGCTGCGGCGCGTGGTGGTGGCCTACGGCAACCAGATCGCGATGGAGCCGACCCTCGAGGCCGCGCTCGCCCGGGTCTTCGGCGGCCGGGTCCGGGGGCAGGAGGATGCAGCGCGGACATCTGAGCGTCCGGGCGATCGCGCCGCCCCCTCGGCTGGAGCGCCCACAGCGGCCATCATGGGCGGTGTGCAGCGCGCGTGGGACGCCTGGCAGCGGGGCCAGGACGCCCTGCGCCGAAGCGACTGGGCCGCGTACGGCCAGGAGCAGAAGCGCCTCGAAGAGGCCCTCCGCCAGCTGCGCGAGGGCCGCTAGGCCCCCCGCGCGGCGGCGGGGCGGCGACGCGGTCCCGGGAGCACGCTGACCCGCAACCGGCCGGCGCCGTCACGATCGGGCCACGAGACCGCCGTCTCAGGCTTCGATCGCGCGCAGAAGACACGGAACCTGTCCCTCTCGTGGCTCGATCGAGACGACCGGGCGGGATTGCGACTCAGCGTGCTCCCGGGAGGGCCCGGCCCCCGCCTCCCCGCGTCAGGTGCGCGCGCTGAGGAACAGCGCGGTGCCGATGCCCGCGAAGATGATGTTGGCGGTCCATGCGGCGAGGGCGGGGGGCAGCAGGTCGGCCTGGGCAAAGGCCAGCGCGATGGAGTGCACCACCCAGTAGCCCACCGCGATCACGATGGCCACCCCGATGCCCATGGCGCGCCCGCCGCTGCGCGGGGACACCAGCGCGAAGGGAATCGCCACCAGTGCCATGATCACGTGCACCAGCGGGAAGGACAGCTTGGAGTAGAGCTGGACTAGGTAACGGGTCACGTGGTGCCCGCCCTCCTGGAGTCGCGCCACGTAGGCCCGCAGCTCGAAGAAGCTCATGGTGTCGGGCGCGTTCTGCACCTGGATGAAGTCGTCGATGTGCTCGGGCATCGGCAGCACCCGCGAGTCGAACGCCTCCGCGGTCATGCGGTTCTGCGGGCCCACGCGGTGGAACGCGCCGTCGATGAGGCGCCAGCCCGCCGGCGTCCACTGGGCGACCCGCGCGTCCAGGCGCTCCCGCAGGCGGAAGTCGCCGGTGATGTCGATGACCATGAGCCCCTCCATCGACTTGTCGGCGGGATCGAGCAGGGCCATGCGGAAGAAGCGCGTGTCGGAGGAGCGGTACCAGATCTGGGTCTGGCGTTGCAGGTGCCGGGGCAGCTGCCCGCGGATCCGGACCCGATCGACCTCTTCCCCCTTCGCGTTGATGTCGGGCAGCGCGGTCTCCTGGAAGACCACCGCGAGCACGCTGATCGCGCACGCCACCAGCAGCACCGGCAGGCTCGCCCGGTAGAGGCTGATGCCGGCGGCCTTGAGCGCGTCCAGCTCCCGCTGGCGGGTGAGCGAGAGGAACAGGAACACCGTCGCGATCAGCACGATCATCGGCAAGCCCTTGTAGAGCTCGCCGGGCAGGTGGTAGGCGAAGTGCTCGAGGATGGTGGTGAGGGGCGGCTTCATCCGCAGGAAGCGGTCGAGGGTCTGCAGCAAGTCGACCACCCCGATGAGGACCGCGGCCACCAGGGTGCCGATGCCAAGGAAGAGGAGATACTGCCGGATCAAGTAGCGGTCGATGATGAAGGTGGACTCGCGAGGTCCGGCCAGCCGGCCCAGGCGCCGCCGTCGCCGCTCCTCGAGCGGCTTGGCCACCCGGCCCGACCGCCGGCCCTCCACCTTGGCCCAGAGCCGCCAGAAGAAGTCGAGCCACGCGGTGGACACGCCGACCACGCTCGCGCGCAGGAGCACCAGGCCCATCAGGCCCAGCATCGCGTTCGGGGTCCACACCGCCAGGCCCGCGGGCATGCGGCCGCGCAGGGCGAAGCCCTCGAACGAGGTGTAGAGGATGTAGTACGACACCACGATGCCGAAGCTCATGCTGAGCGCCACCGCGCGCCCGCCGCGGTGGGAGCGGATCCCGAGCGGGAAGCCCACCAGCGTGAAGACCAGCGCCGCCACCGGCAGCGCGAAGCGCTTGTGGAGCTCGACGTAGTACGGCGCGCTGATCTGGCCCTCCCGCGTCAGGCGGTCGGCCTCCGCGACCAGCTCGCGCAGGGGCAGCTGCTTCTCCGGCTTTTCCTCCCGGGAGGCGGTGGTCAGCGGCGAATCCACCGGCAGCGTCATGTCGTAGAGGCTGAAGTAGGTCTGCCGGAAGCGTCGCTGGTCGTTGACGTCGGACTCGCTGATCGAGCCGTCGAGGAAGCGCAGGGTGATGCGCCGGGTGACCTCGTCGCTCAGCAGGCGGCCCTCACGCGCGATGATGATGCGCGACTGGTTCGGGTTGCGCTCGTCGGAGACGAGCAGTCCCTTGAGTCGCACCTGCGAAGGGCTCACCTCGTCCACGTAGATCACGAACTGACCGAAGCTGGCGCTGAACGTGCGCTCCTTGATGCCGGTGGAGGCGCGGGACTGGAGGATACGGAAGAGCTGCCGCTGGAAGGCGCCGGTCGACCACGGCCCCACCACGAGGGTGAGCCAGGAGATCAGCAGGGTGACCACGATGGCCACCGCGAAGAAAGGGCGGAACAGACGGAGCGGACTCACCCCCGAGGCCTTGAGGGCGGCCACCTCGAGATCGCCGGCCAGCCGCCCGCAGACCAGCAGCACCGCCACCAGCAGCGCCATCGGCAGGGTGAGACCGAGGAAGGCGGGCAGCATGTACACGAGCAGCGGGAGCACGAGCGCGAACGGCACGCTCTTGGTGATGACGAGGTCGGTGAGCTGGTAGATGCGGTCGATGACGAGGAAGAACGTGAAGACGCCGACCCCGATCGCGAAGGGCGGGCCCAGCTCCTTGACGACGTACCGGTCGAGGATGCGGGTCATGCGGCCTCATTGTACGCTACCGCCATGGGACCCCCGTGCTTCCGTGGGTCGTTCCGTGGGTGGTTCCGGGGCGTGCTCGCGGTCGCGCTGCTCGCGAGCCTGGCCGCGCCCGCGGCCGCGCAGGACCGGCTCGAGCGCTTCCGCGCCCTCGGCCGCGAGGGGCTGGCCACCGCCACCGATCCGGCCGCGCACGAGCGGACGCTGGCCGAGCTCTACGAGCTGGTGGACGACGAGGTACTCGACAGCCTTCGCGGTGACGAGTCGTTCTCCTCGCTCGTGTTCATCCGGGAGCGCCTCGACGCCTTCATGGACGCGTGGGGCGGTGCCACCCTGCGCGTTCTGCGCGTGCCGGGAGCGGCCGGCCGCGCGCCGCTCACCATCGGTCTCTACAGCCTGGCCGGGGTAGACGGCTCGGGCTCGCTCCGCGTCTACGCGGGGACCGGCCGCTCCGCCTCGCTCGCGGCCTCGTCGACGCAGGACGGTCTGCTCGACGCGCAGGTGTGGCCGGCCGGACCGGACCGCGTGGCGCGCGTGCTCGCGTTGTGGAGCGGCTCGCCCACCGGCGCCGGCCTGCGCTCGCTGCGCGCCGAGCTGTGGGAGGGCCGCGGGGACGATCGCGTGCGGCGCGCGTGGAGCACCGCGGGTGAATGGCCGGACGGGCTCTCGGTCTCCGACTGGCGCGCGCAGCCGGGCGTGCTGGTGGTCCGCTACCAGACGCAGTATCCCGGCTGGAAGCCGGGATGCCCGGGGCAGACCGAGCTGGAGGATCACTTTCGCCTCGCGGCCGCGGGTGGGCTCGCGCTGGCGCGGCGGCAGGTGATCAACGGCTGGTCCCGCGAGCTGGGCGCGGCGGCGGACCGGCTCTTCCGTGCCCTCGCGCAGGACGACGCGCGCGCGCTCGTCCTCCTGGTGCCCGCGCCCAACCTCCGCGCGCGACTGCCGCGGAGCCTCGTGTCGGAGCCGGTCTGCGAGGAGCCCGCCGCGGTGGGCGGCCGCTCCGCGGTGACGGTGGCGGCGAGCGAGATCCGCGACGGAACCCGACGGCCGTGGGCGCTCTCGTGGACGCGCACGCCGACCGGGTGGCGCCTGAGCGCCGCGGCGCCCGTGCTACAATGACGCGCAAACATGAGTGAAATCGCCGACCGCTACGATCCCACGCGCGTCGAGCCGCACTGGTACGCCGTCTGGGAAGAGCGCGGCTATTTCCACGCCGACGTCGAGTCGCCCAAGAAACCCTACTGCATCGTCATCCCGCCGCCCAACGTCACCGGGTCGCTCCACCTGGGCCACGCGCTCAACAACACGCTCCAGGACATCCTGATCCGCTACAAGCGGATGGACGGCTACAACGCGCTCTGGATGCCGGGCACCGATCACGCGGGCATCGCGACGCAGTACGTGGTCGAGCGGCAGCTCGAGAAGGAGGGCAAGACCAAGGAGGATCTCGGGCGCGAGGCCTTCGTCGCCCGCGTCTGGCAGTGGAAGGAGGAGTCGGGCGGCACCATCATCCGCCAGCTCAAGCGCCTCGGCGCCTCTTGCGACTGGGCCCGCGAGCGCTTCACGATGGACGCGGGCCTCTCGGCCGCGGTGCGCGAGGTCTTCGTGCGGCTGTGGGAAGAGGGGCTCATCTACCAGGGCGACTACATCGTGAACTGGTGCCCGCGCTGCCAGACCGTGCTGTCGGATCTGGAGGTCGAGCGCGAGGAGCAGGACGCGGAGTTCGTCTACATCAAGTACGGCCCGCTCACCCTCGGCACCGTGCGCCCGGAAACCAAGCTCGGCGACACCGCGGTGGCGGTGCACCCGAAGGACAAGCGCTACAAGAAGTACGTGGGCAAGACGCTCGAGGTGCCCTCGGTGGAAGGGAACATCACCCTCAAGGTCGTCGCCGACGACGCGGTCGATCCGAAGTTCGGGACCGGGGTCATCAAGGTCACGCCCGGCCACGACCCCACCGACTTCGAGATCGGGCGCCGGCACAACCTGCCGATCCGTAGCGTCATCGGCTTCGACGGCAAGATGACCGAGCTGGCCGGCAAGTACGCCGGGCTCGACCGCTTCGAGACCCGCAAGCGCATCGTGGAGGACATGAAGCAGCTCGGCCTCATCGACCGCATCGAGCCCTACCGCCACTCGGTCGGGGTCTGCTACCGCTGCAAGACGGTGGTGGAGCCGCTCGTCTCCAAGCAGTGGTACGTGCGCATGAAGCCCCTCGCCGAGCCCGCGATCAAGGCGGTGCGCTCCGGCAAGATCAAGATCGTCCCGCGCACGTGGAGCAAGACCTACTTCCACTGGATGGAGAACATCCGCGACTGGGCGATCTCGCGCCAGCTCTGGTGGGGCCACCGCATC
>DATMMH010000183.1:0-10982 GCA_035569855.1 Candidatus Dormiibacterota bacterium
CTGTCCCATCGGGGGTCGATTCCCGGAATGACGCCGGCGGTGTGACCGCCTACTCAACTGGCACGCTCATGGCGAAAGCCCTTTCGCTCTCAGACATTAGAGGAGAACCGCCACGCCCGTCAACTGGCCCGCGGCCTGTGGCATGATCCGGGCCATGGGGACGGGCACACCACGGGCCGACGTCGTCGGGAGCTTGCTCCGACCCGCGTACCTGCGCGACGCGCGGCAGGCCGCCCGCGAGGGTCGCGGCGATGCCGGGACGGTTCGCGCGGCCGAGGACCGGGCGGTGCGCGAGGCCATCGCCATGCAGGAGGCGGCCGGCCTCGACGTCATCACCGATGGCGAGCTGCGCCGGCAGTCGTGGGTCATCACGATCCCGCTGCGCGAAGAGGGCGCCGACCGCGCGCCACTGTCCGGCTTCCAGTTTCTCCCCGCCGATCCGGGCTGGTGGTCGCTCTGGAAGGAGCCGGACGGCAGGCCCGCCCGGGTGTGGACCAATCCCACGCGGCCGTTCATCACGCAGCCCATCGCGGTGGCACGAGACATCGCGAGCGACGAGTACGCGTTTCTCCGGGCCCACGCCCGCGTCCGCACCAAGTTCACCATTCCCTCTCCGAGCTGGCATCGCATCTTCTGGCATCGCGACTACTCGCGCGCCGCCTACCCCACCCCGGAAGACTTCCTCCGCGACGTCGCGCGCTACCTGCGCACCGAGGTGGTCCCCAGGATCGTCGCGCTTGGTGGCGACTACATCCAGATGGACGCGCCCAACTACGCCCAGTGGCACGTGGACCGCGAGAACCGGGCGGCCTTCGAGGCCTGGGGGCACGACATGGCCGCCGAGCTGGTTTCCGACGCCGAGATCGACGACACCGTGTTCGACGGGATACAGGGCGTCACCCGCGCGATACATATCTGCCGGGGCAACGCGCCGGGCGGCCGGTGGCTCGCCAACGGCGGCTACGAGTCCATCGCTCGGATTGTATTCCCTCGGCTCGCGCATTACGACCGATTACTGCTGGAGTACGATACCCCCCGGGCCGGCGACTTCGACCCCCTCCGGCACGTCCGCCCCGAGGCCACCGTGGTCCTGGGCCTCCTCACCACCAAGGCGGGCGCCCTGGAGGCCGCCCCGGCGGTCGAGACCCGCGTCCGCGAGGCCGCGCGCTACCTGCCGCTGGAGCGCCTGGCGGTCAGCCCGCAGTGTGGCTTTGCCTCGGGCGAGGCCGGCAACCCCCTCACGCCGGCCGAGCAGGAGGCCAAGCTCCAGCGCGTCGGCGAGGTCGCCCGGAGGGTCTGGCCCCGGGGCGGCTGATCGGCCCCGCGCTCGGTCATCGACCGAGGCCTAGTGCCGCGAGCTCGGGGCATAGAACGGATCGCGCGCGGGGCCGTCGAGCCAGCCGTCATAGAAGCGCCGCACGTGCGGGAAGATCGCGCGGGCGAGGCCCCGGCGCCGCTCCTCCTCCGGGCGCAGCGGCGCGAGCAGCGCCGCGCTCAGCTCCTCCAGCACCGCGGCCCGGTCCACGCGGGTGAAGCGGCCGTCCTTCAGCACCACCTCGCCCGCGACCATCACGGTGTCGATCGCGGCCGCGCGGGCCCGATGCACCACCGCGTCGATCGGAGAGGTCTCCGGGTCGAGGTAGGGCGCCGCCAGGCTCTTCCACGGCAGCAGCACCAGGTCCGCGGCCCGGCCCGGCTCGAGCGCGCCGATGCGATCGCCGAAGCCGGTGGTCGCGGCGCCGCCCGCGGTCGCCATGTCGAGCACGCCCGCGCTGGTCGGCACCGCCTCGTCCATGCCGGGCACTCGGTGCAAACGCAGCACGAGCCGCATCTCCTGGAGCATGTCGCGGTCGTCGTTGATGCCGGCCTCGTCGAGACCCAGGCCCACGCGGACGCCGCGGGCGATGAAATCGTTGAGCGGCGCCACCCCGCTGCGCAGACGCAGGTTCGAGCTGGCGTTGTGGCAGATCATGGTGCCGGTCTGAGCGGCGAGAAGAATATCGTCCTCGGTGAGCCACACGCCGTGGCCGAGCGTGAACCGCGGCCCGAGCAGGCCGATGTCGTGGAGATGGCGGAGCGCGGTGGTGCCGGTGCGGCGGCGCGCGTACTCCTTCTGGTAGGCCGTCTCCACCAGGTGCATGTGGAGCCCGACCTCGTACTTCTCCGCGTAGTCCCGGAGCGAGTGGAGCGCCTCGTCGGAGCACCAGTGGAGATTCGCGGGGGCGAGCTGCACGCGCGCCCGCTCGCCCCGGTTCCGGCCGACCCGCTCCCAGAGATCCACGAAGAGCCCGAGGTGATCGGGCAGTGGGATGGTCTGGGCGGCGAGATACCGGGCGAGCTCGGCGCCGAGCTCGGCGGGCAGACGCCGGCAGAAGTCCTCGTCGGCCTCGTAGACCAGGCGATTCTGGTCGCGCAACGCGTAGGAGTACGACACGCGCATCCCGACGTCCGCGTACGCCTTCAGGATCCGCTCGGCCACCCCGAAGACCCGCGTGGCGGGGGCGCCGCGCCAGCCGTGCAGGTGCTGGACGGTGGTGATGCCGGACTCGAGCATGTCGAAGGCCGAGTAGAGCGTGTCGAGGTAGGGATCCACGTCGCGGGCGGCTAGCCGGCTCGCGAACCACAGCTCGAGCGGGAAATCCGGCGACCCGAGCTGGAACGGCGTCAGCCCCACGTGATGGTGGCTGTTGACGAAGCCAGGCAGCACCACGTGGTCGGGCGAGCCCAGCTGGGCGTCGGCGTGGTGCCGGCGGGCGAGATCCGCGGCGGGACCGACATCCACGATCACGCCGTCGCGCTGGAAGACCGCGCCGTCCTCGATGACCCGCGGCTCGGGGCCGCTCGCGCGTGCGATCACGTAGCGGCCGAGGATGAGCGAGGTGGCCATGGTGCGCTCGTTGATACGTCAGGAGCCGGACCAATGCAAGCGCGCGCTCCCCGGGGGGCCGGAACCTCCAGATCTGCGGGGAGCCCCGCCGCGCTACTCGGCGTGAGCGGCCTGCAGCGTCGTGGGCACCGACTCCCGCTTCGTCACCGGCGAGAGCTTGGCGCAGCCGAAGAGCCACGCGCCGACCAGCAGATAGCTCACCGCCACCAGGGGGGTCCGGGCGATCCCGATCGCCTCGCCGTGCATGAAGCCGAAGAAGGTGAGAATCGCCCCCGCCAGCGCGAAGCCGGCCGCCTTCGTGAAGTCCCGGTCCACGATGAACGCGGCCATGGCGCCGAGCACGAGGCCTCCGAGAATGGCGCCGCCGCCCAGGATCGCGAGCCCGTCGTAGAGCACCGCGGACTGGGCCAGCTTGTCGTGGCCGACCGCCGCCGCGCTGGTCCCCGCCGCGCCGAGTGCGTTGTCGATCAGCAGCTTGCCCCAGGCCGCGAGGTTCGGGGTCAGCGCCAGCACGATGGCCGGCGCGTGGGCCCGGGGTGTTTCCTGGAAGGCCTGCGCGCCGATCAGCATGCCGATGTAGAGCAGGATGGGCGAGATCGCGATCACCGGGATGATCGCCGAGATCAGCGAGATGACGCCGAACCACGAGAGCACGATGACCGTGATGCCGGTGGCGGCCGAGTAGCCGATCCGGCCGCCCATCGCCTTCCAGCCCGGGTGCCCGATGTACACCGCGTTGATGAACGGGTTGCCCATCAGGCAGCCGATCAGGCTCACCGCCCCGTCGGCGGTGAGCACGCGGGTGGTCGGGAAGCTGTCGCCCGCCGCCGCGGCGCTCTCCACGTTGTCGAGCGCCTCCACCAGATCGTAGATGCCGAATGGAATCGCGGTGACCAGGATCACCCCCAGGTACTCGAAGCCCGAGAAGACGTGCCCCACCGCGGGCAGCGGGACCGAGAACCCGAAGCTGCCGAAGGAGGCGGACAGCTTCTCCACGCTCATGCCGCCCCAGCCGTAGCCGAGCGCGGTGGAACACCACGCCACCACCGTGCCCACCCCGATGGCCACCAGTCCCGCCGGCACCCCGTTCAGGTAGCGCACGCCCCCGAACCAGCTCGCGAGGATCACCGCGAAGCACACGATGCCGATCACCGGCGTCATGAACATCTCCATCGCGGGGCGCATCGAGATGAACGCGAGCGACACCCCCGCGAGCGTGCCGAGCAGCGCCGCGCGCGGGGTGATGCGGCGGATGACCGGGCCGACGAAGCCGCCCGCCATCAGCACGAAGCTCTGCACGAACACCCAGGTGAGCCCGGCCTCCCAGCCCTTGATCGGGTCGCCGGTCTTGGTCGCGATCGGCAGCATGATCACGAAGGTGACCACGAACATGTGGGGCACGCTGATCCCGGAGGGCAGCGCGCACACGTCGTCGCGGCCGGTCTGCTTGGCGAGACGGTAGGCCAGCCACGCGTAGTAGAGCGTGCTCAGGCAGAGCATGAGACCGGTCGCGGGCAGGATGCGCCCGAAGACGAGCGCGTCCGGCATCTTGAGCACGAAGCGCAGCAGGCCAGTCAGCACGAGCAGGTTGACCAGGATGTTCGTGCCGAACCCGAAGAACGCGTTCCAGTCGCCCGGGGTCCAGATGGTGGGGATGCGCGTCGTCATCGTCTGTCCTCCAGCCCGGCCAGGAGCCGCGTCGAATCCGTCACCCAGCCGAAGATGCCGCCCTGGGCCGAGATCATGCGCAGGGCTGTCGCGTGGAACTCGGGAAAGTACGAGCCGCAGCAGTCGCCGGGCACGACGCACCGGTAGCCGCGGTCGTTGGCCTCGCGCACCGTGGTATGCACGCACACCTCCGTGGTCACCCCGCACACGATGAGCGTCTCGATATGGCGGTTCTGGAGGATCCCGTCCAGGTCGGTGGAGTAGAACGCCCCCTTGCCGGGCTTGTCCACCACCGGCTCGCCGGCCTGCGGGTAGAGCGCGGGCACGATGTCGTGGCCCACCTCGCCGCGGATCAGGATGCGGCCCATGGGCCCGGGGTCGCCGATGCGCTTGCGGAGGGCCCCGCGCTCGACCTTGGCGCGCGGAGCGTCGGACATGTCCGGACGATGGCCCTCGCGGGTGTGCACCACCAGCATGCCCGCGCCGCGGGCACGGTCGAGCACCGCCTTGCAGGGCCCGACGGCCGCGCTCAGCAGCGACACGTCGTTGCCGAGCGCCTCCCCGAAGCCCCCCGGCTCCAGGAAGTCGCGCTGCATGTCGATGACGACCAGCGCGGTGCGGGCGGGGTCGATCGTGATCGGCTCGGGCTCTGCGTCGATGGTGATCACGGCGAGGGCCCTTCGCAAGAAGCGCACCAGCGCCGGCGGCGGCCCGCCGCCGAGCGGACTGACGCCGAATCAGGGGCTTGACCGGAGGCGGCTCAGAAGGCAGGCAGCGGGCCGCCGCGAGCGACTGCGGAAAGATTGAGCAGTGCGCGCGGCGCGGTCAGGTGCGCGCGGGAGCGGACTGAGCGATGCCGCCGCGGACGGCCCCGCCCTTGATGCTGCCCCAGAGCACCTCGAAGCCCTCGGGGAGCGGGCGGCTGTTCGGTGGGGCCAGCCAGAGGCGCAGGAGGAGCCGGTCGCGGTCGGGCTCGGGCGCGTCCTCGTACGCGGTGCGCCCGTGGTAGACGACGTGGTTGTTCAGGAGCTGGATGTCGCCGGCCCGCAGCTCCATCTCGTAGGCGTACTCGTCGCAGACCTGGGCGAGCAGGTCGAGCGCCTCGTCCTGCGCGGGGGTGATCCGCGGGATCGCGGGGATCTTCTGCGCGGCCTCCACGAACGTGCGCGAGTACTGGGTGGTGAACTTGCCGTCACGCATCGCGAAGATCGGCATCGCGTAGCACGACGCCTCGCCGCCCGCCTCCTCGCCCTGGCGGCTCCGGTAGTAGTCGGCGCAGAGCAGCGCGTGCAGATCCGGCCGGCGCGCGAGGATCGCGTTGCTCACCGCGGGTACGCTCACCACGCGGCTCCTGCCGCCCCGCCGCGCCGCGCGCACGCAGAGCAGCCCCACCACATCGCAGCGGTCCGTGTGCCAGCGCAGCGGGCCACTCGAGCGGGCCTTGGCCCGCGAGGTGACGCCGTCGTTGTTCGGCGCCACGGGCTTGGGCACCGCGGGCTGCACGACCTCGCCGTAGAGGCGGACCTCGTCGCGCACGTCCCCGATCAGCTCGCCGTGCGCGTTCTGGTGCACCGCGGTGCCCAGGTGGCAGCCGAGCCCCCACCAGATCGTGCGGAGCTCGTCGTCCGAATAGCGCTCCACCGGGAGACCGCGCAGGAGCGCGAGCCCCCGCCCCCACTCGAGATCACGGTTGACCTGGGCGAGCACCGCGGAGACACCGGGCAGCGGGAAGTCTTTCTTGCCGATCTCGCGCCACGTCAGGCCTCGCCTCTGCACCTCGCGTAGCGCGGCGTCGATCTCGGCGACCGCCGGCGCGGAGACGGGATGGATCCAGTCTTGGGAGGACGCGAGATCCTGCCCGCGCCACACCATGGGTCCGATGATCGTCGTCATGGGACTCGAGGCTAGCCGAGACGATCGTGAGTCCGCAAGCCCGCGTGGCCGGTGCGGTCGCTGCCAACCCGCGTTAAGATGAGTGGCCACCCGAGCAGCACCTGCGCTGGGAGAAGGGAGCCAGATGTCCACCTCGGGACCGACGCGTTGGGGATGGCTCGCCGCGGTCACCGTCGTCTACGTGGCGGCGGGAAAGCTCGGGCTGCACTTCGCCTTCGTGCACGCCAGCGCGACCGCAGTATGGCCGCCGACCGGGATCGGCCTCGCCGCGCTCCTGCTGCTGGGGCCGCGGGTGTGGCCCGCCATCGCGGTCGGTGCCTTCCTGGTCAATGTCACGACCGCGGGCTCGGTGGCGACGTCGCTCGCCATCGCGACCGGCAACACGCTCGAGGCCCTCATCGGGGCCCGGCTGGTCGAGCGCGTGGCCGGCGGCCGGCACGCCTTCGACCGGGCGCGCCACGTCTTCAGCTTCGGGGTCGCGATCGTCCCGAGCGTGCTGGTCAGCGCGACAATCGGCGTTGGAAGCCTCGCGCTCGCCGGGTTCGCCGCGCGAGCGCGTCTCCCGGCTATCTGGGCCACGTGGACCCTCGGCGACCTCACCGGGGCCCTCATCTTCGCGCCGCTGCTGATCCTCTGGGCCACCGACCGGAGACCACCGGGCGGGCGCGAGCGGTGGATCGAGCTGGCCGCGCTGACGCTGGCGGTCATCGTGTTGGCCCAGGTCATCTTCGGCGAATGGTCGTCGGTCGGCCTCGGACGGTACCCGCTGGCGTTCCTCTCGATCCCTCCGTTGCTCTGGGCGGCCCTGCGCTTCGGGCGGCGGGAGGCGGCGACCGCGGTGGTCCTGCTCACCGGCATCGCCCTGCGCGGCACGCTCCGAGGCTCCGGCCCGTTCTCCGGGCTGCCCCCCACCGAATCGCTGATGGTTACCCAGGCGTTCGCGGCCACGATGGCCCTGATGGCCCTCGTCGTCGCGGCGCTGGCCTCGAGTCGCGAGCGCGAGGCGACCCGGCTCCAGGCGATCATCGACCGGATCCCGGTGATGATCACGATGTACCGGCCGGACGCCCGGGTGGTGCGCCTCAACCACGAGTTCGAGCGTCTCACCGGGTGGTCGGCCGGGGCGGTGCACGGCGTCGACCTGATGCGGGTCCGCGCGTACATGGACTCGCTGCCCGAGGGCTGGCAGGACATCGCGCTGACCACGAAGGACGGCCGGGTGATCGAGACGTCGTGGTCGAACGTGCGGCTGCCCGACGATACGCGCATCGGCATCGGGCTCGACGTGAGCGAGCGCAGGCGGGTGGAGTCGGAGCGGGAACGGGCGCGGGCCGAGGCGGAGGCGGCCAGCCGCACCAAGGACGAGTTCTTCGCGATGCTGGGCCACGAGCTGCGCAACCCCCTCGGCGCCATCTCCACCGCCCTGCACGTGATCGAGATCTGCGGGCCGCTCGACGAGCGCAGCGTCGAGGCCCGAGCGATCATCGGGCGCCAGGTGCGCCACCTGGTCCGGCTCGTCGACGACCTGCTCGACGTGACCCGGCTCACCACCGGCAAGATCACGCTGACCCTCAAGCCGGTCGATCTCACCGCGGTGGCGCGCCGCGCGGTCGCCGCGGCCGCGGCGGCCGGATCGGCCCGGGCCATCGAGTGCCGGACGCAGGAGCCGGTGTGGATCGAGGCCGACGAGACCCGGCTCGAGCAGATCCTCGCCAATCTCCTGAGTAACGCGCTGAAGTTCACACCCTCGGACGGGCGGGTGGTGGTCTCGGTGACGACCGACGGCGCCCACGCAGTGCTCTCCGTCGAGGACAACGGGGTGGGGATCCCGGCCGATCTCCAGCCGCGGGTCTTCGACCTCTTCGTGCAGGGGCAGAGCGGGCTCCACCGACGCGAGCCGGGCCTGGGCGTCGGACTGACCCTCGTGAAGCGGCTGGTCGAGCTGCACCACGGCCGGATCGAGGTGGCCAGTGAGGGCCTGGGGCGCGGGAGCGTCTTCACCGCCCACTTCCCGGCGGTGGAGCCGCCCGGGGCCGCTCCCCCCACCGAGCCGACCGTGGTCCGCGCCGATGCACGTCGATGCCGCGTGGTGGTCATCGAGGACAACGACGACGCGCGCCAGATGCTGCGTCACCTGCTCGAGCGCTCCGGGCACGAGGTGCACGAGGCCGCGGAGGGCTTCTCGGGGCTCGAGCGGGCGCTGACCCTCGCGCCCGACGCGGTCGTGGTCGACATCGGCCTGCCCGGTCTCGACGGCTACGCGATCGCGCGCCAGCTCCGCGCCGCGGGCCGCCCGGGCGTGCTGCTGGTCGCGGTGACCGGTTACGGGCAACCGGCGGACCGGCTTCGCTCGAGCGCGGCGGGCTTCGACGCCCATCTGACCAAGCCGATCGACCCGCGCGCGCTGGAGGCGCTGCTGGCCAACCACCCGCTTGACCGAGGGCGGGCGGGCCGCTAGGCTCTCCTGACCATGATCTCGACCAGTCCGCGCGTGAGCATTCCCGACGTCAGCATCACCGAGTACGTGCTGCGACACGCCGATCGGCTCGGCGACAAGCCGGCCTTGATCGACGGCCCGACCGGCCGCGTCCTCACCTACCGCCAGCTCGCCGACGGCGTGAAGCGCACCGCGGCCGGCCTCGCCAGGCGCGGCTTCGGCAAGCGTGACGTCTTCGCCATCTACTGCCCCAACCTGCCCGAGTACGCGGTGGTCTTCCTCGGAGTGGCCCTGGCCGGGGGCATCAACACCACCGTGAACCCGCTCTACACCGCCGACGAGCTGGCCAACCAGCTCAACGACTCCGGAGCCCGCTTCCTCGTCACGGTCCCGCCCTTCCTCGACAAGGCGCGGGAGGCCGCGGCCAAGTCCAGCGTCGAGGAGGTATTCGTGTTCGGCGCCGCGGAGGGCGGCCGGCCGTTCACGGATCTCCTGCAGGCCGGCGATCGGCCGCCGGTGGTGCCGATCAACCCCGCCGAGGACCTGGTCGCGCTGCCGTACTCGAGCGGCACCACCGGGCTGCCCAAGGGGGTGATGCTCACCCACCGCAACCTGGTGGCCAATCTCTGCCAGGCCGAGGGCATGCAGAACTTCGAGTGCTTCAACGAGCACGACGTGACGATCGCGGTACTGCCCTTCTTCCACATCTACGGGATGGTGGTGATCATGATGCTCGGGCTGGCCGGGGCGGGCACCATCCTGGTCGTGCCGCGCTTCGACATGCTGGAGTTCCTCACCCTGGTGCAGAAGTACCGGGTGACGATCCTGCCGCTGGTGCCGCCCATCGTGCTCGGCCTGGTCAAGCACCCGGCGGTCGCCCAGTTCGATCTCTCGTCGGTGCGCCTGGTCTTCTCCGGGGCGGCGCCCCTCGGCGAGGAGATGGCGCGCGCCCTGAGCGCCAAGCTCGGCTGCCCGGTGGTGCAGGGCTACGGCATGACCGAGGCGAGCCCGGTCACCCACCTGAGCCCGACGCGTAACGAGCCGTTCAAGCCCGGCTCCGCCGGCAAGGTCGTGCCGAACACGGAAGTGAAGATCGTGGAGGTGGGCTCGGGTAGCGACGCCGAGCTGCCGGTGGGCAAGGAAGGCGAGCTGTGGATCCGCGGGCCGCAGATCATGAAGGGCTATCTCAATCGCCCCGAGGAGACCGCGGGCAGTCTCGACCGCGACGGCTGGTACCACACCGGCGACGTCGGCTACGTGGACCGGGACGGCTTCTTCTTCATCGTGGATCGCACCAAGGAGCTGATCAAGTACAAGGGCCTGCAGGTGGCGCCCGCGGAGCTGGAGGCGCTGCTGCTCACCCACCCCGCCATCCTGGACGCCGCGGTGGTGCGCAAGGCGGACGAGGAGGCGGGCGAGGTCCCCAAGGCCTACGTGGTGCGGAAGCTCGACGAGACCTCGCAGGCGACCACCGCGGAGACGATCATGGGCTGGGTCGCCCAGCGGGTGGCGCCCCACAAGCGCATCCGGCATCTCGAGTTCATCGATCAGATCCCGAAGTCGGCGTCCGGCAAGATCCTGCGCCGCGTGCTGATCGACCGCGACAAGCCGCGGTAGAGGAGACCATGAACAAGATCGAGCGAGTGCGGGCAACCCTGGCGGGCCGTCCGGTGGACCGGGCCCCCTTCACCGTCTGGTATCACTTCGGCGGCCAGCACGCGTCCGCCGAGCGCACCGCCCAGGTGCACCTCGAGTTCTTCGACCACTACGATCTGGACCTGCTCAAGCTGATGAACGATTACGACTACCCGATGCCGGCCGGCATGGAGGTGATCGCCACCGCGGGAGACCTGGCCAAGCTCCAGCCGTTCGATCCGGTCAAGACCCCGTTCGGCACCCAGTTGCAGACGGTGGAGCTGGTGGCGCGAGCCCTGCGGGACCGCGCGCTCTTCGTGGACACGGTCTTCAACGCCTGGAACACGCTCAAGCGCAACCTCGTGCGCGAGGCGATGCCGGGACTCATGGCCGAGCAGCCGAAGGCGCTCGAGGCCGCGCTCGCGATCGTCAACGACAACCTGATCCGCTACGCGCAGGCGA
>DATMMH010000184.1:0-4734 GCA_035569855.1 Candidatus Dormiibacterota bacterium
CCGATGCAGCCGCAGGGTCTCGGCGGTCACCTCGGTCACCACCGACGGGTTGCCGTCTCGATCGCCCCCGATCCACGAGGCCACCGTGAGCCACCCGGATGGCGCGGCCAGACCCGGATAGTGGAGGGCCAGCGCGACCTCGAGATCGGCGGCGATGCGCGGCAGCAGATCCCAGAAGACCGAATCCACGAAGTACAGACCGGTGCGTACCTCATCGGTGACCGCGGGCCGTGCGGTGCGGTTGCGGTCGGTGAGCCAGAGCGCGGTGATCTCGGCCTGCAGGGTGTCGGCGAGGGTGTCGCGCTCGCGCGGCAGCAGGTCTTCGTCCTGGAGCCGGTGCAGCACGACCGCGATCCGCTGGAGCTTCGAGAGCACGGTGCGCCGCTTGGCCTCGGTCGGGTGCGCGGTCAACACCAGCTCCACGCGCAGGCCGTCGAGCAGGGGCGCCAGGGCCGGGGCGGTGACGCCGCGGGCGGCGAGCAGCGCGACCGCGGCGCCGATCGACTCCCCGATGGGCGCCGGGTGCTGGGCGCGCTCGCGGGCGCGCAGCGCGCGGATGCGGTGGGCCTCCTCGGCCAGATTGATCAGGTCGAAGTAGACCGCGAAGGCGGAGGCGGTGGCGCGCGCGGCGTCAGGGGTCAGCGCGGCGACCGCCGCGGGGAGGCGGACCGCCGCGTCCATCTCGCCCGCGCGGCGGGCCTTGGCGAGCGCGCGGATCTGCTCCTCGGTCTCGAAGAGGGCGACGGACTCCTGCGTGCGCAGCACGAGCCCGAGGGACTCCCCGAGCCGGTGGATGGTGGCCGAGAGATCCAAGGGCGGCAGCCCGACGGTCAGGGCGCCTTGTGCAGTTGCCCGTCCTTCATGATCATCCGGATCGCGGCGCGGTCCTGCAGGATCGCGATGTCGGCGAGAGGATCGCCGTCCACCAGCAAGAGGTCGGCGAGGGCGCCCTCGCGCACCACGCCCAGCTCGCCGGGCCGTCCCATGATCTCGCCGCCCTGCTTGGTGGCGGCGACCAGCGTCTCCATCGGAGAGTAGCCCAGCACCTTCACGAAGAGCCAGAGATCGCGCGCGTACGTGCCGTGCGGGGTGTAGACGAAGCCGTAGTCGCCGCCCGGGAGCACGCGGACGCCGCGCGCGCGCATCCGGGCGACGGTCTCGACGGTGGCGGCCAGCTCGCGCTCGAAGGCCTGGGCCCGCTCGGGGGTGACGCCCCACTGGCCGTTGGCCTGGGTCAGGTTGTAGGTGATGCCGAGCGCGGGAGCAACGAAGACCCGATCGCGCGCGGCCTCCAGCGCGTCGAGCGCGGCCTCGTCGCAGTAGTTCGCGTGGTAGATGACCTCGATGCCGTGGCGGACGGCCATCCGCACCGAGTCGCCGCTCCGGCAGTGCGCGCACACGCGCAGGCCGCGGGCGCGCGCGACCTCCATGGCCGCGGAGACCTCCGCCTCGGACATCGGGGTGAGCTCCGACGACCAGGCCGAGGTGCCGAGATCACCGGAGAGATTGAGCTTGAGGAGATCGACGCCTTCGCGGGCGAGCAGCCGGCAGACGCGGCGGATGGCGTCGGGGCCGTCGGCCACCCAGCAGAAGGTCGGCGTCTCGTGATACGGCAGGTGGAGGAGGTTGCTGTCCCCGAGGCCCCCGGTCACCGTGATCTCGGGGCCGTTGGCGAGGAGGCGCGGCCCGGGCAGGCGTCCGGCCTCGATCTCGCGCTTGAGCACCACGTCGAGGCGCGGCTTGGCCGCGGCGGCGGAGAGCGCGCTCGTGTAGCCCGAGTCGAGCATGGTGCGCGCGTTCCGGATGGTGGCGAGCAGGTGCTCCTCGGGCGGCATGCGGGTGAGCTCGTAGGAGACCACGTCGGCGAAGCTCAGGTGCGCGTGCGGCTCGATCAGTCCCGGCATGAGCACGCCGCCGCGGCCGTCGATGGTCGTCTCGCCGGGGCGGGCCGCCCCCGGCGGGGCGGAGGAGACGTGCGTGATGCGGGCGCCGTTCACGCGGACGGCCCCGGGGAAGGGCGCGCGCCCGGTGCCGTCGAGCACGCGGACGTTTGTGATCAGGTAGCCGCTCATGGTGGGCGCGATTCTAGCACCACGACACCCTGCCCGCGATGGCATCCCCCTTGCTCCCGTGTCGCTTTCGAGGAGGAGGGAACGCGATGCCAACCTACACGATGAGCTGCACGCACTGCGGATACCAGGTGGCCTTTCGCACGGAACCCGACGCAAAGACTGAGGGAGTGCGCCACCTCCGGCAGTTCCCCACTCACGGGGTGAAGGTCACGCCGAGCGAGGACGCCCTGATCCGGGAGGCGGAAAGAGTTACACGGTACTAGAGATATTGACCGGGGTCGCGGTCGGCCACGTCGCCCGGCCCCGGCGGCAGGCTACGGTGCCGGCGCATCTGCTCGATCTCGGCGCGCGCCTGCATGTGCTGGGTCCAGAGCGCGGCCTGGATGCCCTGGAAGAGGCCCTCGAGCCAGCCGACGAGCTGGGCCTGGGCCAGCCGGATCTCGGACTCGCTCGGGGTGGCGGCGAGCGGCAAGGTGAGTGTCTCGAGCTCGTCCTGCAGCTCCTTGGAGACGCCTTCCTTCAGCGCGGCCAGCGCGCGCTCGTAGACCTCGCGAAGGCGCTTGCGGCCGGCCTCGTCCGGCGTGGATTGCCGCACGTCCTGCAGCAGCTCGCGGATCATCGAGGCGATGCGGATCAGCTTCGCGGGCTGCTCGACCGTCGGCCCCTGGGCGGGGGGCAGGATCATCGGCATCGACTGCGGTTCTTCGTTCGGCTCCTCGTCGCGTTTTCGGGTCGCCATGGCCTCGATGCTACCACGCGGGCCGGCTAGGACTTCTTCGCCGGTTTCTCCGCGACGGGGTAGCCCTTCTTCTTCCACTCCGCGAAGCCGCCGTCCATCTCCACCACCGGATCGAGCCCCATCTGCTGGGCCACGTCGGCGGCCAGCGCGGAGCGCCAGGCCCCGTTGCAGTAGAAGACGAACTCCCGGCCGGAGTCGAAGACGTCCTTGTGATAGGGGCTGTCGGGGTCGATCCAGAACTCGAGCATGCCCCGCGGGCAGTGGAAGGCCCCCGGGATCATGCCCTCGCGCTCCAGCTCGCGGACATCGCGGAGATCGACGAAGACCACGCCGTCCTGGCCCAGCCGTCCCTTCGCCTCCTCGAGGCTGATCGTCTTGATGCGCGCCTTGGCTTCGTCCACCATCTGCCGGAATCCCTTGCGGGGTGTCTTCATGGCCTCTCCTCGGTCCGGGGATCAGACCTCGAGGTTCTCTCTCCGCACCGCGTGGTTGGCGGCCAGATCCGCGGGGGTTCCGCCGAAGACGATGCGACCGTGGCCCATCACGTAGACGCGGTGGGAGATCTCGAGCGCGATCGTCAGCTTCTGCTCGACGAGGAGAATCGAGACCCCCCGACGGGCGATCTCGCCGAGGAAGCGCCCGACCTGGGCCACCAGCATCGGGGCGAGGCCCTCGGTTGGCTCGTCGATGATGACCAGCTCCGGATCGCCCATGAGGGTCCGGCCCATCGTCAGCATCTGCTGCTCGCCGCCCGAGAGGACTCCCGCCACGTTGTGCTGCCGCTCGCGCAGGAGCGGGAACAGCTCGAACATGTCGTCGAAGGACCAGCGGCCGAAGCGGCCCGCGCGCTTGAGCCCCAGCTCCAGGTTCTGGCGCACGGTGAGAGTGGGAAAGATCTGGCGATCCTCCGGCACGTAGCCGATGCCCGCGTGCGCGATGACGTCCGTGCGCCGGCCGGCCAGGTTCTTGCCCTTGAAGATCACCTCGCCCATCGGCTCCACCAGCCCCATGATCGCCTTGCAGGTGGTGGACCGGCCGACCCCGTTGCGCCCGAGCAGGCTCACGATCTCGCCCGCCCCAACCTCCAGGTTGACGCCCTGGAGGATGTGGCTCTTGCCGTAGTAGGCGTGGAGGTCCCGCACCGCGAGCATCAGGCCGCCCCCACCCCCAGGTAGGCTTCCTGCACCGCGCGATTGGTGCGGATCTCCCCGGGTGGGCCGGAGGCGATGATCTGGCCGTAGACGAGCACGGTCACCACGTCGGCCAGGTCGAAGACCACGCTCATGTCGTGCTCGACCATGACCAGGGTCTTGCCCGCGGTGATCCGCCGGATGAGGGCGACCGCGTGGTCGGCCTCGCTGCGGCTCATGCCCGCGGTGGGCTCGTCGAGCAGGATCGTGTCGGCGCCGCCCGCGATCGTGATGCCGATCTCGAGCGCCCGCTGCTCGGCGTAGGACAGGAGCCCGGCCGGCACGTCGCGCCGTGACTCCAGGTTGACGTCCGAGAGCAGCCGATCCGCGGCCTGGTTCAGCTCGCGCTCGCGGGCGAGCAGATGCCAGAACGAGTAGCGGTAGCCGCGCGACCACAGGAGCCCGCAGCGGATGTTCTCGAAGACGGTCATGCGGGCGAAGATCGACGTGACCTGGAAGCTGCGCGAGAGCCCGCGCCGGGTGATCTCGTGCGGGGGCAGGCCGTCGATGCGCCGGCCGTGCAGCTCGATGGTCCCGGCGGTCACCGGGAAGCGCCCGCTGATCAGATTGAACAGCGTGGTCTTGCCCGCCCCGTTGGGGCCGATGATGGCGTGCCGCGACCCCGCGGTCACGTCGAGGCTCACCCCGGTGATGACCGGGGTGGGGCCGAAGCTCTTCTGCACGTCGGCGATGCGGAGCGCGGCCGCGGTCATGCGCGCATCCCGGTGGCCTT
>DATMMH010000185.1:0-19442 GCA_035569855.1 Candidatus Dormiibacterota bacterium
GTACGCGTGTTGTAGATTCGGCCGCATGAAAAGCAAGACGGTCACCAAGAAGACGAAGACGTCGTCCGCTCGCGCCAAGGCCAAGCCCGCGGGAAAGCCCGCGGCCCGGAAGGCGGCGGCCAAGGCTCCGGCCTCCCGGGCCTCCGTGTCCGCCGCCCCCAAGGCCGCCAGCTACACCCCGAAGCCGATCGAGGGGATCGGCTGGGCGCCCTTCCGCTACAGCCGGTAGGCTCATCCGGCGCCCGGCCATCCCGGCGCGCCGGCCTCGGCCGGGCGGCCGTGCTCGGCCTCGTGCTCCTCTTGGCCGCTGGCTGTGCGCCGTTCGAGCGGGTCGGCCAGAACTGGTGGGAGCTGCGTCGTGACTCCTCCGGCCAGGCTCCCGATCCCGCTACCACCCAGGACGCGGTCGTGCAGGTCTACGCCGCGCGCGCGGTGGGCTGGCGGGGCGTGGTGGCCGTCCATACCTGGGTGGCGGTCAAGCCGAGCGGGGCACCGGCCTTCACCCGTTACGAGGTCATGGGCTGGGGCGTCGGCAACGGGGCGCCGGCGGTGCGGGTGAACCGGACCGGGCCGGACAACTACTGGTTCGGGAGCCGACCGGAGCTGCTGGTGGACTGCCGGGGGCAGGGGGTGGACGAGCTCATCACCCGGCTCGAGGCGGCGGTCGGGGCGTATCCCTACCCCACGAGCTACCGGACCTGGCCCGGGCCCAACAGCAACACGTTCATCGCTTATCTCGGCCGTGCGGTGCCCGAGCTGCGGCTCGAGCTGCCCGTCACGGCCATCGGCAAGGACTTCATCCCGGGCGGCATGCCGGCGGCCATGAGCCCGTCGGGTACCGGCGTGCAGCTCTCGCTCTTCGGGGTGCTGGGCGTCCTGGCGGGGCTGGACGAGGGGCTCGAGGTCAACGTGCTGAGCTTGGCTTTCGGGATCGACGTCAAGCGGCCGGCGCTGAAACTGCCGGTGATGGGGCGCCTCGGGCTCAGCCAGCGCCCGGACTAGGCGCCCCGCTTGCCCGACTCGCCTCGCTCAATGGTCTCCCACCCGGCCTCGGCGAGGGGCCGGGCCCGCTCCCCCCGCGAGCGCGCGTTGGGATCGTTGGCGGTACCCGCGATCACCCGGCCCATGATGCCCTGGGCGATGGCGGCCAGCCGGAACATCGCGAAGGCCAGGTAGAACTCCCAGTCGGGGATGCTCGAGCGCCCGGTGCGGCGACAATAGGCGGCGAGGTACTCCGCCTCGGAGGGCAAGCCCATCTCGGCCAGCGGGGCCCCCAGCACGCCGCCCAGGGTGCTGGGCGCCAGGCGATAGGGCATGCAGTTGTAGGCCAGGTCCGCGAGAGGGCCGCCGAGGGTGGAGAGCTCCCAGTCCAGCACCGCCACCACGCGCGGCTCGGTCGGGTGCAGGATCAGATTGCCCGGCCGGAAGTCTCCGTGGACGATCGTGGGCGGCTCGTCGGCGGGCACGTGCTCCGGGAGCCAGGCGATGAGCCGCTCCATCGCCTCGATCCGCTCGGTCTCGGAGGCGCGGTACTGCGTGATCCAACGGTGGATCTGGCGCGCGAAATAGCTGCCCGGGCGCCCGAAGTCGGCGAGCCCGACCGCGACCAGGTCCACGGTGTGGAGATGCGCCAGCACCTCGTTCATCGAGTCGTACGCGCGCCCGCGGTCGCCCGGGCTCATGCCGGGGAGGAGCGGATCGGCGACGACCCGACCGTGCACCCACTGCATGATGAAGAACGCGGTGCCGATCACCGCGTCGTCCTCGCAGAGCGAGTAGGTGCGCGGCACCGGCACCGGAGTGCGGGCCAGCGCGGTGATGATCCGGTACTCGCGATCGACCGCGTGCGCGGAGGGCAGGAGCTTCCCCGGGGGCTTGCGGCGGAGAACGTACTCGCCGCCGGGCGAGCTGAGGCGGTACGTGGGATTGGACTGGCCGCCCTGGAACTGGCTGACCGTGATCGGGCCCTTGAAGCCCTCCACGTGCCGAGCCATGTAGCGCTCGAGCGAGGCCACGTCGAAGCGGTGCGTCTCGCGCACCGGCACGGTGTCGGCGGTGGAGGTCACCTCGGCAACATTGCTCGGGGCGCGGTCGGCGCTCATGGCTGCGAGGACCGATTATGGCACGGGCCGGTCAACCGGGGTCTACGGAGTTCCTTCCGCACGACGCTGGCGCCGTTGCCACAGCAGCGTCAGCGTCACCACCAGCAGCAGGCCCATCGTGCCCCCGACCTGGCAGGCCCGCGCCACGCCCCAGCGCTCGGCGATCGTGCCCATCAGCAGCGCGCCGATCGGAGTCATTCCCGCGAAGACCAGCGCGTAGAGGCCCATGATGCGCCCGCGTAGCTCGTCGGGCACCGTGATCTGCACGGTGGTGTTGCAGCTCGTCATGAACATGATCTGCGCGAAGCCGAGCGCCATCAGCACCGCGGCCGCGAGCCCGAACCGGTACACGAAGGACAGCAGGAACAGGAGCAGCGCCGCCGACACCGCCGGGACCACCACCAGGCCGAGCGGCGGCCGCCCGACCGCCACCACCGCGATAGTGAGCGCGCCGATGACCGCGCCCAGCCCGAGCGAGGCCATGAGCAGGCCGAAGCCGTGCGCGCCCTCGTGCAGCACGTTGCGGGCGATCAGCGGGACCAGCACGTTCATGTTGACCAGGAAGAGGCTGACCGAGAGCAGGAGCCCGAACACGAGCGCGATGCGCGGGGTGCCCAGCGCGTAGCGAACGCCCTGCGCGATCTCCGCGCCCATGCCGAGCCCGCTGCGCGCGCGCGGGGCGCCGTGGGTGCGGATGGCCAGGAGTGCGGCGATGACGGCCAGGAAGCTCAGCCCGTTGAAGAGGAAGGCGGCCGCGGTGCCGTAGCGCGCGACCAGGAGGCCGGCCGCGGCCGGGCCCACCACCCGCGCCCCGTTGAACACCGCGGAGTTGAGCGCGATGGCGTTCATCAAGTCGCCGCGCGGCACCAGGTCGGCCATGTAGGACTGGCGGGTGGGCATGTCGAGGGTGTTGGCGAGACCGTAGAGCGAGGCCAGCACCGCCACGTGCCAGAACTGCACGTGCCCGCTCCAGACCAGGGCGGAGAGAGCGAACGCCTGGATCATCAGCGCGGATTGGGTGCCCACGAGGAGCCGACGTTTGTGGGCGCGATCGCTGATGGCCCCGCCCAGGAAGGAGAAGAGCAGGATGGGGCCGAACTGGAGCGTGCCGATCAGGCCCAGACGAAACGGGGAATTGGTCAGCTCGAGCACGAGCCACGACTGCCCGACGGATTGCATCCACGTGCCGATGAGGGAGACGAGCTGGCCGATCCAGAAGAGGCGGAAGTCTCGATGCCCGAGGGCGCGGACGCCCGCTGGAAGGGCCATGGCTCGCTATACTCTGCCACGAAACGGTTGGGATGAATTGCGGTTGACTCGGCTCGAGGGTAACGCTACTGTTTTGCGCGCTCGCGTCCCACCCACCACCGCGGTCGACGAGGAGGTCGGCAATGCTGACGAGACGGTCGTTCCTGTCCCGCACCGTGACCCTCGCCGTCGGCGCGACGGCGGCGGGAGCGCCGCGCCGCGCCCGCGCCCAGGAGCCCCGCACGTTCACCTTCGGCTACGATCAGCCGCGGGACACCGCCTATAGCAACCTCGCCGACCTCTTCGAGAAGAAGCTGCTGGAGCTCTCGGGCGGCACGCTCAAGCTCCGGCAATTCCCCGGCGCGGCCCTCGGGCAGGAGCCGGAGATGGCCCAGAAGGTGCGGGCCGGCGACATCGACTTCGCGATCAACGCCACCGCCAATACCTCGACGGTGGTGCCGCAGTCCGGGGTGTTCTCGCTCCACTTCATCTTCCGCGACGAGGCCCATCTGGAGAAGGCGATGGGCGATCGGGGAATCAACGACGCGTTCAAGCAGATGATCGCGGAGAATACCACCGGGGCCCGCTCCCTCGGCCTCTTCACCCAGGGCTTCCGGAACATGTACGCCAAGTTCGCGGTATCGAGCGTCAACGACATCGTGGGCAAGAAGGTGCGGGTCCAGGCCACGAAGACCGAGGACGCGTTCTTCAGCGCCTACAAGGCGATTCCGGTGCACATGCCGTTCGGTCAGGTCTACACCTCGCTCCAGACCGGGCTCATCCACATCGCGGAGAACGGCAACGACGTGGTCCTGAAGAACAAGCACTACGAAGCGGCCCCGTTCGTCTCCAAGACCGAGCACGAGGCGAACAACTCCCACATCTGGGTCAGTCAGAAGACGTGGGACTCCTTCAACGAGACCCAGCGGAAGCAGATCCAGCAGGCGGCAGACTTCGCGCTCCCCGCCGCGAGCCGCAAGGCGCTCGAGCTGTCCGCCGCCGCCGTCGGCGCGCTGCAGAAGGTGGGCGTCAAGTACCACGAGCAGGTGGACAAGAAGAGCTTCAGCACGATCGCGGCGCCGCTGCAGGATTCGCAGGCCCAGGAGCTCGGCAAGTACGCGGTGCAGCTCCTGGCGCTGGTGCGCGGCATCAAGTAGCGTGACCCCGCCCGCGGCGCGGGAAGGCCCGGCCCCGCAGCCGGAGAAGCGGGTCACGGTCCGCGCGCAGCGCCATCTGAAGTGGGCGGCGTTCGACTATCTGGAGCGGGGCCTGATGGTCCTCTGCGCCCTGCTGCTCCTTGGCTTCACGGTGTGCGAGGTGGCCGACGTGCTGTTCCGCAATCTCGGCCGGCCCTGGCTCAACGCCAACGAGTTCGCGGGCGGCCTCTTCACGTGGGGCGTGTTCCTCGGCATGGGCGTGGCGGTGCGGCGCGACCAGCACTTCCGGCTGACCGCGGTCGGCGAATCGCTCTCCGGGCGCAAGCGCCTCGTGGTCGAGTCGTTCAACCGGCTCGTCATCCTCGGCGTGGGCCTCTGCATGATCTGGTTCGGGTACCTGAACTACCTGAACGGCTTCGGCAGCTTCCTCATGCCCTCGGTCACGCCGATCGCGGTGCTCTACGCCGCCCTCCCGGTCGCGGGCGTCCTGATCAGCCTCTTCACCCTGGAAGAGCTCATCAACGGCTGGCGCCACGGCTTCCCCGCCAGACCCACCCTCCCGACGCTCCCGCCGATATGACCGTGCCCGACCATAACTCGGTCGCCATCATCGTGATGGTGGTGACCTTCCTGTACCTGGGCTACCAGGGCGTGCCGGTGGCCTTCGCGCTGGCCGCGGGCGCCTTCGTGACCACCGCGTTCTTCACCAAGATCTCGCTGCCGTCGATGGTCGGGCAGATGTTCAACGGCATCAACTCGCTCGAATTCCTGGCCATCCCGTTCTTCCTGCTGGCCGGCGACATGATGACCGCGGCCAACATCACCGAGCGGCTCATCCGGCTGGCCCAGGTCTTCGTCGGGCACTTCCGCAGCGGGCTGGCCCACGTGGTCAGCCTGTCGAGCATGCTCTTCGCCGGCATCTCGGGCTCGATGACCGCCGACGTGGCCGCGATCAGCACGGTGGTGATGCCGTACATGAAGCGCGAGGGTTACGATCCCGCCTTCTCCGCGGCCCTGGTGGCCTCGGCCTCCACCATCGCCGCGATGGTGCCGCCCAGCATCATGGCCATCGTCTACGGGGCGGTCGGCAACGTCTCGATCGGTGGGCTCTTCCTGGGCGGGGCGACGCCGGGGCTGATGGTCGGCGTCGGTCTCATGATCTACAGCTACCTGTTCGGGCCGCCGGGCCTCCGCAAGCAGCGCGCGAGCTTCGGCGAGATGGCGGTAGCCGGACGGGCGGCGCTGCTGCCGCTCATGATCCCGATCATCATCATCGGAGGGGTGGTGACCGGCACCGTCACGCCCGCCGAGGCCGGGATGATCGCGGTGGTCTACATCCTGGTGGTGCTGCTGCCGCTCCTGAACCGCGGCCACCTCAAGCGGCTGCCCCACGACTTCATGGAAGCCGCGATCCTCTACTCGCTGCCCATGTCTGCGGTGGCGGCGGCGTCCGCGGTGGGATGGCTGCTCGCCTACCTCGGCGGGCCGGACATCGTACGGGGCTGGATCGAGGCGGTGGCCGGCGACAACCGCATCATCATCATGTACCTGATGGTGGTGGTGCTGACCATCGCGGGCGACTTCCTCGACGGTGTCCCCGCCATCGCCATCTTCATGCCGATCATCGTGGCGCTGACCCAGCTCGGCCACATCAACCCCGTGCACATGGGCGTGCTCATCATCGTGAGCCTGGCCTTCGGGCTGATCACGCCGCCCTACGGGCTCATCCTGCTCCTGTCCGCCACGATGGCCGGCGTGCCGTTCACGCGGGCACTGCGCCAGTCGGTGCCGCTGTACGGGATCTTCTTCCTCGTGATCACGCTGATCATCTTCTTCCCGAACGTGGTGCTCTGGCTGCCCCGGCTGCTCATTCCCCAGTCGGTCGGCTGCTTTCCGAATCCGAGCGGCGTCGGCTACATCTGCCCACCGAGCTAGCACGTCCTCGCGCCACCGTACGCGCTCGGGCCCGGTATACTGGAACGCCGGGAGGTCCTGGCGTGTACGTGACGGCGATGCGGATCGTGGTGGCCCTGCTCGTGGTGCTGGTCACCGCGCCAGGCGGGCTCCTCGCCGGGGCCGGGGCCGGGCCTCCCGGCGTCTCCCGCGTCCGGACCTCGCGCGCCCAGACGATCCAGGACGGCGCGATCCTCACCGGTCAGCTCCTGGTCGCCACCGACTCGCTGCGCGATCCCCGATTCGTGAGAACCGTCATCTACATGGTGCGCCACGACGGCAGCGGGGCGATGGGCGTGGTCGTCAACCGACCGGGCCCCGAGGTGCCGGTGGCCCCGCTGCTGCGGCAGCTCGGGCTCGACGACCAGGGGGTGACCAGCGACGTCCGCCTGAACTACGGGGGGCCGGTGGAGCCCGATCGCGGCCTCATGCTGCACACCGTGGAGTACGCGATCGAGGGGACCGAGCGCATCCGCGACGACGTCGCGCTGACCTCGCGCCCGGGGATCCTGGCCGACATCGCCCGCGGCGCGGGCCCGCACCGCTACCTGTTCGCGCTGGGCTACGCGGGCTGGGGGGCCGGCCAGCTCGAGGCCGAGATCGCCGGCGGCTACTGGATCACGGTCTCGGCCGACCCCGCCATCGTTTTCGACGACGACGCCACGACCAAGTGGGATCGCGCGACGGCCCGCCGGCGCGTGACGATTTGATCCCGGCTCAGTAGGTCGGGGCGGCGGTCGACGCGATCAGGACGTTGAGGCAGGCGGGGAGCCCGGAGCGGAGCGCGCGGTCCAGCGCGGGCTCGAGGTCATCTGGTCGTTCCACGCATTCGCCGTACCCGCCCAGCGCCGTCGCGATCTGCTCGTAGCGCGACGGACGCAGCTCGCAGCCGATCGTCCGCGTCGGGCCATAGTGCTGGAGCTGAAGCTGATGCTCGGCGTTCCACCGCGCGTCGTTGCCGATCACCACCACGATCGGCAGGCCATAGCGCGCGGCGGTGTCCAGCTCGAAGGCGTGGAAGCCGAAGGTGCCGTCGCCCAGCGCGGCGATCACCGGCCGGTCGGGATGGCGGAGCTTGGCCGCGATCGCCATGGGGATGGCGCTTCCGATCGCGCCCGCCACGCCGTTGGTCAGCCGCCGCTCGGTCTCGAGCCCCGCCTGGATCCACTGGCCGAACTCGCCGCCATCGGCGATCAGGAGCGCGCCGCGGTCGAGATGGGGCTGGAGCGCCGCGCACACCCGCAGCGGGTGGATGGGAGACTGCGCGGAGCGCCGCGCCGCCGCCCATTCCGCGGGCACGGTCTCGCGCGCACGCATCACCTCCTGGCCCCACCCCCGGTGGCTCCACGCCCGCCCCCGCGCGGCGGCGGCGAGCTGGTCGGCCACCACCGCCGGATCGGCCACGATCCCGGGCGCGGCGCCCGGAGAGAGGGCGGCGCCGTCGGCGTCGACCTGAACGACGCGGCAGCCGGACGACAGCGGAGGGGACTGGGCGAAGCGCAGCGTGAAGTCGGCCTTCTTGCCGAGCATGAGGAGCAGATCCGCCTCCTTGAATCGCGGCGCGGCCAGATGCAGCCACGGATCGTTGAGGCCGCGCGGGCTCTCCATGGGGAGCGCGGGCACGCCGGTGGCCTCGACGAGCCGCGCCGCGGCGGCGCGCCGCGCTCCGCGCGCCATCGCGGGGCCCAGCAGGATCAGCGGGCGGTGGGCGGCGGCCAGCTGCGCGAGCACCTGCTCGACGGCCTCCGCGGACGCCGTCGCCGGCGCGTCGCCCCGCGGCGCGCGCGCCCCGCCGGCCGCGTCCACCGGCGCCTCGAGCAGATCGCCGGGTAGGCTCACGTGAACCGGCCCGGGCCGGCCGCTCCTCGCCAGCTCGAGCGCCGTCGCGATGTCCTCGCCGAGCCGCGCCGCGTCCTTGGCCATCCACGAGGCCTTGGCGGTGGGCGCGGCCACCGCGGCCTGGTCCATTTCCTGGAAGCCGCCGCGCCCGATCTGCCCGAGCGGGGCGTGCCCGCTCAGCAGGACCAGGGGCGACTCGGCCATCAGCGCGGTATAGAGCGCGGAGACCGCATTGCAGTGCCCGGGGCCCGCGGTGACGAGGGCCACCGCGGGCTCGTCGGTGAGGCGTCCCCACGCGTCCGCCATGTGCACCGCGGCGGCCTCGTGGCGCGTGTGGAGGATGGCGACCCGGCTGCCGATGGTGGCGTCGTAGAGCGACAGGATGTGGTTGCCGGAGAGCGAGAAGAGCCGGCGCACGCCGGCGGCTTCCAGCGCCTCCACCACCAGGTGCGCCCCGGTGCGGGTCAACGCACGCGCCCGCGCGCGGCCACCGGCCACACGCGCTCGACCTTGCCGTGTCGCACGCCGTAGATCTCGTCCACCATGTTGGTGACCACGCAGCAGTGGTTGGGCACCACGCTCACCGCCTCGCCCACCGCCGGCCGCTCCGCGCAGGCCGAGAAGTCCACCACCGCGTGCTCCTCGGAGAGGTGCGTCACCTGCGCCTCCGGATACTCCATGAGATGGCCGTAGCCTTTCATGTGATAGAGGTCCGAGGTGAGCACCTTGCTGCCCGCGTCGAGCACACCGCGATCGTCGGTGGGGCGGCTCACCACGGTGGCGCGCACGCGCATCGCGCACTGCTCCCAGGTGGCGGTGCCGGTGGAGACCACCATCGCGTCGTTGTAGACGCAGGTGCCGGCGCGGTGCTCGGTCAGCATCGGGAAGCGGTCCACCGTCGCGAGCGCGGGTGTGCCCCCGCCCGAGACCACCGGCACCGGGATGCCGGCCCGCTCGAAGAGGCGGAGGGCCCGCTCGAAGAACTCGCGCGTGTCGGGATCGCGGTTGGGGAACGTCATCAGCCCCTTGAAGCGGAGCCCGGGCCGCGCCATGGACTGCCGGGCCAGGGCCAGCGCCTCGTCCGGGGTCTGCACACCGGTGCGGCGAAAGCCGGTGTCGCACTCGATCAGGAACTCGAGGTCGACACGATGCCGCGCCGCCGCGTCGGAGAGCTCGCGGGCCACCACGTCGTTGTCGAAGACCACCGCGAGCCGTGGCACCCGCCGGGCCAGCGCCATGAGCCGCTCGGTCTTGGCGGGGCCCAGGATGTTGTAGGTCAGCAGCACGTCGTCGGCCACGCCCGCGTCGGCGAATACTTCGACCTCGCCGAGCTTCTGGCAGGTGATGCCAACCGCCCCCGCCGCCATCTGCATCCGGCCGATGTCGGGGATCTTGTGGGTCTTGATGTGCGGACGGTTGGCGATCCGGTGCTGGTCGAGGTGGGCCTGCACGCGACGGATGTTGTCCTCCATCACGTCGAGGTGCACGGTGACGGCGGGGGTCTCGAGATCGGCGAGCGCGGTCATCGGGGGAGCCTCCTGGGGCCCGGGAGCGAGCTGGATGGCCCCGGCGCCGGCTCTCTTATACCAGAACTCGCGCGAGAAGGCGGTTGGCCGTGCCGCGCGCGCGACGTAGACTTCGCGCATGCTGGCGAAGGCGCTCCCGCTCCTCGTCGGGCTCGCGCTGTGCGCGGGGGCCGTCCGCCCCGCGCCGGCGTCGGCCCAGAACAACTTCGAGATCCAGGTCTACGGCTCGGAGACGGTGGCTCGCGGCAGCACCATGGTGGAGCTGCACAGCAACGTGGCGGCGGAGGGAAGCCGGCGGACGATCGACCAGGTGCTCCGCACCCAGGGTGCGTTCCACGAGACCCTGGAGATCACCCAGGGCATCACCTCTTGGTTCGAGACCGGTTTCTACGTCTTCACGTCGATCCAGCCGGACACCACGTGGGAGTGGGTGGGCGACCACATCCGTCCCCGTGTGCGGGCGCCCGAGAGCTGGGAGCTGCCGGTGGGCCTGAGCCTCTCGGTCGAGCTGGGCTACCAGCGCCGCGCGTTCTCCACCGACACGTGGACGATGGAGCTGCGGCCGATCGTGGACCGGCAGTGGAAGGACTGGTACGTCTCGTTCAATCCGACCTTCGATCGGGCGATCAAGGGCGAGAGTGTCGGGCGCGGCTTCGAGTTCGCTCCCGCGGTCAAGGTCAGCTACAGCGTGACGCCGAAGGTGGCCGTCGGCCTCGAGTACTACGGCGCGCTCGGGCCGGTGAGCCACCTCGATCGGGTCCACGACCAGCAGCACCAGATCTTCCCGGTGATCGATCTCGATCTGGGGCCCCGCTGGGAGTTCAACGCGGGCGTCGGGCTCGGGCTCACCCCGAGTACAGACCGCGTGATCATCAAGGTGATCCTGGGCTATCGCTTCGAGTGGGGCGGCGAGGGGCGGAAGTGAATCGCCGGCCCCGCGTCAGCGGCTGAGCGCCTTCCGCTTCCACAGCTCCCAGGGCCGGCCGAGCGTGCCCCCGATCGACGCCTCGGCGCGCCGGGCCTCTTCCGTGCTCAGATAGGTGACGGTCCCGCCGAGGGCCATCGCCTGCGCCTGCAGCCGGGCGTTCACCTCGGTGTAGACGCTGCGGAACACCGCCTGCGGGAGGCCGGTCCCCACAACCGCCGCGCCGTGGCCGCGCATCAGCACCACCGCACGGGTGCCGAGCGCCTGGGCCAGCGCCCGGGCGAGCGCGGGGGTGCGCACCAGCATGTCGGTGTCGCCCGCGGCGGCGCGGATGTCCCAGACCGGCACGCCGTCGGCGAGAAAGGCGCTCATGTGATAGAGCGGCCGCAGCGGAACGCCGGTCGCCCCGAACGGGATCACCGAGGGCGAGTGGTTGTGCACGACCGCCCGGATCTCGGGTCGCGCGCGATAGATCTCGCTGTGAATGAATCGCTCGAGGTAGCTCGTTCGGCCCCGCGGATCCACCGGCTCGCCGTCCTGGTCGTACTCCATGATGTCGGCGGCGGTCACCAGCTCGGGCGCCAGCGAGCGCGACATGAGGAAGCGATTGGGATCGCGGTCGTGCCGCGCGCTCACGTGGCCATAGCCGTCGACCACGCCCTGGTCCACGAGGATGCGGTTGGCCGCTACGAGGTCCTCGATGAGCTGGGCGTTGGCAGGGCCGGCGGAGGCGGACTGGGCGGAGGCCCGGCGCGGGCCGGGGAGGGCCCAGGCCAGCGCCAGCGCGCCGCCGGTGACGAAGCGCCGTCGGGTCACGTCGCTCATGGAGCCTCCTAGGGGGCCGAGACGGTCTGGGTGCCGCTGCTCGACGTCACGGTGAACGCGCTCTCTCCCTGGCGGGTATAGACGTAGACGCTCCAGCCGGTGGGCGGTGCCGGGATGGAGCCGAGCACGGGGCCGCAGGGCGCGCCGGAGACGGTGGTCTGGGTGGTAAGGGCCTCGATCGACTCCGGGAGCGTGCCGCAGGAGGCGCGATACGTATTGATCGCGTTCGCGATGGTCTGCACGTCCGTTCGTGCCTTGGTGGTGCGGGCCAGCGGGATGTCCTCGCGGATGGCCTTCTCCTCCCGCTCGCAGCCGACGAGCGCGAGCAGGAGTCCCACGAGCATCGTCACCCGCCCCAGCGTGCCCACCGCGTCCACCCTTTCCGGCCCGAGAAAATCCGACGCGCCCGCCGATCTGTGACAGAATCATACGCCGCCCGGACGGTTCGACCAAGTTACGGCCCTCAACCACAAGGAGCGCGCGATGAGCATCAAGCGACACGGCGTCGGTCCCCGCCTGAGCCAGGCGGTCGTTCACGGCAATACGGTCTACCTGGCCGGCATCGTGGCCGGCGATCCCTCGGCCGACGCCAAGGGGCAGACCGAGCAGATCTTGAAGAAGATCGACGAGCACCTGGCCGCGACCGGCAGCCACAAATCGAAGCTCCTCGCCGCGACCATCTATGTCGCCAACATGGCGCTCTACAGCGAGATGAACTCGGCGTGGGACGCCTGGGTGGATCCGGCCAACACGCCGGCCCGCGCCACCGTGGAGGCGCGGCTGGCCACCCCCAAGTACCTGGTCGAGATCATGGTCACCGCCGCGATCTGAGCCGGGCCCGGGCCGCCCGGCCGCGGCGCGCTACGAGCCCAGGAGCCCGACGCTCCGCGAGTCGGCGGTCTGCGCGCGGCCGGCGGCGCCCGCCGGCGTCGCGGCCAGCTTCTGTAGCTGCGGCATCACGTCCTTGGCGAAGAGCCGCATGTTCTGTTCGGCGTCTTCGTAGGGCATGCCCGCGTAGCTGAACACGCCCACGTAGTGGCTGTTGCCGGTGCGGGCGTGGATGTCGACGATCTTCTCGTAGCACTGCTCGGGCGTGCCCCACACCTGCAGGTTCATGAAGTAGTCGATGACGGTGTCGGTGCCGTACTGGTGGATCTTCTCCGCCATCTTGCCGTAGTACTCGTAGCCCTTGGTGTGGGCGAGATGGTCGCCCTGGAACTGGTAGTGGTCGAGCACGGTCTGGTAGTAGCCGCCGATGTAGCGGCGCGCCATCTCCTCGGCGCGGGCCGCGCTCGTGTCGCAGAAGGTCCAGCCCGCCGAGATCGGAGGCGGCGCGTCCACCCCGTCGACCTGGCGATAGACCTCGCGGTAGGCGTCGAGCTCGCGCGCGACTTCCTTCCACGGCTTCTGGGGAATTATCAGGATGCCCACGCCCAGCTCGGCCATGATCCGCACCGACTCCGGGGAGACCGCCGCGGCGTAGGTGCGGCCGCGGAAGCTCTTGAACGGGGCGGGCCGGATCGCCGCGCGCGGTTGCTTGACGAAGGTGCCGTCGTACTCGCAATAGCCGCTCTCCAGCCCGCGCAGCAACATCTCCGCCGACTCCACGAACCGGGACCGCGACTCGTCCATCGACAGGCGGAAGCCGTCGAACTCCACCTTGCCCGCGCCGCGCCCGAGTCCGAGGATCAGGCGCCCGCCCGAGAGGTTGTCGAGCATCGAGACCTCCTCGGCCACCCGCATCGGATCGTGCCAGGGCAGTACGACGACCATCGAGCCGAGCTGGGCGCTACGGGTGCGGCCGGCCATGTAGGAGAGGAACTGCAGGACGTCGGGGCACATGGTGTAGTCCGTGAAGTGATGCTCCACGCCCCACACCGACTGATAGCCGAGGGGCTCGGCCAGCTCGGCGAGCCGCAGCTCGTTCAGGTAGACGTCGCGATCGCTCTGCTGCTTGCCCGGATTCTGGAAGACGGCGGCCATCCCGACGTGCATGGTGGGTTCCCCCCCGCGAAGATCGTACGCGAGGGGGAACCCGCCGGGCAAGCCGGGATCAGGCGACGCGCTTGAGCGTCCTCGCGGGAGCCGGAGCCTCCTCGCCGCGCCGGACCACCAGCTCGTAGCCGCGGGGTACGCGCGCAAGCAGAACCGGCCACACGTCCTCGAGCATCCACTCCCAGCCGCCGGGCACGGACACGACCACCTGTCCGCGCGCCCACAGGCTGCGCGGTGTCACCTGCACCGAGACGAACGACTCACCGCCCAGGGTCCGGTCCACGAGGGACTGGACGTAGGCCCGGACCGACAGGGCGGCGGACTCGGTGTGATCCCGCCGCACGCGCCAGGCCAGTGGGCCAACCACCAGAGCCAGCCCGATCACCGCCGCCGCAACGATCTCGATCATGGCTATCTCCTCCCGCCAATTGAGATGCGTAGCTGGGGAATGGAGATTCCGACATGCCGACGGGGAATAGCCTGAATCCCTCCCCGGGCCATCCCCCTCTAAAGGGCGTGCAAGGAGGAGGAACATGATGAATGCAAAGCGGATTCTGGTCCCGTTGGATGGCACCGAGTCGGCGGAGGTCGCGGCGACCCTGGCGGCGGACTTGGCGCGGGGTAGCGGAGGAGATGTCCGTCTCCTCCAGGTGTATCCGGTCCCCGAGCACCGGGTGAGCAGCAGCGGTCGTGTGGTCGCCTACTCTGATCAGGAGATGGAGCGCATCACCGCGGAGGGCCGCGATTATCTGGAGAGTGTCGAGGCCCGTCTGGCGCCGATCGCCGCGGAAGGTGTCGTCCGATTCGGCGAGCCCGCTCAGGAGATTCTCGTCGAGGCCGAGGCCTTCGACGCCGACCTGATCGTGCTCACGACGGATCGGCGGAAGAGCTGGCTCGGTCGCCTCACGGGCGGCGGGCTCGGCGAACGGCTCCTGCACGCCTCGCCGGTTCCGGTGGTGCTGGTTCGCGCCGCGTAGTCTCGCGACGCCTGGCGTCGGCTCGTGTCGACGTCAGGCGCCGCGGCCTCGTCCGTATCCCTCAGTCGTAGAGCCGGCCGCGCTGCAGCTTCCGATGGCAGTGAAACAAGGTGTACTCGATCGTCCGCGCGGACACCCCGAGGGCCCGCGCGTGTCCTCGTAGCCGGGCCAGGTATTGCTCCCACTGCGCGACCGTGAAGGCGCGTCCGCGCCGGTTAGCGGAGACCGACCGGATGCTGAAGAGCAGCTGCCAGCAGCGGATGTCCAGCACGCCGTAGCGCCGCGGGTCGATCAGGGTGAGGATCGCCGAGGCGGTGGCCACGCTCACCCCGGGCAGCGCGATCAGCTGCTCCATGCGCGCGCCCTCGCTGGGCGCGCCGAGAGCCGCCGCGGAGACGCGTCGGATCACCGCGGCGCTGCTCCGCTCGTAGTGACGGCGGGCTCGCGGGCTCTTCCACCGGCACATCGCCAGGAACTCCGCGCGGGTGAACCGGCCCGCGCGCTTGACGTGGGCGAGGCGGCGGATCAGCGCCGCGGTGGGCGCGTGTTCCTCGGTGACGAGCTCGCGCCGCAGTAGCGCGCGCAGGCTCCGATAGGGCACCCGCTTCAGCGGCACCGCGCGGGTCTCCCTCCGTTGCGCTCTCGATCCGGAAGCCGTATCGTACCGCCCATGACCGAGCCCTTCGTCACGCTCCCCGAGATCCACCGGGCCGCCCGCGCCCGCCTGCCGCTCACGTCGTACAACTTCGGCGCGGGGGGCACCGAGACCGAGACCACGCTCCGGCGCAATCGCCGCTCGCTTCGGCGACTGGCCATCCGCCAGGACATCCTGGTGGACGTGCGGCACATCGACCTGACGTCTTCGCTGCTCGGCATCCCGCTCTCCTGGCCGGTGGTCATCGCGCCCATGGGCGGGCTCGTGCTCTTCCATCCCGAGGGCGACTGCGAGATGGCGCGCGGCGCCGCCAAGGGCGACACACTCCAGTTCCTGAGCGGCGCCACCGGGTGGTCGGTGGAAGCGGTGGCGGCGGCCGCTCCGGGACCGAAGATGTTCCAGCTGTACCACATGGGCGACCGGGCGTGGGTGGCGGACCTGCTGGCCCGCGTGGAGGCCTCGGGCTATCTCTCGGTCTGCCTGACGGTGGACGTCCAGGTCTACAGCCGGCGCGAGCGGGACATCCTCGCGCGCTTCAGCCCGCGCGCGGCCATGCTGAAGGCCCCGAACCCGCGGCCGCCCGATTCCGACTACCCGGCGCGTCTCACCTGGGCCGACGTGGACTGGCTGCGCAAGACCACGCGCCTACCGATCGGCCTCAAGGGCATCATGACCGCGCGCGATGCGCGGCGTGCGGTCGAAGCGGGCGTGGAGCTGATCTGGGTGTCCAACCACGGTGGCCGCCAGCTCGACTCCACCCAGGCGAGCATCGACGCGCTGCCCGCGGTGGCGGAGGCGGTGGGAAGCGCGGCCAGCATCGTGGTGGACGGCGGGTTCGCGCGCGGTACCGACGTGATCAAGGGCATCGCGCGCGGCGCCGACGCGGTCGCGATCGGGCGCACCGCGCTGTGGGGGCTCGCGGTGGACGGCGCGGCCGGTGTGGCCTGCTCGCTCGATATCCTGCGCCGCGAGCTGCGCACGTCGATGGCCCTGGCCGGTCAGACGAGCGTGCGCGGGCTCGCCCCGGACGTGGTCTTCCGCGTGGACTGAGCCGCCGCGGCGCGACGACTCGGTCCATCCCGCGGAAGCGGCTATTGCATCGGCGAGTACGCGGTTGGCCGGAGGATCTGCGCGGTGAGCTTCCGCACGAGCGGACCATTCTTCTCGGTCTCGGCGAACTGGGTGAGGCGGTCCTTGTCGGCG
Organism: Candidatus Dormiibacterota bacterium; assembly: GCA_035569855.1. GTDB lineage: Bacteria > Methylomirabilota > Methylomirabilia > Rokubacteriales > CSP1-6 > CAMLFJ01. Next base: position 16,406 of record DATMMH010000185.1, read on the forward strand.
AAGAAGCCGCTCCACTTCTTCTCGCGGTCGGCGAGGCTGTCGTAGGCGAGGATGTAGAGGAGCTGATCCGAGGAGCCGCCCAGCTCGTTGGTCCAGAAGCCCACGACCTGGATCCCGTGCTTCTTGAAGTAGCCCAACGTGATGTCCGCGAAGCGGCGATTGAGATCGGGGAGCCGGCCGGGCATCGCGTGATAGGTGCGGAGCTCGTACAGCATGACGGGGCCTCCTGGGCACGTCGTGGGTGCTGTCTGCCGCGACTCTAGGCACGGGCGCAGATGGTGTCAAGCCACCACGGAGCGAGAACCTACATGACCCACGGATCCGATCGCCTCTCCCGCGCCGCGTCGCTCGTCGCCCGTGTCGGCCTCGCCCTGACCCTGCTCGGTGTGCTCGCCCTCGTGCTGTCGGGTCTCGGCAGCCGATGGGACTGGTGGAATTTCCGCGTCGGCTTCGTCATCTTCCGCTGGACTCTCTACGGCGGGCTGGTCACCGTCGTAGTCGCCCTGGCCGGGCTCGTGCTCGGGCTGCTCGCGCGGCGGGGCCGCTCGTTGCTGATCTCGCTCGTGACCCTGGGCCTGCTCGCGTCGGGGGCGGTGGTGCCGGTCACGCACCTGCGCGCGGCGGGCCGCGTGCCGCCCATCCACGACATCACCACCGATCTCGACGATCCCCCGCGCTTCGTGGCGGTGCTGCCGCTCCGGCGGGGCGCGGCCAACTCCCCCGACTACGCGGGAGCCGCGCTCGCCGCGCAGCAGCGCGCCGGCTATCCCGACCTGGAGCCGGCGCGCTTCCCGGCGGCTCCGGATCGCGTGCTGGAGGGGGCCGCCGACGTGGCCCGCGGGCTCGGCTGGGAGATCGTGGCGGTGGCGCCGGCGGAGGGACGGCTCGAAGCGACCGACCGGACGCGCTGGTTCGGCTTCCGCGACGACATCGTCGTCCGGGTCCGGCCGGACGGCGCCGGGAGCCGGGTGGACGTCCGGTCGGTCTCGCGGGTGGGACGCAGCGATCTCGGCACGAACGCGCGCCGCATCCGGACCTATCTGGTGGCGCTGTCCGCCGCGCTCGGAGTCGAGGCGGCGACCCGGTAGTCCCGGGGGCCCGCTCCCGCGCGGGGCGAGACGCTCAGGCGACCGGGACCGCGACCTTCTGGACGAAATCCCGCCGGAGCGTGAGGCCGAGGCCGGGACCGGCGGGAGCCAGCACGTACCCGTCCTCGAGCTCGACGCGCTCCTCCACGAGGTCGTTGAGCAGCGGGTTGTGGCCGCGCGAGAACTCGAGCACGTTCACGCACGGGGTCGAGACGGCGAGGTGCAGCCCCGCCGCGAAGAGGATGGCCGAGCCCCAGAGATGCGGCGCGACCGTCAGATCGTGCGCGGCGGCGAGCGCCGCGATGCGCTGGGTCTCGGTGATGCCGCCCGCGATGGCCACGTCGGGCTGGCAGACGTCGACCGCGCGGGCCGCGATCATGTCGCGGAAGGCGAAGCGCGTCTGCTCGCTCTCGCCCGCCGCGATCGGGATGTCGGTGGAGGCGCGCACCTCGGCCTGGCCCTCGAGGTTCTCGGACGAGACCGGCTCCTCGAACCAGGCGAGGTCGCAGTCCTCGACTTTGCGGGCAAAACGCATCGCTTCGCGCGCGCTCCAGGTGCCGTGCGCGTCGACCATGATGCCGACCTCGGGCCCGAGCGTCTCGCGCACCTCACGCACGCGCGTCGCCGAGTCGTCCACGCTCCGATCTTGAAGCCCCACCCGCAGCTTCACCGCGCGGTGGCCGCGCTCGACGTACTGGGTCATCTGCTTGCCGATCGCGCCGACCGGCGCCCAGCCCCCGCTCGCGTAGGCGGGAATGCGGTCGCGGTAGCGCCCGCCCAGCAGCCGCCAGACCGGCTGGCCGACCGACCGGCCGAGCAGATCCCAGAGCGCGATGTCGATCCCGCTGATCGCGCTCATCGCGAGCCCGCGCCGCCCGATGGTGGGGAACGTGCGCCCCTCCCGGGTCGCGTAGCGCGCGCGGGTGCCGCTGTAGAGCAGCTCCCAGATCGCGGTGACGTCACGCGGATCCCGCCCCACGATGGCCGGCCCCAGCTCCTCGCGGATGAGCGTGACCATCGCCGCGTAGTTGCCGAGATTGCCGACCGCGGCCTTGGCCTCGCCCAGGCCCACGAGCCCCGCGTCGGTCTCGATCTCGACGAGGCACATGTTGAAGGTGTCGTTGCGCCCGAAGTCGCTGACGTGGGTGTGCTCGGCGGGGATCGGCGCGCGGAGCCACGTGGCACGGACCGCGGTGATCTGCACGGGGCTACGGCTCCCGGCTGATCAGCAGGCGGAAGCCGCGGAAGCGCTTCCTGAGCATCATACGGACGAGGAGCGGTCCGCCGACGAAGACCGCGATCAGGGTGCCCGCGATGACCGCCACCGGCTGGAGCCAGTCGCGAATCGGCGCCCCGGCCAGCGCGAAGATGACGCCGATGAGTGCGCCGACCCCCACGCCGAGAACAAGGTTGATGAGCGTCCCGCGCCACCCGAGGAGCCAGGTGATCCTGAGGAGGGTCCCGTACCCGATGCTCGTGGGCTCGTTCATGATTGGCCGCGCTAGGATTCCACGTAGTCCTTCAGGTTGAGGCGCTTCCACACCTCGGGCGGCACCCGGTGCCGCGGGGTATAGCCGGCGAGCGAGGGCTTGGCGGTCGCGTCCACCCCCCACTTCCCGGAGTAGCCGTCTTCCTTGGTCGAAGGATCCAGGTCCGACCCGCGCGCGTGGGTGATGATCGTGATGTCGCGGTCGGGCTGGCAGCGGGTGGCGATGGCCCAGGTCACCTGACGGTCGTCGAAGATGTTCACGTCCTGGTCCACCACGACCACGCGCTTCATGTAGAGGTCGGCGCCCAGCACGGCCAGGATCGCGTTCTTGGCCTGGCCGATCAGCCGCTGCTCGAGCGAGACGTAACAGGTGAAGGGCGCGGGTACCCGCACCGCCTTCACCGACGGCACCATGGCCCGGACCGCGCGATAGAGGTTGGCCTCCATCGGGATCGTCGAG
>DATMMH010000186.1:0-7990 GCA_035569855.1 Candidatus Dormiibacterota bacterium
CGGCCTTGGTGGTCTTGTAGCCGACCAGCGGATACGCGTTCATCGCGGCCATCGAGGCGATGTTGACGATCGAGCCGTGCGTCTCCCGCAGGGCGGGCAGGGCGTGCTTGCAGGTGAGCCAGGTCGCTTTCAGATTCACGGCCAGGCTCCGGTCGAAAGCCTCCTCGGTGAGGTCGGTGGCCACCGCGTCGCCGAGGGCCAGGCTCGCCCCCACGTTGTTGTGGAGGATGTCGAGCCGGCCGAATCGCTCCTGCGCCGCCGCGATCAGGCGCTCGACGTCGTCCTCTCGGGTCACGTCCGCCGCGAAAGCCCACGCGCGGCCGCCCTCGGCGTGGATCAGGTCGGCGGTCTCCTGGGCGGAAGCCAGCGCGCGGTCCACCACGCACACGTGCGCCCCCTCGCGGCCGAGCACGATGGCGGTCGCCCGCCCGTTTCCGACGGTCTGGCCGGGAGTCTGCCCGCCTCCCACGACGATGGCGGCCTTGCCCTCGACGCGCTTGCCCATGGGGAGCGGGCTACTGCGGACGGAGGACGTCGATATGGAACTTGGCGCTCTGCTCCGGATCCTGGGTCATGGCGTCCTCCTCGAGGCCCCTTCCTTCTACCGCGCCGCGGGGGCCGTCCGCAAGGGTATCCCGGGCCCGAGCGGACGCGATTCGGTATCATCGTCAGATGAGCGATCGGGATGCCTGACACCGACGTGGCCGAGCGCCGCCGAAGCGGGCGCCGCGCCCTCGCCTGGCTCGCCGCCGGCTCGCTGGTCGCGATCGCCTGGCTGGCTCACCCTTTCGCCACCGGGCTGCTGCTCGGCGCGCTCATGGGCTTCACGCTGCAACCCGCGCACGAGCGCCTGGCGCGCTGGAGCGGCCGGCCGCTCATCGCCTCGGTGGCGATGGTGCTGGCCGCCGGTCTCGTCATCGTGGGCTGTGTGGTGGGTTTCCTCTCGCTCTTCGTGACCCAGGCGGTGGGGCTGGCCAACGCCATCCGCGAGGAGCTGCGGCCGGGCGGCGCGGTGGCGCTCTGGGTGGACACGGTCACCCGGTGGCTCGCCCTTCTCGGCATCTCGACGGAGAGCCTGATCGAGCGCCTGCGCGCCGCCGCCGCGGGGATCGCCTCGGGCTCGGCCGCGCTGGCCGGGACGCTCGCCTCCATCACGGTCGACGGGCTGCTCGGCCTCTTCTTCGCGCTCCTCACCATGCACGTGGTCCTGCAGCACTGGGCCCGCATCGTCACCTTGCTCGAGGATGTCTCGCCGCTCCGACGCGAGTACACGCGCGCGCTGCTGGAGGAGTTCCGCAGCGTCGGCCGCACCACCCTGTCCGGCACCGTGCTCACCGGCTTGACCCAGGGCGCGCTCGCCGCGCTCGGCTTCTGGTTGAGCGGGGTCCCGCAGCCGCTCTTTCTGGGCATCGCCACCGCGATCGCTTCCCTGGTGCCCGCGGTCGGAACGCTGCTGGTGTGGGTGCCGGCCGGGCTCTATCTTTTCGCGGCCGGGCATCCGGCCGCCGCGCTCGGCACGCTCGCGTGGGGCGCGCTCGTGGTGGTGGGCTTCAGCGACTACGTGATCCGCCCGCGCCTGGTGAGCGACGAGGGGATGCCCGCGATCCTCACCTTCCTCGCTCTCTTCGGCGGCCTCGAGGTCCTGGGCCTGTCCGGTCTGATCGCGGGGCCGGTGATCATGGCGCTGGCCGTCTCGGTGCTGCGCCTCTACGCGCGCGAGGCCCGCGCGCGGGGCGGCGATGCATAAGGGTCAGGCGTAAGGGTCAGGTCCCGCCGAGCAGCTCACGCTCCATCGCGAGGAGGTCGCCGATCAGCTCCTCCGGCGTCCGGAGCACGCCGTACAGGCCCGCGTATACGATCGACGGGTCGGCGCCGCGGGCGTCGGCCGCCTGCACCGCTTCGTCGAGGCGTCGGCACGTCGCTTCGTAGCGCCGGCGCGGATCGTCCTCCGACAGCGCCTCGTCGAGGGCCGCCGCGTAGAGCAGCTCGCTGCGCGCCACGTGGTGGAGGACGCGGCGCAGCGGCCACCCGCCGTCGGGTGGCGGCCAGTCGAGCTCGGCCGGGCTGAGCGCGGCGGCGCGCTCGGCGAGGAGCCGGGCGGCCTGGTCGATGCGCCAGAGCCAGGCATCGAGATCCGCCGGCGTCAGCGGGAGGCGATCGTCGGGGAGCGTCACCGTCGAGGGGACCCATCCGTCGGTCGGCGTCGGCACGATGCCGCGGCCACGCCAGGCGAGCCACTGGTCGATCTGGTTGAGGTGATCGAGCGTGTGGTCGAGCACGCGGCGCAGCGACTTGCGCGGCGTGTAGGTGTAGCCGAGTGGCTTGGCCGGCGCGGTGAGCGGGGCGGGCCGGGCGTCGGTGAGCCGGGTGAACAGCTCCTCGGTCATGACCGACGCGACCTCGCGCCCGGCGTCGTGCTTGGTGAGCCGGGCCAGGTGCTGCCGCGCGCGGGCGTGCGCCGCCCGCAGATGCTGGACCGGATCCCGCGGGGCCGGAGTCAGCGCCCACGCCGTCACCATGCGGGCTCCGGTTGCGAGGGCAAGGATGCCGGGACCGTTCAGGGTGGCGAGCTCGAGCACCTGGGTCCGGGACGCGTCGAGGGCCGCGCGGTCGATCGTCATGGTCGGAGTCTCTCCCACATGCCTGCCATCCGTCGAATGCATATATCTGACCTCGGCGCTCAGCTATAGTCATCGACGTGACCATCGACGAGATCGAGACCTTCGTGTCCATCGCCCGGCTCGGCGGCTTTGCGCGCGCGGCGGAGGCGCTGCACCGCTCGCAGCCCGCGATCAGCCGGCGCATCGAGATGCTGGAGGACCAGCTCCGCACGCCGATCTTCGAGCGCGTGCACGGCGGCGTGGTCCTGACCGAGGCCGGTCGCACGTTCCTGCCCTACGCGGAGGCCTTGCTGGCCAGCATCAAGGACGGGACGGAGGCGGTGCGCGGGCTCGAGCGGGGCGAGCACGGGACGGTCGCGGTGGCCCTGGTCGGCACGCTGGCGAGCACGCGCTTCGCGGGGACGCTGCGCACCTTCGGGCAGCGTCACCCGAACGTCAAGCTCGAGCTGCGCACCGCGACGAGCCAGGAGGTGGGCGACCTGGTGCGGCGCGGGGAGGTGACGCTCGGGCTGCGCTACTTCGGCGACTCCGACCCGAGCCTGGTATCGGAGGTGGTCACCGAGGAAGCGCTGCTCGTCGTGTGCGCGCCCGAGCACCGGCTGGCCGGGCGCCGGGTGCGCGACGCCCAGGCTTTGGCCGGCGAGCGCTGGGTTACGTTCCCGCCGCGGCGCCGGCGACCGGAGGCGTTCGCCACCGCGCTCGAGCAGCGTCTCGCGGCGGCCGGCCTCGCTTCCGGAGACATCATCCGGATCGACAGCCTGACCGCGCAGAAGCGCTTCGTCGAAGCGGGCTTCGGGATCGCGCTGCTCACGGAGAGCGGAGTGGAGGAGGAGCTGCGCACCGGCACCCTCCGGACCATCGACGCGCCCGCGCTCCGCGGCGGGGTACCGGTGACGCTGGTGCGGCGCCGCAACGGCTACCTCAGCGGGGCGGCGCAGACGCTGGTGACCGTGATCCGGGAGGGATCGGCGGGCCGCGTCAGCTTCGCGCGGCGATCTCCGCGTCGAGCAGCTCGCGGAGCTGGCGCAGATCGTCGAGATTGAAGTTCTTGAGCTGGTCCTCGACGAGCAGCTCGATGGCACCCTGCACGACGATCTTCTGGTGGACCGCCTTGAAGAGATCGCCGATCCATTCGCCCTGTTTCCTCGCGTCGGCGTGAAGCTGGATCTTGCCGGTCTGGATCAGCGCGACCACGATGTCGCGAGCCATCTCGGACACGCTCGTCACGGGTATGTCTCCTCCGTCCTGCGCGCGGCTCATCGCGCTGAAAGCGTACCAGCGGCCCGGGCCGCGGGCAACTGCCCGCGGCCCTAGAGCGCGCGGAGGCGGGGAAACAGGAGCGCGGTGGCGCCGGCCAGGGCGACCAGGCCGAGGCCGCTGGCCCCGAGGGCCGCGCTCACGCCGAAGAGCGAGGCGAGCGCGCCGATCTGGATCTGGCCGAGCGGGGCCAGGCCGATCGCCACCACCCACGCGCCGCCCGCGCGCCCGCGCAGACGGTGGGGCACGCTCAGCTGGAGCAGGCTCTGCGCGAGGAGATCGGCGAGCGCCCCCGCCGCGTTGGCCGCGATCACCACCACGACCACGCCCGCGAAGCCCAGCAGGTAGGGCGCGACCGCCAGCCCCATCAGGCTCGCGCCGAAACACACCAGCACCGTCACGAAGAGCGCGCCACCGCCCTGGACGAGCCCACGCATCGACGCGGCCAGTCCCAGGATGCCGCCGACCGCGCGGGCCGCGTTCATGACGCCGAGGCCCTCGGGCCCGGTGTGCAGCACGTCGCGGGCGAGGCTCGGCAGGAGCGCCTGATGCGCGAAGCCCAGCACCTCGGCGCCCGCGGTCAGCATCATCAAGACCAGCAACATGCGATCCTTCCGGACCGCCGCGATGAAGGCGATGATGCCCTGCCACATCGAGTCGCGGACCGGCTCGCCGGTCGAGGCGGCGGTGCGGGCCGGAAGCATCGCGAGGCCCCCGGCCAGGAACGCGACCGCGACGGCCAGATAGGCCGGGCCCGAGCCGAACCGGGCGATGAGGGCGCCGACCCCGAGCGAGCCCAGCAGCCAGCCGGCGCGCATGGCCACGCCGAGGATGGCGAGGCCGCTCATCAGCGCGGGCGCGCCCACCACGTCGTGCGCGTAGCTCTGTCGCGCCGCGTGCTCGACGCCGCGGAGCGCGCCGGCCGCGAAGGTGAGCAGCATGAGGTGGGTGAGACTCACCACCCCGAGCAAGGTGAGCACGCCCATCGTGGCCGCGGTCAGCCCCTGGCCGGCGCCGGTCGCCACCAGGAGCCGCTGGCGTGGCAGGCGGTCGGCGATCACGCCGGCGGGCACGCCCACGAAGAACAGCGGCAGCGCGCGGCAGCCCATCGCCACGCCGACCAGGAACGGCGAGTTGGTGAGCTCGAGGGCGAGCCAGCCGAGCACGACGATCTCGCCCATCATGCCGGCCGAGTTCAGCAGGGTCCCGGCTCCGAGGCAGCGGAGATCGTGGAGCCGGAGCAGGGAGAGCTTGATCAACCGGTGCCCGTCATCCGCTTGTCGCCGCGAGCGCGGGGCGGCGCAGCAGCGTGACCGCGAGCGGGCCCAGCACGAGCGCCCCGCCCACCGCGTTCAGGATCGCGAAGCCCCAGATGCCCAGGATCATCCCGCCCGCCGCCGAGCCGATCGCGCCCATCATGCCCATGAGCAGATCGGCGAAGCCCTGCACCGAGGCGCGCTCGACGGGAGAGAGCGCGTCGGTCAACAGCGCGCTGCCCGCCACGAAGGCGAGGTTCCAGCCGACCCCGTTGAGGAACAGGCCGAGGATGATGGTGGCGCCCGCGTCACCCGGCGCCAGCCCGGCCAGCGCGACCGCGAAGATCAGCATGAGCGCGCCGGCCGCGATCACCGGAAGGCGTCCGAAGCGATCCGCGAGCCAGCCGGAGAGCGGCGAGGCCACGTACATGCCGCCCAGGTGGAGCGAGACCGCGAGCCCGATCGTGCCGACGGTGTGGCCCTGGTCGTGCAAGTAGAGCGGCGAGGTGGAGGTGGTGGCGATCATGACGAACTGGCTGACCGAGAGCGTGGCGAGCGCGATCTGCACGCGCACGTCGCCGAGGATCGCGCCCAGGGTGCGCGCCGCGCCGGCCGGGCGTCCCGCGTCGGCGACGGCCTGCGTCTGGCGCGCGATGGCGAGCGGGTCCGGCCGAAGGAACAGCACGGTCAGGAGCCCGGCCACGCCGTAGGCGGCCACGCTCACGAGGAACGCGCTCGCGGTCGCGGGGACGGAGAGCCACGCGCCCAGGGTCAGCGCGGGCGCCATCAGGTTGGGTCCGATGATCGAGCCCACCGTGGAGCCCCAGACGATGATGCCCATCGCGCGGCCGCGCTGGGTCGGCGGGCTCACGTCGGCGGCGGCGTAGCGGGCCAGCAGGTTGGAGGTGCTCGCGACGCCGAACAGCGCCATGCCCGCGAGCATCACCGGGAAGCTGCGCACCGCCACGCCCGCGAGGCCGAGCAGCGCGCCGACGACGGCCAGCCCGTAGCCGAGCGCCAGACCGGGCCGGCGACCGGACCGGTCCATGAGCCGCGCGAGCGGCCAGCTCGCGAGCGCGGTGCCGAGCGCGCCGACCGCGACCGGCACGCCCGACCAGGTGTTGGTCCCGGTGATGCTGGCCGCCATGATCGCCCCGACCGCGAGTCCGATGGACTGGCCGGTGCTGCCGCAGACCTGGGCCACGAAGAGCGTGGCCATCAACTTCGCGCGGACCGAGCCGCGGGTCGACGTCGTCGTCAGAGCGTGCATGCGTGAGTCTGGACCGGAGAGGATCGTATCACGCCGGCCCGACCCAGCCGATTCTGGTAGCATCTCGGGCGGAGCCCCGTCATGAAATTGAGCCGCGTCACGCCGTTCCTGGCCGACCTGGGCGGCGGCAAGAACCTCTGCTTCGTGAAGGTCGAGACCGACGGCGGCCCGCACGGCTGGGGTGAGTGCTACACGCAGGCCGATCGCGACCACGCGATCGTGGCCCACGTGGAGGCGCTCGCCCGCTACCTGATCGGTCGCGACGCCTCGCACATCACCCACTTTCTCCACTGGGCCTATCACGACTTCGCGGCCAAGCGCGGAGCGATGGACTTCTGGAGCGCGGTGAGCGGGATCGAGCAGGCCCTGTGGGACATCGCGGGCAAGCGTCACGGGGTGCCGGTGCACGCGCTGCTGGGCGGACCCTGTCGCGACCGCGTCCGGGTGTACGCCAACGGCTGGTACGGCGGCGGGAAGACCCCCGCCGACTACGCGGCGCGCGCGCGCGAGACGGTGGCGCGCGGATTCACCGCGCTCAAGTTCGATCCCTTCCCGGGGCCCTGGCGCACCCACATCGCGCGCGACGTGGAGGAGCAGGCGATCGCCACGGTGGCCGCGGTGCGCGACGCGGTCGGCCCGGACGTGGATCTGCTGATCGAGGTGCATCGCCGGCTCGCCCCCATGCACGCGGTCCGCATCGCGCGGGCCCTGGAGCGCTTCCGGCCGTTCTGGTACGAGGAGCCGGTGTCGTCCACCAACCTGGAGGCGCTCGCGGAGTGCCGGCGGCAGATCGCGATCCCGATCGTGACCGGCGAGGAGCTCTACACCCGGGCCGACTTCCGCCGCTGCTTCGAGCTGCGCGCCGCCGACATCGTCAATCCCGACGTGTGCAACTGCGGCGGGATCCTGGAGCTACGGGCCATCGCCCAGATGGCCGAGCCCTCGCTCGTCACGGTGTCGCCCCACAACTACAACTCGACCACGGTGGGGCTGGCCGCGACCGTGCAGGTCTCCGCGTCGATCCCGAACTTCCTGATCACCGAGTACTTCGTGAGCTTCGAGGCGCGTGGACGGGAGATCGTGCGCCCCGCCTTCGAGGTCAGAGACGGCTTCATCGTGGTGCCCGACCGGCCCGGGCTCGGCATCGAGCTGGACGAGGCCGCGCTCGCGCGGATGCCCGGGCGGGCGCGGCCGGCGCGCGTCATGCCCACCCCGGGCGACGAAGGACCTTAGGGGAGGCGCCACATGGTCATGGACCGGCGCAAGTTCCTGGCCGGCGGCGTCGCCCTCGCGAGCGCCGCGCTGCTCCCGGCCCGCGCGGCCCGCGCGGCGGCGGCCGATCTCGATTTCGCGTCGGCCCTGGACGCGGCCCGCGCGATCCGCACCGGCCGGGTCTCCTCGCTCGAGCTGACGACCCGGATGCTGGAGCGAATCGCCCAGCACAACCCGAAGCTGAACGCGATCGTGATGCTCTCTGCGGACGCGGCGCTCGCGCGGGCGCGCGCCGCCGACGAGGCGGGGGCGCGGCGGGAATGGTGGGGGCCGTTCCACGGCGTGCCGGGCACCATCAAGGACACGTTCGAGGT
>DATMMH010000187.1:0-8469 GCA_035569855.1 Candidatus Dormiibacterota bacterium
CGCATCCTGAACGACCCCAACCAGGCCGTCGTGACGGTGGCCCCGCCGGCGGCCGAGGAAGTGGTGGCGGCGACCGCGGCGACCACGGAGGTAGCCCCGGCCGAGCCCGAGGTGCTCACCGAGCGCAAGCCCAAGGAAGAGGCGGCGGCCGAGGGCGAGAAGGCCGGAGCCGAGAAGAAGAAGTAGGTGGCCCAGGCGGTCGTCGGGCTCGGCAATCCGGGCCCGGAGTACCGCAACACTCGTCACAACGTGGGCCAGCGCGTTCTGGACGCGCTGGCCCGCCGCATTCATGTACGCTTCGCGCGCGATGGCGGCCACGCCGTCGCGCGCGGGCGATGGCAGGACGAGACGGTGTACCTGATCAAGCCGGGCAGCTTCATGAACGTCACCGGCCCGCCGGTGGCGCGGATGGCCCGCAAGCTCCACCTGGGGGCCGCGGATCTCGTCATCGTCTTCGACGACCTCGACCTCCCTCTCGGCACGGTGCGGGTCCGCATGAAGGGCAGCGCGGGCGGCCACAACGGGGTGCGGTCGCTGATCGAGGCCTTCGCCACCGACGAGCTGCGCCGGGTCAAGATCGGCATCGGTCGTCCCGGGCGGCCGGGCCAGGACCGCGATCGCGTCACCGATCACGTGCTCTCCTCGTTCGAGCCGGAGGAGCACGACGCGATCACCACCGCCTGCGACGAGGCGGTGGACTCCGTGCTGAAGCTGGTGGAGCGCGGTTGAGGCGCGCGGGCCGATGAGCACGTCTCACCCCGCGTTCCGGCTCTCGGCGGGAGTCGGCGGGCTCGAGTGGCCGCAGGTGCTGGCCCTGCTCGCCCGCGAAGCCCGCACCCCGATGGGCCGCGAGCTGGCGCTCGGCACCACGCCGTCCGCGGAGCCCGCCGCGATCCGCCGGGCCCTCGGCGAGACGCGACAGGCCCGTGAGGCGATGGGCCTCTCCGGCGTCCCGCCGTGGGAGGGCATCCCGGACGTGCGGCCAACGCTCGAAGCGGCCCGCGTGCCCGGCACGGTGGCCGAGGGATCGGATCTGGCCGCGCTGATCCCGCTGCTCGACGCCGCCGCGCGCCTGCGCGCCTACGGCCGCGCCATCGCCTCCGTCGCCCCCGATCTCGCCTCCGCCCTCGCCGGCTTCCCTCCCCAGACCGAGCTCGGCGATCTGCTGCGGCGCTCGATCGACGCCGACGGTCAGGTGCGCGACGACGCGGCCCCCGCGCTCCGTCGGGTGCGCCAGCGCATCCGCGATCTGCGTCGCGAGGTGGTCAAGCGGCTCGAGGCGTATTTCAGCGGCCCCAACGCCGACACCACCTTCCAGGAGCGCTACGTCACGGTCCGCCACGGCCGGTACGTGCTGCCGATCCGGGCGGAGGCCAAGGGCCGGCTCCGCGGCATCGTCCACGACCGATCACAGAGCGGCGCCACTCTGTTCGTGGAGCCCGAAGCGATGGTGGAGGCCAACAACGACCTCGTCCAGGCGGTGCGCGAGGAGGAGGCGGAGATCGTCCGCCTCCTCGCCGCGCTCACCGACGCAGTGCGGGAGGCGCTGCCCGAGCTCGAGACGCTGGTGGCCGGCATCGGCGGGCTCGACCTGATCTTCGCCCGCGGCGCCCTCGCCGACCGCATGGGGGCGGTCGAGCCCACGGTGGACGAGGAGCGGCTCGTCTCGCTGCGCGGCGCGCTGAACCCGCTGCTGCTGGCCCAGGCGTGGCAGGTCGCGTCAGCACCTGAAGGGCGAGGTGCAGCCGAAGGCGAGCCGAGCGGACCAGTAATCCCGATGGACATCGAGATCCACGGGGAGCGCCCGCTGCTCATCATCACCGGCCCCAACGCGGGGGGCAAGACGGTAGCGCTCAAGACCCTGGGGCTGCTCGTGCTGATGGCCCAGTCGGGCTGCCACGTGCCCGCGCGCGCCGGCGCCCACCTGCCCGTCTTCTCGCAGTGCTTCGCGATCGTGGGCGACGACCAGAGCGTGGCCGAGAACCTGTCCACGTTCTCCGCGTTCGTCAAGCAGCTCCGCGACGTCCTGGAGCGGGTGGACGCGCGCTCGCTCGTGCTGCTCGACGAGCTGGGCGCGGGCACCGATCCCGACGACGGCGCCGCGCTCGCCCAGGCGGTCCTAGAGGAGCTCGCCGAGCGGGGAGCGGTCGTCGCGGCCTCGACGCATCTGGAGCCGCTCAAGGGCTTCGCCTCAACCCATCCGAAGGCGCGCAACGCCTCGGTCGAGTTCGATCCGGAGCGGCTCGCCCCCACGTTCCGGCTGGTCTACGATCGGCCGGGACAGAGCTACGCTCTGTCCATCGGCGCGCGCCTGGGCCTGCCCGCCAAGCTGATCGAGCGCGCCCACGCCCATCGCTCCACCCAGCAGCGGCAGCTCCAGGAGCTGCTGGCCCGCCTGGACGATCGCGATCGCAAGGACGCCGAGCGCACCGCGAAGCTCGAGCGACGCGAGGCCGAGAGCGCGGGCCTGCTCGCGCGGGCGCAGGCCGAGCTGGAAGCGGCGCGGGCCACCGCGCGCGAGGCGGTGGCCCGGGCCAAGGCCGAGGCGCAGCGGCTCGTCACCGAGGTCCGCCGGCACGTCAACGATGAGTGGGACCGCCTCAAGCGCGCGGAGAAGAGCCGGCCGGACCTGGAGCGCGCGCGCAAGCGGCTCCTCGAGACCGCGCAGCGCGTGGAGGAGACCGCGGGGGCCGCCGTACCGGAGGCCCCGACCTCGGGGGTGGCCGCGGCGGGCGACCGCGTGGAGATCACGCATCTGGGAATGGCGGGCCAGGTGCTGGACCTCGACGGCGAGATCGCGACCGTGCAGGCGGGCGCGGTCACCGTGAAAGTGCCGCGACAGGCGCTGCGCGTGGTTCAGCGGGGAGGGCCCGGTGCCCCTTCCCCGGTCCTCTCCCACAAAGAACAACGGGCCGGGGCGAGAGGCTCCCGCGGCGGCGGGGTCTCGACCCCGGGCAAGAGCGGGGTCTCCGGGGAGCTACAAATCATCGGACGCACTAGAGATGAAGCCCGCGATCTGCTAGAAAAGTACCTCGACGATGCCTTCCTGGCCGGTCTCAGCTCGGTCCGAATCATTCACGGCAAGGGCACGGGCGCCCTTCGCCGCGCGGTGGAGGAAGTCCTGAGCGCGCACCCGCTGGTTGCCGAGCATCGACCGGGTGGAGCCTCCGAGGGCGGCGCGGGCGCCACCATCGCGGTGCTGAGCCAGAGCTGATGAGCGCCCAGGGCGGCTTCTCCACCGGGCTCCTCGACGAGATCCGCGGGCGCGTGGACATCGTCGAGATCGTCGGCCAGTTCGTGAAGCTCAAGCGGGCCGGCGAGAACTGGAAGGGCCTCTGCCCGTTCCACACCGAGAAGACCGCGTCCTTCACCGTGAATCCGAAGCGGAACATCTACCACTGCTTCGGCTGCGGCGCGGGCGGCGACGTGTTCAGCTTCCTGATGCGCCAGGACCGTGTGGCGTTCCCGGAGGCGGTGCGCGCGCTCGCCGATCGCGCGGGCGTCAGCCTGCCCACCGCGGGCCGCGCGCCGGAGGTGGACAACAAGCTCGAGACGCTTCGTCGGGTGATGACCCTCGCCGCCGACTTCTACACCCAGTCGCTCTGGGAGCGCGGGGGCGAGAAAGCCCGCACCTACCTCGAGCAGCGCGGGGTGGATCAGGAGGTGGCCCGGCGATTCGGCCTGGGCTACGCCCCCGAGGGCTGGAATGTCCTGATCGGCACGATGGCGAAGCAGGGCGTCGAGGAGGACCTGCTGATCCAGGCCGGCCTGGCCCTGGCCCGGCAGAACGGCCCTGGATTCTACGATCGCTTCCGCGGCCGGCTCCTGTTTCCGATCCGCGATGTCCAGGGTCGAGTCGTCGCCTTCGGCGGTCGGGCCCTCTCGGGCGAGGAGCCCAAGTACCTGAACTCGCCGGAGACACCGCTGTACGTCAAGGGACAGATCCTCTATGCCCTCGACGTGGCCAAGACGGTGATCCGCGACCGGAGCCGCGCCATCATCGTCGAGGGCTACCTCGACTGCCTCATGGCCCATCAGCACGGGTTCACCGAGACGGTCGCCGCCCTCGGCACCGCCTTCACCTCCGCCCAGCTCGGCCTGCTGCGTCGCTACGCTGACGAGGTGTTCGCCCTCTTCGACGCCGACGCCGCCGGCCAGAAGGCCTCGTCGCGGCTCGAGGAGATGATGAACGACGTGATGGACCTGCAGAACCTGGGCTGGTCGGTATCCCGGACCGGCGGCTTCGAGAAGGCCGGGTACCTGCCGATCCGGGTGGCGGTGCTCCCGCCCGGCCACGACCCGGACAGCCTGCTGCGCGCCGAGGGGGCCGCCGCGCTCACCGTTCGACTCGACGCGGCCCGCCCGCTGCTCTCGTTCGTCCTCGAGCGGGCGCTCGGTGAGGAAGACCTGGCCACGTCTCGGGGTCGCTCGAACGCCCACGCGCGGGTGGCGCTCATCCTCTCGAAGGTGGCCAACGCCGAGGAGGCGACCTCGCTGGCCCGCGAGGCGGCCCGGCGGCTCGGCGTCGACTCCACCCAGCTCTGGATCGAGGCGCAGCAGCTGCAGGGTGCCCGGGCGAGGGGTCGGAGACCCGAGCAGTCCGCGGGGACCGCGCCGGAGCCGGGCGGGTCGGACGCCTGGCCCCCGCCCGTCCCCTTCGAGCGCGATCTCGTGGCCCTCCTCTTGCACGTCGACGAGGCGCGGGCCGAGCTCCTCCCCGTGCTCGAGGAGGAGGACGTGGTCCACCAGGGCCTCCGCCTGGTCCTGGCCGCGCTGCGTCGGGCGCCCGACGGAGCGCCCGAGGCGCTGATGGCCGAGCTGCCGAACGAGCGGGAGCGCGGCCTACTCGCCGCCCTGCTGGTCGAGGACCGCAAATGGGTCGACACACATAGTCACGTCGCAGAGCTAAAGAGGCGGTACCATATCCGGCATCGTAAACAGCGGGTGCACTTGGTGACGCGGGCGATCATCGACGCCCAGGCGGCCGGTGACCCGGCGCTGCCCGCGCTTCAGGAGGAGTTGCGGGGCTTGCAGCGCGACCTGCAACGGGAGGCGGAGGCGGTCAGGGACTTGGCCCTGGCGCGCCCGGCGCGATCGAGCCAGGGCCCGGATGACGATCCGCGCCGCTCAGGAGCACCTTAACCCACCAGGAGAATGGCAAGGCATGGCGAACGAATCAAAGATGGCGGACGAACCGAAGATCGAGGAGCTGGACAAGCTCATCGCCAAGGGGAAGCAGAAGGGTTTTCTCACCTATGACGAGGTGAACGACGCCCTCCCGTCCGACCTCGTCACGCTCGACCAGCTCGATGACATCATGCTGATGTTCGGCTCGATGGACATCGAGGTCGTGGACTCGACCAAGGCGGTCCGCCTGCCATCCGAGATGGCGGCGCAGGCCGAGCCCGAGGCCGACGACGAGGAACCCGAGCCCCGGCGTATCGATCTGACCCCCGGTCCCGTCGGCCGCACCGAAGATCCCGTCCGCCTCTACCTGCGCGAGATGGGCAAGGTGGCCCTCCTCACCCGCGAAGGCGAGATCACGCTCGCCAAGCGCATCGAGGAAGGCAAGGACGAGGCGACCGCGGCCATCCTGTCCACCAGCCTCGCCATCGAGAAGATCCGCGCGCTCCGCGAGGAGCTGCGCCGCAACGAAGCCCCGATCAAGGACGTTGTGGACTTCCCGGAAGAGGAATCCACCGAGGAGAAGGAGGAAGCCCTCCGCCGCTCGGTGATCCGCGAGCTGGGGACCGTGGACCGGTTGCTGCGGGAGCGGGAACGGCTCACCCATCAGTGGCGACGCCTCAAGGCCAAGGCCGGGGGGCGAAAGCGAGGCAAGGGCGACCCGGCCTGGAAGCGAGTGGAAGGGCAGGCCGAAGCCAAGAAGACCAAGGTTCTCTCGATCCTCCGCAGCCTCAACCTCCAGCAGTCCCTCCTCGATATGTGGGGCGCCGACCTCAAGAAGCTCGTCGAGAAAATCCACCGGGCCGAGCGCGAGATCGCCCTCTGGTCGGACGGCAAGCGGCCGGCGCCGACCGCGGTGGACGCGTTCCTCTCCTCCCTCGCCGACGACGATCGCGACGAGGGTGATCGCGACCTCTACCAGAAGGCGGCGGCCAAGCACCCCTCGATCAAGGAGCGGCTGGTGTGGGTGGCCCAGCAGAAGATCAAGCGGGCCGAGGAGCTGGCCGACGCGCGGGCCGACGAGCTGAAGAACATCGTCAAGGTCATCAAGCTGGGTGAGGCCAAGGCGGCGCGGGCCAAGAAGGAGATGGTCGAGGCCAACCTGCGGCTCGTCATCTCGATCGCCAAGAAGTACACCAACCGGGGACTCCAGTTCCTCGACCTCATCCAGGAAGGCAACATCGGCCTGATGAAGGCGGTCGACAAGTTCGAGTACCGGCGCGGCTACAAGTTCTCCACCTACGCCACCTGGTGGATCCGGCAGGCCATCACCCGCGCGATCGCGGACCAGGCCCGCACCATCCGGATCCCGGTGCACATGATCGAGACCATCAACAAGCTCATCCGCACGTCACGGCAGCTCGTCCAGGAGCTGGGCCGCGAGCCCAGCCCGGAAGAGATCGCGATCAAGATGGAAGTGCCGGTCGACAAGGTACGCAAGGTCCTCAAGATCGCCCAGGAGCCCATCTCGCTGGAGACCCCCATCGGCGAGGAAGAGGACAGCCATCTGGGCGATTTCATCGAGGACAAGCAGGTGGGCTCGCCGGTCGAGAGCATGATCGGGCTGTCCCTGCGGGAGCAGACCAACAAGGTCCTCAACTCGCTGACGCCTCGCGAAGAGAAAGTGCTCCGGCTGCGGTTCGGATTGTCGGACGGTTGCGAGCACACGCTGGAAGAGGTCGGCCAGGACTTCGCGGTGACCCGCGAGCGCATCCGGCAGATCGAGGCCAAGGCCCTCCGCAAGCTCCGGCACCCGTCGCGCTCCAAGAAGCTCCGGAGCTTCCTGGAATCGTGATCCCAGGGCAAAGAAGATGTCCGAAGCGGTGGTATCATGACGCTCGTCGGGCCCATAGCTCAATTGGTCAGAGCCCCCGGCTCATAACCGGTCCGGTCTTGGTTCGAGTCCAAGTGGGCCCACCAACTCCAGCGAGAGTACGGACGAGGGGGTAAGTGGACGGGCAGCTCCAGACGCTGATCAATCTGCAGGCGATCGACACCCGCATCGCCGCCCTCGAGGCAGACGCCGCGCGACTCCCGAAGGAGATCGCGGCCATCCACGCCGGGGTCGAGGAAGCCCGGAAACAGGTCGAGCAGACCAGGGCCCAGCTCGACGCCGCCCGCAAGGACCAGCGCGCCAAGGAGAAGGATCTCGAGGTCGTCCAGGCCAAGCGGACCAAGAACGAGGCCCGCCTCTACGAGGTCAAGACCAACAAGGAATACTCCGCGGTGCTGATCGAGATCGAGGACATCAAGCAGGAAAAGGCCCGGATGGAGGAGGAGGTCCTCGTCTTCATGGAAGCGCAAGAGCGGCTCACCGGGGAGATCCGGGAGACCGAGGCGCGCTTCAAGCAGCGGGAGAGCCAGGGGCGCAGCGAGGAAGCCACCCTCAAGGAGCAGCTCCGCGGGATCGAGACCGACCTGGCCGCGGTGCGCACCGAGCGCAAGGAGCTCGCCGCGAAGCTGCCCGCGAACATCCTGGGCGACTACGACCGCATCCTCCGCGCGCGGGCCGGCCTGGCCCTGGTGCCGGTGGCCAAGCCCAATTTCTGCGGCGCCTGCCGCGTGACGATCACGCCCCAACGACTGCAGGAGCTCCGCGCGCAGTCCTCGCTGCTTCCCTGCGAGTCCTGCGGCCGCTACCTCTACTGGCCCTCCTGATCCTCACCGATCCCTCTCCCGCTGAGGGAGCGGGCCGAGGCGGGGGGCGGCTGAACGAGGGTCGATGACATCGGCGGCCTCCCCTCGTTCCCCCGTGATCATGTACACGGACGGCGCCTGCTCCGGTAATCCCGGACCCGGCGGCTGGGGCGCGATCCTCATCGACGGCGGTCGCGAGGCCGAGCTCTCCGGCGGCGAGAACCCCACCACCAACCAGCGCATGGAGATGACCGCGCCGCTCGCGGGTCTGCGCGCGATCGAGGGTCGGCGCCAGGTGGCCATCTACAGCGACAGCGCGTACGTGATCAATTGCTTCCGGGACCGGTGGTACGAGCGCTGGCGCCGGAACGGCTGGCTCAACTCGCAGAAAAAGCCGGTGGAGAACCGCGACCTCTGGGAGGCCCTGCTCGCCGCCGTGGAACGGCACGACGTGACCTGGCACAAGGTCGCCGGCCACAGCGGCGATCCCCTCAACGACCGCGCCGACGCCCTCGCCCGCTCCGCCATCCCCCGCTGACGGGCGCTTATCTCCCGACGCCGACGGTCTCGTCGACGGCGGCGTCCTCGCGGAAGTGGGGCATGACTTCCTCGGCGAAGAGCTGCATCATCTCGAGCGTCTTCTCGTGG
>DATMMH010000188.1:0-6224 GCA_035569855.1 Candidatus Dormiibacterota bacterium
AGGTGCGCGACAAGGCGCTTCGCATCGCCGCCGAGTTGCTCGAGGCATCGCCTCACGACCTCGAGCTGGCGGACGGCCACGTGCGGGTCAGGGGCCTGCCCGGGAAGGAGCTCGGGCTCGGCGCGCTCGCCACGGTCGCCAACCCCATCCGCTACGCCTACGCCAAGGAGGCCTCGGAGGCGGCGCTCCGGCTGGTCAAGCCACGCGTGGGGGCGGTGCTCGGACTCGGCGAGGAGCCGGGGCTCGAGGCCTTTGGCTACTACGCGCCGTCCCAGGCCACGTTCGCGAGCGGCTGCCACGCGGCCATCGTCGAGGTCGACCCCGTCACCGGGGACGTGCGCATTCTCCGCTACGTCGTCCAGCACGACTGCGGCACGATGGTGAATCCGATGGTGATCGAGGGCCAGATCCACGGCGGCGTCGCCCAGGGCATCGGCGGCGCCCTCTACGAGCGCATCGTGCACGACGAGACCGGTCAGCCGCTCAGCGCCACCTACATGGACTTCCTGATGCCGACGGCCATGGAGATCCCGGAGATCGAGATCGTACACAAGGAGACGCCCTCGCCGCTGAACCCGCTCGGGATCAAGGGCGTAGGCGAGGCCGGCGCCATCCCCGGCCCGGCGGTGCTGGCCGAGGCGATCGAGGACGCGCTCCGGCCCTTTGGGATCCGGATCCGCGAGATGCCGCTCAACCCGAACCGGATCCGCGAGCTGATCGAGGAATCGCCCCACACCGACACGAGAGGAGGTCGCTGATGCATGCTCAGGCGTTCAAGGTGGGAATGCGGGCTCCCGACGATGTGAGCGAGGCCGGACGGCTCCTGGACCGCGGCGCGTTCCGCGCCGAGCACGTGGTCGCCGTGCTCGGCAAGACCGAGGGCAACGGCGGCGTCAACGACTTCACGCGAGCGTTCGCCACGCTGGCGTTCCAGTTGCTCATCGCCGAGCGCTCGGGCCAGGACTATCGGGAGGTGGCCAAGCGCGTGCCGATCATCTGGTCGGGCGGCACCGAGGGGCTGATGAGCCCGCACGCGACCATCTTCACCCGCGAGCCTGACCGGGGGACGCCGACGGGCCAGAAGCGATTCACGGTCGGCGCCGCCTACACACGCGACCTCCTCCCCGAGGAATTCGGCACCGCCGTGCACGCCCGGGTGGCCGCCGAGGGCGTGCGCGCGGCCCTCGCCGACGCCGGCATCGCGGATCCCGGCGACGCCCACTTCGTCCAGATCAAGACGGGCGCGCTGACGACCGAGCGCATCAACGACGCGCGCGGACGGGGCCGGGCGGTGGTGACGAGCGACACCTACAAATCGATGACCTACGGCCGGGCGGCGGCCGCCCTCGGCATCGGGATGGCCACGCGGGAGATCGACGCCTCCGTGCTCACCGACAAGGTGATAGCGGGCGACTACTCGATCTTCTCGGACGTGGCCTCGACTTCGTCGGGAATCGAGCTGATGAACTGCGAGGTCATCGTGCTTGGCAACTCGGCGCGCTCGACCAGCGACCTCGTGATCGCCCACGGGGCAATGAAGGACGCCATCGACGGGGCCTCGGTGCGGGAGGTGCTCCGCCGGGCCGGCCTCGCCGTCGAGTGCGAGCTCGCCGAGAGCGACCGGGCACGGCTCGTCAACGTCTTCGCCAAGTGCGAGCCCGATCCGGCGGGCGCCACGAGGGGTCGCCGGCACGTGATGTTCGACGACTCGGACATCAACTACACGCGGCATATCCGCGGCGTCGTCAACGCGGTGATCGCCTCGATCACCGGAGACACGATGTGCTACGTCTCAGCCGGCGCCGAGCACCAGGGGCCGCCCGGCGGCGGTGTCGTCGCTGCGCTCGCCCGCGCCAAGTGAACGGGCGCGCGCCCGAGACGGGAGGCTGGTGGGGCGTGCCGGGCACGCGACCGTCTACTTCTTCTGAGCCATCTCCCAGATCTCGTGGGTATAGGCGCCGGGATCGGCCGCCTTCTTGATCACACCGAACTTGAGGGCGATGTCGGCGGTCTGCTTGAACGCCGCGGGGTCCATCTTGCCGAGCGGGCTCTTGGGCGCGGGCGGACCCCAGACGAGCTTGTTGATCTCCGTCATCATCCATACCTGGTGCTCCCGGCCAAGCACGGGGCTCTCCTTGAGCACGATCTCCACACACTCCGTTGGCTTGTCCCGACAGAACTCCCAGCCCTTGAGCGAGGCGCGCAGGAAGCGGGCGGCGATCTGCTTGTTCTTGGCGTCCCGGAGCCAGTCACCGCGGACGAAGATCCCGTCCTCGAGCATCGCCGTGCCCTCGCGGTTGAAGTCGATGACCACGAGGTCGTCCGGCTTCACGCCGGCGTCCAACACCTGCCTGTACTCGTTGTAGGTCATCGCCGCCGCCGCGTCGACCTGCTTCTGGAGCAAGAGGTTCATGTCGAACGGCTGCTGGACGAGCGTCACGTCCTTGTTGCGGTCGATCTTGTACTTCTCGAGGGTGGCGAGCAGCTCGAACTCGTTGCCGCCGAACCACACGGCGACGCGCCGGCCGCGGAGGTCCGCCGCTCCCTTGATGCCGGAGGATTTGAAAGCGATCTCGCGCATGCCACTGTGGGCAAAGACCTGCCCGATGTTCACCAGTGGCGCCCCCTGCTCGCGCGCGGAGAGAAGGCTCGGGAGCCAGTCGATGCCGAACTGAGCCCCGCCGCCCGCCACGACCTGCTCGGGGACGATGTCCGGCCCGCCCGGCCGGACGGTGGCGTCGAGATTCTCGGCGGTGTAGAAGCCCTTGGCCTTCGCCGCGTAGTATCCGGCGAACTGGGCCTGGGTCACCCACTTGAGCTGGACCTGGACCTTGTCCATGGACTGGCCACGACCCGCGTCGGCCGTCGCGATGATCAGCGCACATCCTGTCAACAGCACCAGCAGCGCCCGTCTCAGCATCGGTGTGATCCTCCTTCAGTGATTTAGATGAGCCCTCGTTCGACGCGCCACGGCATGACGAGGCGTTCGGCCAGCGCCACCGCGAAGTAGAACAGGAGCCCGAGCGCGCAGGTGACCACGATCGCCGACCACGCCTGGCGCGTCTGGAAGAGGCTGGCGGTGCTCTTGATGTAGACGCCCAGCGACTTCATCGGGCCGCCGAAGAACTCGCTCACGACGGCGCCGATCATGGCGAGCGTGGTGCATCCGCGCAAGGCGGTGAACACCAGCGGCAGGCTGTGCGGGAGCCTGAGCTTCACGAAGATCTGCCACTCGGTCGCAGCGTAGCTGTGCATCAGCTCGAGCGCCGCGGGCGTGACTCCGAGGAGCCCCCGCAGCGCGCTGATGAAGGTCGGGAAGAACGTCATGAGGGTGACGATCGCGATCTTCGAGCCCTGCGCCACGCCGAACCACACGATGGCGAGCGGGGCGAGCGCGATGATCGGAACGGACGCCGACGCCACCGCGTAGGGCAGCACGAGGTCGGCGAAGGCGGGTGAGCGGCTCGCCAGCATCGCGGCGGCGATGCCACCCCCGCAGCCGAGGGCGTAGCCGATCACCGCCTCGGTGAACGTGTAGCGGCCCGCCTCCATGAGCGTGGGGTAGGTCTCCCGCAGGCTCTGCACGATCACGTGCGGGGCGGGCAGCAGGTAGAATTCGATCGCGAAGGCGAAGACTACCGCCTCCCACAGCGCGATGCCGGCCGCGAGGACGAGGGCCGCCGGCGCGTAGTCGCGAAGCCGGCGCATCCTAGATCGCCCGCCTGGCGTCGTCGCCGGCGGCCAGCGCCGGATCCTCGCGGAGGCTCTCGCGCACGGTCGTCACCAGCTCGAAGAAGCGCGGGTGCGCGCGGATCTTGTCCAGGCGGGGGCGCGGCAGATCGATGTCCACGATGCGGTCGATGGCGCCTGGGCGCGGGCTCATGACGACGACCCGGCTCGACAGGAACACGGCCTCGGCGATGCTGTGGGTCACGAACAGCGCGGTGGCGGCGCTCTTGCTCCAGACCTGGAGCAGCTCGAGGTTCAGGCGCTCGCGCGTCATCTCGTCGAGCGCACCGAATGGCTCGTCCATGAGGAGGATCGAGGGGTTCAGGGCCAGCGCCCGCGCGATCGAGACCCGTTGCTGCATGCCGCCCGAGAGTTGCCACGGGAAGTGACCACCGAAGGCCTCGAGGCCGACCAGGCGCAGCAGCGCGCGCGGGCGCGCGTCCCGCTCCTGTCGCGGGCGTCCCGCTAGCTCGAGGGGGAGCTGCACGTTCTCCAGCACGGTCCGCCAATCGTACAGCACCGGCGTCTGGAACACGATGCCGTAGTCGCGGTCGAGCCGCGCTTGGCGCGCGCTCTTGCCGTTCACGCGAGCGACCCCCGAGGTGGGCTCCACGAGGTCACCCACGATGCGGAGGAGCGTGGACTTCCCGCAGCCCGAGGGGCCGATGATCGAGATGAACTCGCCGGCGTCCACGGACAGCGAGACGGCCCGGAGGGCCTCGGTGGGGCCCGTGCGGCCGCTGAACGACTTGCCGACGTCGACGATCTCGATGATCGGCACTCCCATCCCGCGCTCGCCTAGATCGAGGGGGCGCTCGGGCGCCAGGCGGTCACGCGGCGCTCGACGAGGACCACCGCGTGGTAGAAGGCGATCCCGATCAGGGCGGAGACGAGGATGGCGGCCCAGAGATTGGCGGGGCGCCAGTTGTAGTACTGAGCGGCGTTGATGATCACCACGCCCATGCCGAAGCGGCTTCCGACCGGCAGCTCTCCCACGATGGCGCCGATCACACTCGCGGTGGCGGAGATCCGCAGCGCCGTGAAGAGGTAAGGCAGGGACGCGGGAAAACGCAGCTTGACAAAGACCTGGCGCGACGTCGCGGCGAGGGCGCGCATCAGGGCCAGCGCGTCGGGGTCGATGGCCCGGAGCCCGCGGGCCATGTTGATGGTGACCGGAAAGAAGGTCAGGTAGGCGGCGATCACCGCCTTCGAGAACCAGGACGTTCCGAGCCAGACCACCACCATCGGCGCGATGGCGAGGACGGGCACGGTCTGGGACGCCACCACATAGGGGAGCAGGCCGCGCTCGAGCAGCCGGGAGTGAGCGAATCCGATCGCGAGAACGAGGCCGGTGAGCCCGCCGAGGGTGAAGCCGATTAGGCTCTCGAGCGCCGTGAAGGCCGCGTTCTGCGCCATGATCGAGAACCAGCGCTCGCCGCCCGCGCCCTGGCGCAGAAAATCGAGCAGGATCTCGTGCAGGTGAGGGAGTTTGTAGCCCGGTATGGCGAAGAGTGCCTTGCCGCCTTCCCAGACCACGGCGATCGCGGCGCCGATCACCAGCGAGCTGAGTCGCCGGCGCGGAGATCTTCCCGCCCGGTTGTCGCGCGTTAAGTTCACCCGGCCGGGATTATATAACAGCGCTGTCGACCATGGATCCCCGGGATCCGTTCCGCGAGAGCTGCGCCCGCGTGCAGCGCCCATGGTGCGCGACCCGTCGCTCGTGCGACAAATACGGGCCGACCGAGATGCAGCGGCCGGTGGTCGATGATCACGCGGTCGCCGAGGAGACCTCGTCCGTCGTAACGGGTGGCCGAACTGTCGACGTCGATGCCGATCCGTCGCCTCACGCGAAGACCGATTTGAAGGTCAGATCGTAGCCGAAGGCGCGTGGCCCGACGTGCTCGAGGCCCTTCGGGGTGAGGAGGATCGGGGGAGCGGGCAAGGCGATGACGGTCACCCGCTGGCCGTAGCGCAGGGTCTCGGTGCCGATCGCATCCCCGGAGACGGTGTCGAGCACGCAGATGAGGTCGGGGGTCATGACCCGCGGGTGGTCGTCGAGCCACCCCACCGCGAACTCGTTCTGGAACGCGAGGCGGAAGGTGTGGCCCCGGAATTCGTCGAGACCCTCGATCGTGGCGGTGCCGCGCAGGAAGCCCTCGGTGGTCCGCCGCGCGATGTCGTGGATCTTGCCGGTGAAGAGCTTCAGCCCGGATTCGAGCGCGAGCACCGCGTCGATCGGATCGCGGTGCGCCCGCCGCGCGGTCTGCACCGCGCGCCCGATCGTGATGGCCTTGGTGGTGGACCCGAGGATCCCGCACTCCTTCACCTCCTTGCCGGTCCGCGGAGCCTTGCAGGTGGAGGCGATCGACCCGACCTCCACGCACGCCCGGCGGCTGAGGCGCTCCATCCACTTCCAGCTCGCGGCGCGGGCCACCACCACCGCGTTGTCGCGCACGTCGACGAGGGTCAGGGGATACATCCGGAGATCGTGGATG
>DATMMH010000189.1:0-19194 GCA_035569855.1 Candidatus Dormiibacterota bacterium
TCCGCGTCGCGGCCTCGTTCGCGGACACCCGGGAGCAGGGACACCTCACCGGAGACTGGTTCGAGGAGAACGCGCCGCCCGAGATGGCGGACGGCGACGCGGTCGCCCGCTACGGCGAGGCGGTGCGCAAGCGCCTCGCCGCCTTCTTCGCGCGGCCCGGGTGGTGCGACGGCCAGGTGAGCACCTACTACGGCCCGCAGTCGGCGCCCGACTTCATGGAGCGCACGACGTGGCACACCGCCCAGCATTTGCGCCAGATCTACTGGTTCCTCGACGAGCTTGGCGTGGACAAGGACGCGCCGCTCACCGACGCGGATCTCGAAGGGCTGCCCTTTCCGACGGAGGTCTGGTCCTAGCCGCGACGAAGGCGTAGGCTTCGCCGACGACTTGCTCGACCGTCTTCCAGCTCGGCCGGCGGTCGAGCCGCATCCCCACCCAGCCGCGCTTGCCCACGTAAGGTGGGACGAAGTACCGCTTCGGGTCGGCGTAGACCAGCGCTTCCTGCGCGCCCAGCGGCATCGCGAGCCAGACACCCACGTGCGGGGCGCCGTGGTGATGGTCGTCGAACTGGCCGAACATCTTGCCGCCGATCCAGAAGGTCGGCTCGCCGTGGGACACCTTCTCCGTCGTGCCGTTCAGGGCGCGACAGATGCCCCTCAGCCGCTCGAGCGCGCGCGGGGCTACCGGGTCACGTGCCGGATGAACCGTTCCGGAGGATCTTCGCCCCATTGGCTGACGAGCCCCTCTTCCGCGGACAGGAGGTTCGAGCCGCTGCGCGCGTTCAGGCGATCGGTGTCCGCCCAGCGCTCGTGCACGCGGCCCCACGGATCGCACCAGTAGTCGTAGACCTGGCTGCCCAGCAGGTGCCGTCCCACCCCCCACATGTGCTCGTACTTGCCGAGCCGGGTGATGTACTCGTGGTCCTTGAAGACCGCGTCCACGTCCGGCACCTCGAACGAGACGTGGTTCATGCCCGCGCGCTCGTTGTGCACGCAGAAGAGGGTGTGATGGTCCACGTACTCGTCGCCGCGATCGCACCGGTTGAACGAGCCGATCAGGTTGTCCTTCTGCCCGGCGTAGACGTCGTCCGAGCCGATGAAGCCGAGCGTGTCGCGGAACCACTGCACGGTCTCGCGCACCTTCGGGGTGCCCATCACCCCGTGGCCGATGCGTTTGATCAGAGTGGGCGACTTGCGCAGCCGCATCAAGGTCCCCGCACGCCGCAGGGGCTCGGCGCCGGTGTTCATCGGGGTGTGCGCCACCGGGATCGGCGGCAGCGCCTCCAGGCCCCAGATCACCTCGACCTGGTAGCCGTTCGGCTCGCGGAGCCGCACCCGCTTGCCCCCGCCCGGCTCGTCCATGGCCTCCATCGCGGAGGCCCCCGGCGCGGTCGCCACGCGCTCGAGATCACGCTCGCTCGCCGCGTGGTAGCCGAACCCCACGAAGCTCGCGTCGTCCGCCTTCTCGGTCACGTGGATGTGGTGCGTGGGGTCCGTCCCGCGCATGTAGAGCGCCTTCGGCGTCCGGGCCGCCCGGACCAGGCCGAAGTGGGTGAGAAATTCCTCCATCGCGTCGAGGTCCGGGGCGCGCAGTCGCACGTAGGCCAGGTCGCTCACCTTGATCGTCGGCATCGTGGTCTCCTCCCTCAGCCCGCGAAAGTGAAGCGGGGATCCGCCGCGGGAATCTCCACCTCGGGCAGCTTCAACTCGCGGCGGACGATGTTGGCGCCCAGATTGATGGCCACGCTCTTGTAGAAGGCGATGCGGCGCGCCAGGCCCTCGCGGCCGAACCCGCAGTCGGTGCTCAGCACCAGGCGCTCCGCCGGCACGTACTCCAGCGCGCGGCGGATCAGGCCCGCCACCACCTCGGGCGGCTCCACCGCCGCGGTCGAGTGGTTCACCACCCCGATCGCGATCTTCTTGTCGGTGCGGTGCCGGGCGAGCAGCGGCAGGTCCCTCCCGTCGGTGGACGCGCACTCCAGCGTGATGACGTCCGCGTTGGTGGCCAGGAGGTACGGCAGCGACCGCTCGTACGACGGCCGCTCCCAGTGCAGCGGCTGCTGGTTCGGGTTGCCCCAGCAGGTGTGCAGCCAGACCTCGGTGTTCACGCCCGCGATCTCACGATTCACCGCCTCGGTGTAGAACTCCAGATCCTTGTCGGAGGCGCCCGCCGCGCCCGCGATATGGTGCTGGGGCTCCTCCACCTGGATGACGCGGCAGCCCGCGGCCGCGACCTCTCGCAGCTCCGCGTTGAAGATGCCGGCCAGAGCCAGGATCACGTCGCGGTCCGACGCGTAGTGGCGATTGACCAGCATCTTGGCCAGCGACTGCGCGGTGATCGCGCCGAACTTCACCGGCTTGGCGGTGAGGCGCTGCGCGGTCTTGAAGAGCGCGGCGTACTGGAGCGCGCGGCCCCCCAGCGCCTCGCCCACCACCGCGGGCTGGTAGGCCTCCATCACCTCGTACAGGATGTGGCCCGGCCGCAGCGCCTTCCACCCGCCGCCGGTCGACCGGTCCTGGGCGCCGGTGATGCCGCGCAGGCGCTCGATCACGTAGTAGAACCACGACTTGCCGCCCACGGTGAGATCGAAGCGCGAGTCGCCGTCGGTCACGACGTCGAGCCCGGCCATCTCCTGCTCCCGCACCAGACAGCTCACCGCGTCGAGGTACTGCTCGCGGAAGCGCGAGTCGCCGAGCGCGTCCTTGAAGCCGCGCCCCCGCAGCTCCTCGGTGAACCAGTGCGGCCGCGGGTAGGAGCCGGTGATCGTGGTGGGGAGGACGAGGTCGCGGGTGGCGTCGAGCATGGCCCTGACTCTGACCGCTCACGCCGAGGGTGTCAAGCCCGCGACGACCCGCCGCGACCTTTCCGCCGCCGCGCGTAGTGGCGTCGCACCTTCGCGCGGTTCCCACAGTTCTCCATCGCGCACCACCTACGCGTTCGATTGCGGGAGAGGTCGAGGAACATCCAGCCACACCGGGCATCCGCGCAGGTCCGGACCTGCCCGAGCCGCGCCGAAGTGAGGAGCTCGAGACCGTTCCACAGCACCGCCCAAAGCGGTCGCCCGAGCACACTCCGCGGGCCCGCGGTCGACCAGCCGAATCCTGCCGCCGCCGGGACGACCTCGGCGCGGACGGGCGCGGCGGCCAGCATCCGGTTGACGAGGGCAAGATCGGCGGGGGCCGGGCGACGGGGCCGGGCGAAGAGGCGCGCGAGCGCTTCCCGTAGCGCCAGCGCCTCCGCGAGGACCGCGCGGGCCCGGTCCGGCCGGCGGCGCGCCGCGTCCCGGAGGCGACGGCCTTCGCGCCCATCCAGGTCGCCCGCCTGCGTCGCCCAGTGGAGCAGCTCCTCGTAGTCGGTGAGGCGCTCGCCGCCGGCCGAGCGGTCCCGGCGCCACTGATGCGTGTTGATGAAGTCGAGACAGAGCTCGCCGCCGATCAGCTTCGGCGGGACCACGGCATAGGACGGCTCCGACCCGGGCATCGCGCTAACCATCATACCGGTTGACGGCCCGCTGGCAACGCGACTATGCTCCTACGTCGAATAACCGTCATGGAGGTTAGGTTGAACCGAGAGCTGATCGGCTTCACCCGGAAGGGATTCCGGGCCGGCGTGGTCGGGGTGGCCGCGGTGGCCGCGAGCACGTTTGCCTTCGGCATCGCCTTCGGCGTGCTGGCCGGCCAGCAGGGGTTGAGCCTATGGGCCACCCTGCTGATGAGCGGCATCGTCTACGCCGGCTCCGCCCAGATCGTGGCGCTCCAGGTGTGGAGCACGCCGGTGCCGCTGGTCGCGGTGTGGGTCGCCACCCTCGCGATCAACGCGCGCTACATCCTGATGGGCGCGGCCCTGCGTCCGTGGCTCGGCGGACTACGGCGGTTGCCCGCGTACGGCTCGCTCTTTGTCCTGGCGGACGCCAACTGGGCGCTCGCGATGCGCGAGCGGGCGGCGGGGCGTCTCGACGCCGCGTATCTGGTGGGCGGTGGGCTCGTGATGTACGTGAGCTGGATGGTGGCGAGCGGATTCGGGCACCGCCTCGGGCAGGTCATCGGTGCCCCGCGCCGGCTCGGGCTCGACTTCATGCTCGCCGCGTTCTGCACGACGACCGCGGTGACCCTGTGGCGCGGCCGCCGCGACGTCGTTCCGCTGGCGGTGGCGGCGATCACCGCGATCGCGAGCGAGCACGTCGCCCCGGGGCACTGGCACATCCTGGCCGGCGGCCTCGCGGGCAGCCTGGCCGGAGCGTGGCGCAATGCAGCTGATCCCACCTGACGTCGCGGCGGCCATCGTGGGGATGGGCCTCGCCTCGTACGCGTGTCGGGCGGGCGGATTCTGGGCGATGGGCTTCGTGCCTCTCACACCACGCGTTCAGGCGTGGCTCGAGGCCATCCCCCTTGCCGTCCTCGGCGCCATCCTCGCGCCCGAGGCGGCCCGGGCCAGCCCTCCCGAGGTGGCGGGCTTCGTGGCCGCGCTCCTGGCCATGCGCTGGAGCGGTAACGACTTCGTTGGAGCGATCAGTGGCGTGGCCGCGGTGGCCGCGGGCCGCGCGCTCCTGGGTCGCCCCTGAGGGTTGCGGGTCCCGCGAAGATTGACAAATCACTGGGCCGTCCCTAGTGTAGCGGCGCGAGAACCCGGTTCCCCTCGCCGCAGAGGAGGCGATCCCATGCAGAGGCGACAGTTCCTGCTGACGATGAGCGGCGCCGCGGCGGCGGCGGCGGTCCGTCCCGCGCGCGCGGCGGAGAGCGGGCCGATCCGCATCGGCTACTTCGGCCCGCTCTCCGGCAACTTCTCCCAGACCGGCAAGGACATGACCGACGGCTTCAATCTCTTCTGGGAAGAGGTCGGCAACAAGGTCGCGGGACGCGAGGTGAAGGTCATCGTGGAGGACTCCGATCCGGAGCCGACCGGCGCCGTCACCAAGGTGCGGCGCCTCGTCGAGCAGGAGAAGGTGCACACGCTCGCGGGCGGGCTACTCGCCGCCACCGGCTACGCGCTGGTGCCCTACATCGAGCAGAACAAGATCCCGACGGTCTACCCGATCACGGCGCCCGACGACATCACCCAGCGGAAGCCGGTGCGCTGGATCGTCCGCACCTCGGCCTCGGGCAGTCAGATGACCCATCCGATCGGGGACTACGCCTACAAGCAACTCAAGCTCCGGCGGATGGCGACGATCAGCATGGACTACGCGTTCGGCTGGGAGACCAACGCGGGTTTCCAGCGCGTGTTCGAGGACCTCGGCGGCAAGGTGGTGCAGCGCATCTGGACGCCGCTCGCCATGCAGGACTACGCGCCGTACCTGGCCTCGCTCAAGCGGGACATCGACGGGGTCTACGCCTGCCACACCGGCGGCCTGTCGCCCCGGTTCATCAAAGCGTGGAGCGACGCGGGCCTCAAGGACAAGGTCACACTCGTCGGCGTCGGCACCCTCACCGACGAGAACGTGCTCAAGGCCATGGGTGACGAGGCGCTCGGCGTCATCACCTCGCTCCACTACAGTGCAGCCCTCGACACCCCCGCCAACAAGAAGTTCTCGGCGGCCTACGAGAAGCGTTACGGACGCGGCACCTCGCTCTACTCCGCGCAGGGCTACACCGGCGCACGGTTCTACTACGAGGCGCTCAAGGCGATCAACGGGGAAGCCGAGAACAAGGAGAAGTTCATGGCGGCCCTCCGCAAGGTGGAGATCGCCGAGGACCCGCGCGGCCCGATGAAGATGGACGACCTGGGCAACCCGATCGAGAGCGTCTACATCCGCAAGGTGGAGCGCGTGGGGGGCAAGCTCCAGAACACGGTGATCCACACCTATCCCAACGTCTCCCAGTTCTGGACCTACAAGCAGGACGAGTACCTGAAGCAGCCGGTCTACGACCGGAACAACCCTCCGTGCAAGTTCTGCGAGTGAGCGGTGCGGCCCGGGCGGGCCTGTTCCTCGTCCTGCTCGCGCTCTGGAGCGGCCCGGCCGCCGCGGCCGAGACCATCCGCGTCGGCTTCCTCGGCCCGCTCACCGGCATCTTCGCCCAGGCCGGCAAGGACATGCTGGACGGGCTCAAGATGTCGCTCGAGCAGGTCGACTACCAGGCGGGCGGGCGCAAGATCGAGCTGATCGAGGAGGACACCGAGGGCAATCCGGCCACCGCGATCGCGAAGTACCGCAAGCTCGTCGGCCACGACCGGATCCACGTCCTGACCGGCGTGCTGCTCGCCAACGTGGGCAACGGTCTGGTGCCACTCATCGAGAAGGACCAGCTCCCGACGCTCTTCCTGACCACGCCCGACGACCTCACCAAGCGCAAGATCGCCAAGTGGATCCTGCGCTCGAACTTCGCGGCGAGCCAGATCATGCACCCGCTCGGCGACTACGCGGCGAAGACGCTCAGGTACAGGCGGGTCTCGGTCCTCGCGATGGACAACGCCTTCGGCCACGAGGAGGCCGGCGGCTTCCAGCGCGTGTTCGAGGACGGGGGCGGCAAGGTCGTGCAGAAGATCTGGGTGCCGCTGAACGCGCTCGATTTCGCGCCGTATCTCTCCCAGGTGGCCCGGGACGCGGACGCGGTGTGCGGCGTGTTCGTGGCCGGGCAGGCGGTGCGCTTCGTCAAGCAGTACGGCGAGGCCGGGCTCAAGGGCAAGGTCCCGCTCATCGGCACCGGGGTCATGATCGACGAGAGCGCGCTGCGCAGCATGGGCGACGAGGCGGTCGGCACCATCGGCTCGCTGCTCTGGAGCCCGACGCTCCAGTCGCCCGCGAACCAGACCTTCATGAAGCTCGCCGAGGCCAAGCTCGGACGCACCCCCGCCTACTTCCACGCGGTCATGTACAGCAGCGGCCGCTGGATCACCGAGGCCGCGGGGGCCCTGAAGGGCCAGGTCGAGGATCGGGAGAAGCTGGTGGCCGCCATCCGCCGCGCCATCGAGGCCACGCCGGACCCGCGCGGGCCCATCAAGCTCGACGACTGGGGCAACCCGACCGAGAACGTCTACATCCTCCGGGTGGACAAGACGGGCGGCAAGCTCGTGACCACCGTCATTCACACCTATCCGGCCGTGTCGCAGTTCTGGACCTACAGGCCGGAGGAGTTCCTCAAGAGCCCGCCCTACTCGCGCGACTATCCCCCGATCAAGCCGTAGCGCGCCGATGCGCTTCGGCTTCTTCTTCTGGCCGTACACGCCCGAGTACACGGCGCGCCTCGCCCGCCTCGGCGAGGACCTCGGCTTCGACCTGGTCGGCATCGCCGACACGCCCGGCAACGCGCTCGACCCCTGGGTGGCGATGACCCTCGCCGCCGCGGCGACCTCGCGCGTGCGCCTCACCACCTGCGTCACCAACCTGGTGACGCGGCATCCGTCCATCACCGCCTCCGCGGCCGCCTCGGTGGACGCGGCCGCGGGTGGCCGAACCATTCTGGGAATCGGCGCCGGGCACAGCGGCGTCTCCAACGTGGGCGGCGCGCCGTCCCGCGCCGGCGATCTGCGCGAGGGCCTCGCGTTCCTCAGGACCGCGCTCGCCGGGAAGCCCGCGGCGTGGCGGGGCGCGGCCACCCACCTGCCGTGGATCACGCGCGCGGTGCCGGTGTACGCGGCCGCGTCGGGGCCGGCCGCGCTCCGCGCGGTGGGGGCAGCGGCCGACGGCGCCTTCGTCAACTACGGCCTGGGCGCGGTCGAGGTGAACCGGGTCCGCGCGCTGATCGCCGACGGCGCGGCCGAAGCGGGCCGGCCGGCGGACGCGCTGGACGTCTGGTCCATCGCCTGCCTCGACGTCGCGGAGCGGCGCGAGGATGCCCTCGCCAAGCTCGGCAACATCCTGGGCTTCGTCGCGGCCTACATCCTGGGCCCGGATCCCGAGGGCCGCGGCGTGCCGTCCGACCTGATCCCGGCGGTACGCGCGCTGCGCGCGACCTACACCACCCGGCAGCGCGACATGGACCCCGCGCTCACCCGGCGCCTCGGCCTCTTCGACTACCTGCGCGCGCGCCTCGCCATCGCGGGCACACCGGAGGATTGCGTGGCCCAGGTGCGCGCGGCCGAGGCCGCGGGCGTGACCCAGCTCATGTTCACGGTGAGCCTGGCCGCGGACCCGGTGCGCACCGTGGAGCTCTTCGGCCGCGCGGTGCTCCCGCGGCTGGCGCGCGCCTGATCAGCGCCCGCCGCCC
Organism: Candidatus Dormiibacterota bacterium; assembly: GCA_035569855.1. Classification (GTDB taxonomy): domain Bacteria; phylum Methylomirabilota; class Methylomirabilia; order Rokubacteriales; family CSP1-6; genus CAMLFJ01. The sequence continues at coordinate 8,145 of DATMMH010000189.1, forward strand.
AGTGTCTTCACCAGGCGGTACAGGAACTCGTAGCCTCGGTAGAGCGACTTGACCGGCATGCGCTCGTTGAGCCCGTGCGCCCGCGCGTCGTCGGGGCCGAGGAAGAGACCGGAGACGCCGTAGGCGGCGATGCCCGCGTTCCGCAGGAAGCGCGAGTCGGTGGCGCCGGTGCTCATGCTCGGGACGACCGGCACGCCCGGCCACAGGGCGGCGGCGGTCGCCTCGACCGCCTGGACCACGTCGGGACGAAGGGGCGAGGGCGGGCTCTGCTCGGGCTCGCTGGCGCGGGTCACCGTGATGCCCGGATCGCCGACCGCCTTGACGATCTCGTCCCGCACCGCGTCGATCGGCTCGCCGGGCAGCACCCGGCAGTTGACGGTCGCGCGGGCGGTCTGGGGCAGCGCGTTTCCGGCGTGGCCGCCGTCGAGCCGCGTCGCCACGCAGGTGGTCCGCAGCACCGAGTTGGCGAAGGGTGACGCCGCGGAGAGCCGGGCCGCCGCGGCCGGATCGGGGCCGCCGTCCCGGGCCACCGCCCGCATGTCGTCGGCGGTCGTTCCCGCGTAGAACTGGGCGCTCTTCCAGAAGTAGCTCCGCGTGATCTCGTTCAGCTTCACCGGGAACTCGTGGCGGGAGAACCGGGCCAAGCCCTCGGCGAGCTGGTAGATGGCGTTGTCCTTGCGCGGCAGCGAGCTGTGCCCGCCCGGGTTCTTCGTCTCGAGCCGGAAGCTCACGCTCACCTTCTCGGCCGCCTGCAACCGCAGCAGTACCGGCCGGCCATCGCGGGTCATCTCGCCCCCGCCGCCCTCGTTGAGGGCGAAGTCCGCCTCGATCAGGGCGCGGTGGTGCTTGAGGAGCCAGCTCGCCCCGTTCCAGGGCGAGCTCGAGCCCAGCTCCTCGTCCGCGGTCAGAGCCAGGATCAGGTCGCGATCGGGGACGTAGCCTTCCTTCTTGTAGCGGATCATGTTGGCCACGAAGATCGCGACCATCGCCTTGTCGTCGGAGGAGCCGCGCGCGTAGAAGTAGCCGTCCTCCTCGACGAGCTTGAACGGATCGCGTTCCCAGTCCTCACGCCGAGCCTCGACCACGTCCAGGTGGGCCAGCAGCAGGAGCGGCTTCTTGGCGCCGGTGCCCTTGAGCCGGGCCACCAGGTTGCCCTTCCTCGGTGCGCCGGGCGGGACGACGATCTCCATCTCCGCGTCGGTGAAGCCCCCCGCCTTGAGGCGCGCCGCCATGGCGCGCGCGGCGACGGTGGTGTCGCCCACGGAGTCGCTCGTGTTGATCTCCACCACTTCCTTGTAGACGTCGCGGAGGAGCGCGATCTCGGGCGTCGGCGCGGCGGGCTGCGCCGGCGTGGGCGACGGCAGCAGCAGGAGCAGGAGACCGACGACCAGCCGAATCTTCGTCATGGTGAGTCCTCCGCGCGCGATTCGCGCCATGGATCCGAACCCTCGAACAGACGACGCAGCTCCGGGTCGGCGAGCTGGGCCGCGACACGCTCCAGCCCTGCACGCGCGGCCGCGATCTCCTCCCGGGCCTGATCACGCCGACCAGCGCGCCCGAAGAGGCGGGCGAGGGCGAGCGCGCTGCGCCACTGCCCCGGCTCCGCGCCGATGGCCGCGGCCCTGGCCTTGGCGTCCCGCAGCACCGCGAGCGCCTCCTCGACGCGACCCAGCATCGCGAGCGCCTCGCCTTCGATGCGGCGGGCATCCGCGACGAACACCCGCATCTCCGGCGCGATGCCCCCGGCGTGGCGGGCCGCCGCGAGCGCCTCCTCGGCCCGGCCGGCCCGCAGCCGCATCTCGGCCTGGGCGGTGAGCGGGCGCAGCGCGTGCTTGATGCCCCCGCCCGCCTGCTCGATCGCGTCCGCCAGGTATCGCGCGGCGCCCTCTTCGTCGCCCGCCTGCAGGAGATCCTCGCCGAGATTGCCGAGCGCGTCCGCGGTCCACAGCGAGGTGCCGAGCTCGCGCGCGGTCGTGAGCATCTCCTCGTGAACCCGCCGGGCCCCCACCGCATCCCCGCAGGCCCGGAGGACGCGCCCGCGGCCGGCCAGGGCCAGGGCGGTCCACTCGCGATGCCCGATCTCGCGGGCGATCGCGAGCGCCAGGTCCGCCTGCTCCGCCGCCACGCCGTAGACGCCGAACGGGATCGCGAGCTCCGCGGTGGCGGCCCGCACGTAGGCCTCCGCGCCGCGGGCCCCGATGGCCTGCGCCAGCGCGAGCGCCTGCTGGACCGACGGCTGGCAGGCTACCCAGCCGTCGCGAGCGCTGCGCACCGCGGCCAGGCTGACCAGCGCCGACAGCTCGGTCCCACGGTCCTCGAGCCGCCGCAGCCGGGGCAGCGCCTCGGCGACGTAGCGCTCGGTGTCGGTCACCGCCCCGAGCATCCACGCGTTCATGGCGAGCATCTCGAGCGTGCGCGCCTGGCCGGGCTCGTCGCCGATCTCGCGGAACAGCCCCAGGGCCTGCTCGAGCTCGCTCCGACTCTCGGTCAACCGCCCGAGGTTGAGCTGCATCACCCCGAGCCGGGCGCGCGCCTCGCCGAGGGCGCGACGATCGCCCGACGCCTCGATCAGGGCCACCCCGCGACGGGTCAGCTCGATGCCCTTCTGGTAATCCTTGTGCCCGCCCCAGAGCGAGCCGAGCGTCCACAGCAGCCGCCCGCGCACCGTCGGCGCGCCGAGCGGCTCGGCCAGGGCCAGCGCGGCCTCCAGATCTCCCCGCGCGTGCTCGAACTCGCCGAGCACCGTGCCCACGTCGGCGCGCGCCTCGAGGAGCCGGATGCGCGCCTCGGGCGGCAGCCCGCCCCGCTCGGCTGCGGTGAGCGCCTGGTCGTAGCGCGCCCGCGCCTCCTGGTTCGCATAGGCGCCGCGGGCCGCCTCCGCCGCCCGCTCGGCGTGTCGGGCCGCGGGCGTCCACGCCTCGGCCTCGGAATAGTGGTACGCGAGCATCGGCGCCAGCTCCGTCACCCGCGCCGGGTAGAGCGCCTCGAGCGCCTCCGCGGCTCGGCGGTGCAGGTCGCGGCGGCGCGGGGCGACCAGGCTGGCGTGGGCCACGTCCTGGGTGAGCGCGTGCTTGAAGACGTAGACCGGCTCCTCGGCACCAGCCCGCTCGTAGAGGAACTCGAGCCGCGACAGCTCGACGAGATGCGGCCGCAGCGCGATCGCGTCCTCGAAGATCGCCTCCAGCACCCGGACCGAGAACTCGCGGCCGAGAACCGAGGCGGTCTGGAGGATCCGCTTCGGCAGCTCGGGCAGCCGATCGATGCGAGCGGTCAGCACGCCGTGGACGGTGTCGGGAACCGTGAGGCCCCCCGCCGGCCCCGCTTCGCCGCCGACGACACGGGTCAGCTCCTCGAGGAAGAACGGGTTGCCCTCCGCCTTGTCGAGGATCAGCCGGGCTCGCGGATCGGCGTCCACCACGTCCGGCAGGAGCGAGCGCACCACCGCCAGGCTGTCGTCGGCGGCCAGCGGCCGCAGCGAGAGCTGGGTCGCGTAGGAGCGATCCATCCAGCCCGGCCGATAGCCCGGCCGATAGGTGGCGAGCAGGAGGATCGGCGCGCGGGCCAGTCCCTCCACGAGCGATCCGAGATAGGACTCCGAGGTCTGGTCGATCCAGTGGAGATCCTCGACCACGAGGATCAGCGGGCGCCGGCGGGCGGCCAGCAGCGCCATCCGTCGGAGCGCCTCGAACGTGCGGGCCATGATCACGTCCGCGCCGAGGCTCGATAGGCGATCACCCGGATCCTTCACTCCGAGCAGGTGGAGGAGATACGGCTCGGTCTCGCCCGGGTCGAGCGTGAGCGTCTCGAGCGCCTCGCGCACCTTCGCGCCGATCGCCTCTGGGCCGTCCGCGTCGAGGATGCCGCACCCGGCGCGGACCAGGTCGAGCACCGGCAGATAGGGAATGCTCCGGCCGTAGGAGAGGCAGCGACCCTCGAGATGGGTCACCGCGCGCCCGGCCGGCGCCCGCCGCAGCTCCAGGATCAGGCGGGACTTGCCCACGCCGGGCTCGCCGACGATGCCGGCCACCTGGCCGTGGCCCTGCTCGACCTGCGCGAGCAGGTCGGTGAGCGCCGACAGCTCGCGGTCGCGCCCGACGAAGCGGCTCAGGTCTCGATCGGTCTCGTCCAGTCGCGAGCGCCGGCTCCCGATGCCGAGCACCGTGTGAACGACCACCCGCTGGGATTTGCCACGGATCTCCCGGGGCCCGAGACTCTCCAGGCGCGCGTAGCCCTCCACGAGCCGCGCGGTGGCGTCGCTGATCACGATGGCGCCCGGCTCCGCGAGCTGCTGCAGCCGCGCGGCGAGGTGCGTGGTGTCGCCCACCGCGGTGTAGTCCATGCGCAGGTTGTCGCCGATGGCGCCCACCACCACGAAGCCGGTGTGCACGCCCATGCGCAGCTCGAGCGGCACCGTCTCGCCCGAGTCGAGGCGGATCGGCCGCTCCGCGAGCACACGCTTGATCCCGACCGCGGCCAGCACCGCGCGGCGCGCGTGGTCCTCGTGGGCGATGGGCGCGCCGAACAGCGCCATCAGGCCGTCGCCCAGGAACTGGTTGATGGTCCCCTCGTAGCGATGCACCTCCGCGAGCGCGCGCTCGAAGAAGGCGCCCAGGAGGGCGTGCATGCCGTCGGGCCCGAGCCGCTCGGCCAGCGCGGTGGAGCTGACCAGGTCGCAGAACAGCACGGTCACCGGCTTGCGCTCGCCCTGCAGCGACGCGCGCGAGGTGAGGATCTTCTCGGCGAGATGACGCGGGGTGTAGGACTCGGGCGCCCGCGGCGCCTCGGCCGCGCCCGCCTGCAGCGAGCCGCCGCATGCGGGGCAGAAGCGCGCACCCTCCGGCGCCTCCGCGCCGCACGACGGGCAGCTCGTCGCCAGTCGGGCCCCGCACGCGAGACAGAACTTCGCTCGCGACGGATTGTCTTCCTGGCACCGGGAACAGCGCACGGTGCCCTGAGCGTAGGGGCGGCGCGGTCTCCGCGTCAAGGACCGCCCGGCCGGCGGCCGGCGCAGTACAATGGCGGCCATGCGCGTCGGCATCTCGATCGATCCCCCGCTGGCCGCCATCCCGACGCTGCTCGACCAGGAAGGCGTCAGCGTCTACCAGACCGTGCTGCGGGACCCGGGGCGCTTCGGCAACTATGGCGTCCCCGAGCCCGCCGACCGCGCCGCCCTCGTGGCCGGGCTCGCGGGGCGCCACGCCTGGGGCGTGGCCCACGGCTCGCTGCTCGTCAACCTGGCGAGCCCGGAGGGTCGTATCCGCAACTCGTCGGTTTCGAGCCTCCTCGCCGACCTGAAGGTCGCCGCCGAGGTCGGCATCGACGCGGTCTGCTTCCACGTGGGCTACGCCAAGGGCCACCCGAGCCCCGACGCGGCGCTGACGCTGGCCACGCGCAAGCTCGGCGAGCTGATCGGCAAGATGCCGTCGGGGCCGCGGCTGCTGCTCGAGAACTCGTGCGAGGGCAGCGAGCTCGGCCAGACCATCCCGGAGCTGGCGCGGCTGATCCGCGACGTCGGCGCGCCCGCCGACCGCTTCGCCCTGCTCATCGACACCTGCCACCTGCACGCCGCCGGCTTCGATCTAGCGGGCGAGGACGCCGGCGGGCGCCTCGCCGAGGCGCTGGCCGCGGAAGGCGTGCTGGAGCGGGTGGTCGCCTTTCACCTGAACGATTGCCAGCTTCCCTGCGGCGCCCACCGCGACCGCCACGCCACCCCGGGCACCGGCACCATCGGCATGGGCGTGGTCTCGGTGGCCGCTCACGAGGCCTTCGCCGAGCTTCCGGGCGTCCTGGAGATTTCCCTGGAGGACGCGCGGCAAGGGCTGACCTTCCTGCGCGCGCACGGGGCCACGCGGCCCTGAGGAGACACCATGCACTGCTGTGGGCATGCGCTGAGCCGTCGGGAATGGATGTGGAGCACGCTGCTCACCACCGCGTCCGCGATGATCGCGGGCTGCGCCGGCGGCGGCCGCCCCGCGTCCGCGGCCGCGCCGGCCGCCGCGTCGGAGACGGACCCGCTCGCCGCCGCGATCCGATTGCTCCGAGACAACGTCTCGGTGGACGTGCACACCCACGCCGGCCCGAGCGGCATCACGTCGCGCAGCCGCCCGAGCGACGACGTGGCGCGCACCATGCGAACCGGCCGCATTGCGGTCCTGTGCCTGGCCGACGTGCCGGACGGGCCCATCCTCGGCCGCGACGCCAGCAACGTGCTGCGGGCGCTTCGTCGGCCCGAGCCGGGATTCCTCTACCAGTATCATCTGGACCGTCTCGACTGGACCGGCGAGCTCTGCGCCACTCACGGCGTCCGGCGCGTCCTCACGGCGGCCGACGTGAAGGCGGCGCACCGGGCCGGCGAGCCCGCGGTCATCATGGACATCGAGGGACTCGACTTCCTGGAGGGCAAGCTAGAGCGCCTCGAGGAGTCCTACCGGCGCGGGGTGCGCACGATGCAGCTCGTCCACTACACCCCGAACGACATCGGCGACTTCCAGACCGGCGTGGTCGTGCACAACGGCCTCACCCCCTTCGGGGCCGACGTGATCCGCGCGTGCCATCGCCTGGGGGTGGTGGTCGACGTGGCCCACGCCACCGCGGACACCGTGAAGCAGGCCGTCCGCGTGGCTGGCAAGCCGCTGCTCCTCTCGCACACCGCGCTGCGCGGCTCCCGGGCCCAGGGCGAGACCCCGCTGGTGGAGCGGCAGATCACCCCGGACCACGCGCGCGCCATCGCCGAGACCGGCGGCTCGATCGGCATCTGGCACTTCTTCGCGACGCCCGAGCTGTACACGGACGGCCTCAAGGAGATGGTGGACGTGGTGGGGGTGGACCACGTCAGCATCGGCACCGACATGTCCTCGAGCGCGGGGCTCTTCCGGGACTACGACGGCTATCCGCGGCTGGTGGACGCGATGCTGCGCGGCGGCTTCACCGCCGCCGACACCGCCAAGATCATCGGCGGGAACTACCTGCGCGTGCTCGCCGCGTCCGCCGACTAGAGCCGGCGGACCGGCCGCCTACCTCGGCTTCACCGTCGCGGCCTCACCGCGCGATGGTTCCCCGGCGCCTGGAAATTGTACTCGGACTCGCTCCAGACCAGCACCGCCTTGTAGGTCGTCGGCTGCGCGCCCTGCCGCACGATCAGGTAGACCTGGTCGGGAAACGTGCCGTTGGTGTTCTCGCCCACCACTGCGCCGAGCCCCTCGTGCAGGTCGAGGCTGCGGGACAGATACCGATCCCAGAGCCCGCCACGCTCCTCGTAGAACCAGAGGAAGTTGAGGCCGTACTTCACGGCCTGGCTCCGGTTCCCGTTCACCGGCACGTAGGCCATGAACTGTCGCATCGGACCGTCGCCCTTGAGCACGGTGCGATAGAGACTGTGCGCCCGCGCGCGGCCGCTCGGCGCGATCACCCAGACGCTTCGCTCGCCGGGCTTGCCGTCCCACCGGACCTCGTCCCAGCGCGGCCGACCTTCGCCGCCCGGCTTGATCTCGGCGAGCACCCGCACGGTGCCGTAGGCCTGGGCCACGCTCTCGCTCGCCCATCGGAGCGGCCGATCGTCGAGCAGCACCCCGCTCGGGACCCCACCCTGGTCCAGGCCCTCCTCGAGACGAGCCAGTCCTGGCCCCGAAGCGCCGTCGTACAGCTCGGCCGTCGACAGATAGGCCGGCAGCGCGGTGTCCCAGAGACTGGCGACGTCCAACCGGTACTCGACCGCGCGCGCCGCCGACACCGGGACCAGCGTGAGCAGGCCCGCGAGCGCGAGCCCCCACCACCCTCTCGATCGTGACATCGTCGTTCCTCCTCGATCGTGGCCGGCGCTCACATCCCGCTGCCCGCGCCGCCTCCGGTGCCGCCGCCTCCGCCGCCACCCTGATAGGCGCCGTCGAGGCTGTCGACCATGATCACGAGCTCGTGCTGCGCGGCCCGATCCCAGACCCGTACGGACGACCGCGGCGGAAGGAGCAGGTAGCCCCGGACCGCGTTGGCCGCGTCGCGCAGCTCGTAGGCCGAGAAGCCCGCCGCGCGACCGTTCACGAACTCGGCCGGGCCCGCGGCGCTCCGCCGCTCGACACCTGGCATCGCGAGCGCAACGTGATTCTCCTCCCACGTCTGGAAGAGCACCGCCGCGTAGTCGAGGCCGCCCCCCAACCTGTGCGCGGCCAGGACGTCGTAGCGCCCGGGGGGAATCTGCTCCACCCGCTCCGGAGTGAGCAGGACGGGTGACGCGCAGCCCACCACACCGAGCAGCGCGACCATGGCGACACGACCGGCGGCACGCACCGACTCACCCGGCGGGCGCGATGGGTCCGGTATCGTCTTCAGGTATCTCGCCTTCAGGTTTTTCATGTGAACCCCTTCCACGGCCGCCCCGCCCGGCCTGCCGCCCCCTTGGACGCGCCATCCCCCTCGGGTGTTTACCCGCAAACCGGCGGGGAGCCCCGGGCGTTCCTCGGTGGTACCCTCCAGGGGCGATGCCGCGTCAACCCTTCCCGCTCCGCGCCGTCGCGGGGCTCTTTCTGGCGCGACAGCACCTGACCCGACCTCGGGCGCGTGCACTGACCCCCGTTCGCTTGACACGCTTCGTCGAAGACGTGGGTGGGCTGCAGATGGACTCGATCAACGTGCTCGAGCGGGCCCACTACCTCACGGTGTGGAGCCGCTTCGGCCCCTACGACCGGGCGCGCTTCGATCGCCTCGTCTACCGCCGCCGGCTCTTCGTGGAGTACTGGGCGCACGCCGCCTGCCTGGTGCCGGTCTCGGCGCTGCCGTGGTGGAAGCGCGCCATGCTCGACTACCGTCTCCGGCACACCGGCTGGTCGGGCCTCCAGCGCAACGGCAAGCTGCTGGCCAGCGTGACCGAGACGCTCCGGAACGGCGGGCCGATGGGGCACACCGAGATCGAGGGTCGGCGAGCCCGGCGAAGCCAGGCCGGGTGGTGGAACTGGCGGCCCGTCCAGCATGCGCTGCACTACCTCTGGATGACCGGTGCGATCACTATCCACTCGCGGCAGCATTTCCAGAAGCGTTTCGATCTGATGGAGCGCGCGGTGCCGGAGATCCCAGGGCTCCCCGCGGTGTCGACCGAGGAGTTCCAGCGCTGGCACATCGAGCGCTCGCTCCACGCGATGGGCGCGGCCACCGACACCGATCTGAGCCGCTACCTCACCTACCCGCGCAGCGGCCCGACCCTGCGCCGCGCCGCGCTGCGCGCGCTGCTGGACCGCGGCCTGGTGACCGAGATCGAGGTGGAGGACAGCACCGGCCGCTGGCTCGCCCTGACCCGAGACCTCCCCGCGCTCGCGCGCGCCGCGCGGCGGCCGGCGACTTCGCTCGGCACCACGCTGCTCTCCCCGTTCGACTCGCTCCTCTGGCATCGCGATCGGGTCTCGCGCCTGTTCGCGTTCGACTACCGGATCGAGGTCTACACACCCGGCCACCAACGCGTCCACGGCTACTACACCCTGCCCATCCTGCACGACGGCCGTCTCATCGGGCGCGTCGACGCCAAGTCGCACCGCGGGGAGCGGCGCCTCGAGATCCGCCACGTGCACTTCGAGCGGGCCGCCACGGGGCGGGACGGGCCCGACCAGGACGCGGTGGTGGCGGGGCTAGCCCAGGCCTTCGTCTCGCTGGCCACCTTCGTCGGCGCCGAGCGCGTCACGGTGGCCCGCGCCACGCCGTCGCGCCTGCACGCGCCGCTGGTCCGCGCGTTGCGCTATTGATCGTCCGGCAGCTCGACGAGCGTGGCGGTCTGGCGGCGGCCTGAGGCGACCGGGCTGAAGGTCAGCGTCCCCGCCTTAACCGCCACCACCCCCCGCTCGGGCAGCGTGAAGGTCGCCGCGGAATCCACGACGGAGAAATCGTAGAGGCCGCCCCGACGCCACCCGGACGCCACGCCGAAGAGGACGCGCCGGCCCACCCCGGCCACGTCCATGAGTGCGAACGAGACGACCTCGCCGGAGGGCTCCAGGATTCCCCACGAGATTCGGCCGGCCTCCTTCGGGGCCCGGGGCAGCAGATCTCGCGCCGCGCGCGCCTGCTGCGCGGCGGTCGCGTGACACGCGACGGGTCCTTTCCCGCTCGCGGCGCCCGCGAGGTACTCCACGACACAGGGGCCATACTTCACCGCGAACTTCGCGGTGGTGCCACCCCCGTGGTCGACGATGTCGAGGGTCTCGTCGAGCAGCAAGTAGGATCCGTTGCGCCCGGCCAGGACCTTGGCGACGCCCGGGCCGCGGTCGATGCTGCCGAATAGCGAGTCACCGCGCGGGAACACGAGCACGAGACGGTCCACCGGCAGACGCCCCACGATGCGCTCGGTGATCGACGGGTCGAGCCGACCCGCACCTCCACCGAGCCGCACGCCGGGCGATATCGCGAGCACGCCGAAGATATTCGGCGTCGAATCCGCGGTCTCCAGCGTGATGTAGCCGCCGAAGGACTGGCCTGCGAGGACGACTCGCGCATAGCCCTCCTTTCGGTGGCTCGCGACCTCTTCCAGCGTGCGCTGCGTCCAGCGATAGAGTGACTGCTCGACTCCGGTCTCGGCCAGGTTGTTCCGGTTCATCTTCACCACGTCCCAGCCGCGCGCGTGCAGGAGCCGGAGCACCGGCGGCACCGGCGCCGCGTACTGGGCCACGGTGCCGGAGAGCCCGTGATTCCAGATCACCACCCCGGCCGCAGCCGCCGGCCCGTGCCAGGGCAGGTCGCAGAAGGCCCGCTCGGTCCACGCCCAGCGATTCATCGGGAGCTGGCCGCAGCGCATGCCGTCGCGGACGAGGCCGGCGGTGTCCGGGTCCGCCCGGTCCGAGAGCCCGACCAGGGTGCCACCGCGAGCCCGCGGCTCACACCGACTCTTCACCCCTCGCTCGTCGGCCAGGTTCTGGCAGGTCGTGAAGGCGGCCTGGGCCGAGCTCGGGTAGCGATCGAACTCGGCCGGATCCTCGACGCTCCATCCGCAGGCGTGCTTCGTCGAGTCCGCGTCCTCGGCATAGAAGAAGTAGCCGGCGTTGGGACGCCGCAGGTGCTCCTCGAGACGCGCCTGGCAAAC
>DATMMH010000190.1:0-3705 GCA_035569855.1 Candidatus Dormiibacterota bacterium
CTGGCCGAGGCCACGAAGCAGCGTGCGATGGCGCTGGCTGCGCGCACCGATCGCCCGATCGGAGCACCCGGGGTCGCCCTCGATCCGCTCGAGCGCCGCATCGACGGCGATCGCATCGCCTATGCCCACGTCACCTGCGCGATCGACCGCGGGCAGGGCGTAGCCGGGATCACGGTGGCGGGTCCTCAGGTGCCGCCGCCCGCGGACCCGGCCGGCATTCACGCGGCGGGCACGCGCTTCTGGCCGCTGGCGATCGCCCGTGAGCTCGACGACCTCATCCTCCACCTGCGGACCAACGAAGAGGAGATCGGGCTCTGGGTCCTGCGTACCACCGGCAAGGCCGATCTCGTCGAGGCGCACGATCGCGCGCTCCTCGAGCACGAGGCCGACTGGCTCGTGCGGGAGATCCGGCTCTACTTGAAGCGCACCCTCAAGCGGCTGGACGTCTCGTCGCGCTCGATCTTCGCCCTGATCGAGCCTCTATCCTGCTTCACCGGCACCCTGCTCGAGCTGGCCCTGGCCGCGGACCGCGTCTTCATGCTGGAGGGAGAGCGTCAGGGCGACGGCCGGCCCGCCGCCACCGTGCGGCTCACCGGGATGAATTTCGGCGCCTATCCAACCGTCAACAGCCTCACGCGGCTCGGGAGCCGCTTTCTCGACGAGCCGGGTCGGGTGGACGATCTGAAGGGGCGCATCGGGGAGGACCTGGACGCCGCGGCCGCGTCGGAGGCGGGGCTCGTGACCTTCACGCCCGACGACATCGACTGGGAAGACGAGGTGCGGATCGCCATCGAGGAGCGCGCCGCGTTCTCGCCGGACGCGCTGACCGGCATGGAGGCGTCGCTGCGCTTCGCCGGGCCGGAGACGCTCGAGAGCAAGATCTTCGCCCGCCTCTCCGCGTGGCAGAACTGGATCTTCCAGCGGCCCAATGCGGTCGGGCCCAAGGGCGCGCTGAAGCTGTACGGTACCGGCGAGCGGGGCGACTTCGACCGCAGGAGAGTGTGATGGCGTCCATCGACTACATCGAGCGGATCCCCAACAACGTCAACCTCGCCGAGAACCGGCGGCTGCTGCGGGCCCTGGAGGACTGGCAGCCGAAGTTCCTCGAGTGGTGGCATGACATGGGGCCGGAGGGCTATCAGGCCAAGGACGTCTACCTGCGCACCGCCATCAGCGTGGACGCCGGGGGCTGGGCGCAGTTCGGCTACACCCGGATGCCCGACTATCGCTGGGGCATCTTCCTCGCCGAGCCGGAGCCGGGCCGGCAGGTCAACTTCGGCGATCACCAGGGTCAGCCCGCGTGGCAGGAGGTGCCGGGCGAGTATCGCGGGACGCTGAGACGGTTGATCGTCACGCAAGGCGATACCGAGCCCGCGTCGGTAGAGCAGCAGCGGTACCTCGGACGGACCTGCCCGTCGCTCTACGATCTGCGGAACCTCTTCCAGGTCAACGTCGAGGAGGGTCGGCACCTCTGGGCGATGGTGTACATCCTGGACGCGCACTTCGGCCGCGACGGCCGTGAGGAGTCGGAGGCGCTGCTCCAGCGTCGCTCGGGCGACCACGACAAGCCCCGGATCCTGGGCGCGTTCAACGAGAAGACGCCGGACTGGCTGTCGTTCTTCATGTTCTGCTTCTTCACCGACCGGGACGGCAAGTACCAGCTCGCCAGCCTGGCCGAGAGCGGCTTCGATCCGCTCTCCCGCACCTGCCGCTTCATGCTGACCGAGGAGGCCCACCACATGTTCGTGGGGGAGAGCGGGGTGGGGCGCATCGTCCAGCGGGCGTGCGAGATCATGCGGGAGCACAAGACCGACGACGTGCGGCGGCACGGTGGCGTGGACCTGCCGACCATCCAGAAGTACATCAACTTCCACTGCTCGGTCTCGCTCGATCTCTTCGGCTCCGAGGTCTCCACCAACGCGGCCAACTTCTACACGATGGGGCTCAAGGGCCGATTCGAGGAGACCAAGAAGAAGGACGATCACCGGCTCAAGGACGGTACCTACACCGTGATGGCGCTCGCCGGCGACAAGATCGTGACCCGGGAGGAGGCGGCGCTCGTCTCCCTGAACGAGCGGCTGCGCGATGACTACATCGCGGACTGCCAGCGAGGAGTCAACCGCTGGAACGAGATCATCAAGAACCACGGCATCGATTTCACGTTGACCCTGCCCCACCGCGGGTTCAGGCGAGCCATCGGCGCCTTCGCGGAGGTCAAGGTCTCGCCGGACGGCCGCGTCGTCAGCGAGGCGGAGTGGGACGCGCGCCATCGCGACTGGCTGCCGACCGAGGAGGACGGGGCCTTCGTGGGTAGCCTGATGCATCCGGTGATCGAGCGCGGCAAGGTGGCGAATTGGATCGCGCCGCCGGCCCGCGGCATCAACGGCCAGCCGGCCGATTTCGAGTACGTGCGGCTCGGCTGATCCGGGACGGGGCCCGACAGCGTGCGAGCGGTCACGTCGAAGGCGCTGGGGCCGACGCTCGGCATGTACTCGCACGGCGTGGTCGCGCCGGGCGGAGAGATCGTGGTGGTGGCCGGGCAGGTCGGGATCGATCGCGCCGGGCGGCTGCACGGTCCCGGCGACGTAGTAGCCCAGACGAAGCAGACGTTCGAGAACATCCGGGCCGTCCTCGAGGCCGCCGGCTCCGGCATGGCCCAGGTGGTCCGGCTCCAGACCTTTCTCACCCACGCGGCCGACATCGAGGGATTCATGCGGGCACGGCGTGAGGTCTTCCCGCGCTATTTTCCCGACGGGGTCTATCCGCCCAACACCCTCCTGGTGGTCTCCCGGCTCGTCCAGCCCGAGCTGCTGGTCGAGGTCGAGGCCATGGCGGTGAAGCCGGAGGCCGGCCGGGAACCCCGGCGCCCCTCGACCGCGCGCAAGGCGGCGAAGCGAACGGGCGCGATGAAGCGCACCGGACGACGGCAGACGTCACGGAGGCGTCGATGATGCCGGTGCCCGCGCGATTCAACGCGGCGACCTTCTTCATCGACCGCCACATCGCGGAGGGGCGTGCCGGCAAGATCGCGTTCTTCCACGACGGGGGCTCGCTCACCTACGGGCAGCTCGCGGAGCTGGTGGACCGGACCGGCAACGCGCTCCTGGACCTTGGCGTGCGGCCGGAGCAGCGGGTGCTCTGCCTGCTGCTCGACTCCCCCGAGTTCCTGGGCACCTTCTGGGGCGCGATCAAGATCGGCGCGATCCCGATCCCGGTGAACACGATGATGCGGGGCGACGACTACCTCTACTTCCTCGACGACAGCCGCGCGCCGGTGGCGGTCATCTCGGAGCCGCTGCTGGCCGAGGCGGGTCCGATCCTGTCGAAGGCCCGCTACCTGAAGCACGTCGTGGTGGCCGGCCGCGCCTCCGGGACCCAGATCGGCTTCGACGACTGGGTGGCCAAGGCAAGGCCCCGGCTCGAGGCCTTCGACAGCTCCAGGGACGATCCCGCGTTCTGGCTCTACTCGTCCGGCTCCACCGGCCGCCCGAAAGGCGCGGTCCACCTGCAGCACGACATGGTGGTGTGCGGTGAAACCTACGCGAAGCAGGTCCTCGACATGACCGAGAGCGATCGGACCGTCTCGGCGGCCAAGCTCTTCTTCGCCTACGGGATGGGCAACAACATGTATTTCCCGTTGCACGTGGGCGGGCAGGGGGTGCTCTTTCCGCACCGTCCGACCCCGGAGGCGATGTTCGAGCTGGT
>DATMMH010000191.1:0-2796 GCA_035569855.1 Candidatus Dormiibacterota bacterium
CCGGCCTCGATCGCGCGCGCCCGGAATCGAGCGCGAACGTGAAGAGGCCGTTGTCCGGGCCGACGAGGTAGTGGCCCCCGACCCGCAGGGCGACGGGGCGCCGCGCGCTCCCGACGCCCGGGTCCACGACGGCGAGATGTACGGTCCCCTCCGGGAAGAAGGGCACGGCCGCGGCCAGCGCCAGCGAGCCGGCGAGCACGTCCTGGGGCGCCAGCTCGTGAGTCAGGTCCACCAGGCGGGCCGACGGGCAGATGGACAGGATCACGCCCTTCATGATCCCGACGAAGGGATCGCGCAGACCGAAGTCCGTGGTCAGCGTGATGAGAGGTGCCGTCGGGTGTTACCGGTCGCGGTCGACGACGAAGTCCGCGACGACTACGAGGGTGTCCCTGTCCTCCGAATCGGGGAAGGATCGGAGCGCGTCCTTGGCGCTCTGCGCGTACTGGTGGGCCCGCTCGAGCGCATACTCCACCCCGGCGTGCTTGACCACCAGCCGCCGGATCTCCTCGATCTCGTCGGGCTCCAGCAGGGCCCGCCTGAGCAGGGTCTGGATGCGGTCGCGGTCGACCGGGCCGGCCCGATCCAGCGTGGCGATGAGCGGGAGCGTGCGCTTGCCTTCCTTGAGGTCGGCGCCCACCGCCTTGCCCAGCCGCGCCTGGTCGGCCACGAAGTCGAGCGAATCGTCGCTGATCTGGAACGCGATGCCGATATCGAGCCCGTACCGGGTCAGCCCCTCCACCTGCTCGGGATTGGCCCGTCCCAGCAGGGCCCCGATGCGGCAGCAGGCGGACATGAACGACGCGGTCTTCTGGGTGATGATGCGGAGGTAGTCCGACTCGCTGGTGGTGCCGCTGCGCTTGCGCTCGAGCTGGAAGACCTCCGCCTCGGTCATGGAGACGGTCGCGCGCGCGAGGGTCTCGAGCACCCGGGGGTCGCCGTCCTGCACCATGAGGGCGAAGGACTTGGAGTAGAGGTGGTCTCCGACCAGGATCGAGGCGTCGTCTCCCCAGCGGGCGTTGGCGGACGGACGGCCGCGGCGCAGCGGGGCCTGGTCCACCACGTCGTCGTGGATGAGCGTCGCGGTGTGGAGCAGCTCGACCACGCAGCCCATCTGGACCGCGCGCGGGCCCTGGTAGCCGGCGAGGCGGGCCGCTATCAACAGGAGGATCGGGCGCAGGCGCTTGCCCCCCGCCCCCGCGATGAACTCCCCCATCTCGTGGATGAGCGGCACCGGAGAGGCGATCTCGCGCCCGATGGCCGCCTCGATGGCGTCGAGCTCGGCGCCCACGGCGAGCGCGACGCGGTCCTTCAGGAGGGCTTCGAGCGGAGTGGGCGCTTTCACCAAGGGGCAGGAGCGGCCGGGGCTACCGGAGCACCACCCGGTCCTTGACCTGGACCTGCGCCCCGGCGGCGGCCTTCTGGACCTCGACCACCGAGAACCTGTCGCGGACCTCGACCACGCGGCCGGTCGCCACTTCTTCGTCCAGCTCGCCGAGCAGCTCGCCGGTGATCGGATGGACGATCGCGATCTTGTCGCGCCGCACGCTCACGTTGGTGCCGATCTTGACGCCGTCCGACGCGGCCAGATCGATCACCACCCGCGAGGTGTCCACGAACACCACGTACCCTCGGGTCGACGACTGGGCCCCGACCCCGGCCGCTGCGTCCGTTCGCGTCGTGCCCGGCACGGAGGCCACCGGGCCCCTCGAGTTGGTGGGAACCGTCGGCAGCGTGTTCTCCACCTTGTAGGCCCCGCCCTGACGCGTGCTGATGCGCCCGCCACCCGGCGGCGCCCCGTACTTGGCCACGACGTCGGGCGGGGCGAGCAGGGTGGACTTGCCGAACACCAACGACTTCATGGTCGTGGGGACCTTGTCCTCCTCGACCCAGACGTATTCCGGCTCGCTGGGAACGTCGCCGTAGCGCGGGTTCCTGATCAGGAGCCACTTCGTCTCGGTCGCGCGCAGGCTGACCGTGGGGTCGTTCACGCGCGGCAGCCCGAAGAACTCGCGCAGGCTCCACGAGTTGCCGCCGCAGCCGCTGGCGACGACCGCGACCGAGATGGCCAGCAGGACGGAGCGCACGCCGGGAGGGGTCCTCATCGCGTCCCACAGCATACCAGAAGGGGGGCTCATATCCGCCTTGCCTCGGGCGGGCCCGCGGACCGCCCGGGAGCCGCCTATCAGTCGACCGGGACCGGCTCCCAAGGGAAGCGCTGCTCCACGGTGCCCTCGGCCTTGGACAGGGCGGCCCGCCGGGAGAACAGAGCGGCACCGGTGACCGCGGAGACCCAGGTGATGTCGAGGTAGGTGATGCCGCGGCGCTCGAGCAGCACCGGCACCAGCCAGCCCGCGACTTCCAGCGACTTGCCGGAAGCCTTGGCCTTGTCGGGGC
This sequence comes from Candidatus Dormiibacterota bacterium, assembly GCA_035569855.1. Lineage (GTDB taxonomy): Bacteria > Methylomirabilota > Methylomirabilia > Rokubacteriales > CSP1-6 > CAMLFJ01. Next base: position 2,395 of record DATMMH010000191.1, read on the forward strand.
TCACCAGCAACTCCTCGCTGCGGGTCTTCTGGCTGAGCAGCAGCTCCTGGACCGCCGAGGGATCCGCCACCTGGAAGCGCTTGGTCAGCTCGAGCGCGTGCGCGAGCATGAACGGCACCCGGCGCAGGTCCGAGGTGGCCTTGGTGAGATCGGTCGCCGGCGCCACCGCCACCCGGATCCGCCCCTTGGTGATGCGGACGCCGTCCTCGGGCTGCGGCGGCTCCTTGTCGGTCGCGGGCACGAACAGGGCCTCCGAGTACTGGGGGTGCAGCCGGACGATCTGGGCGTACCCCAGGATGTCCTCGAAGCGGCCGAGCGGCCGGCCGTTGATCGGATGGTGGAAGACCTCGCCCTTGCGGAACACCGAGAATTCCTGGCCGGGCTTCACGCCGTCCTTCTCGG
>DATMMH010000192.1:0-6258 GCA_035569855.1 Candidatus Dormiibacterota bacterium
GCGGGCGAGATCGCGCACCGGCACCGTGCGCTCGACCAGATGGCGCGCCGCGGTGTCCTTGGCGTCGCGCGAGAACACCGTGATCTCGCACGGGGCCGACGCACGGAGCTGGGTCACGATGGACTGGAGGATCGCTTCGTCCCCGAGGTTGAGGCCGCCGTACGAGCCCGAGATGCCGATGCGAAAAACGGGTTCCTCCGGCTTCGACTGGGTGACCATGGCCGCTCGAGGTTCAACTCCTGTGCCAGGACCACTCGGGCGCGGAGCGACACGATTCGCGCTCGACCAGGCTCGATCCGCACCCCCGCCGGTCAGAACTTCCGGGTCAGCGTCGGAAAGATTTCCCGAGCCGAGCTCGCGTGACCGCGTGAATCGCGTCGCGGCCGCGCGGGCACACGCCTTGCTTCAAGGGTGACGCATGAGACAGGTTGTCCACAGCTCGCGCCATCGCTTGGGCCGGCGCCTGGGCCTCATCGCGGGGGTCGTCGTCCTGCTCGTCGGCGTGGCCTCGGCGCTGAGCCTGTTCTTCGCCGACGAGCCGCTGCGCCGCTACACCGAGGCGAGGATGAACGCCCATCTCAAAGGCTACACCGTCACCATCGGCAGGCTGCATTTCAACCCGATCGCCTTCTCGCTCGACCTGCGGGACGCCATCGTCGTCCAGAACGAGCATCCGGAACCGCCCGTCGCGAACATCGAGCGGCTGCACGCCAGCGTGCACTGGGGCGCGCTCCTGGCGGGACGGATCGTGGGCGACGTTCACGTCGCCCGCCCGGTCGTCGTGTTGAACCTGGAGCAGGCGCGCCGGGAGATCGCGGACCCGACCCCGCTGACGGACCGCGGCTGGCAGGATGCGCTCCAGGCCGTCTACCCCCTCCAGATCAACCATCTCCGGGTCACCGGCGGCGACGTCACCTACCAGGACCGGGGCCCGTTCAAGCCGCTCCACCTGCACGATCTGGAGTTCGAGGCCTCCAACATCCGGAACGTGCATTCGGAGCGCGGGACATATCCTTCGAGGATGAGCCTGCGGGCGCGCGTCTTCGAGCGCGGCTCCGTGGCGGTCACCGGCTGGGCCGACTTCCTGGCGGAGCCCTACGCGGCCTTCTCCGCCGATCTGGCCCTCGATAGGGTGGAGCTCGACTACTTCAAGCCGATCACGAATCGCTACAATCTGCTCGTGGACCGGGGAAGCTTCTCCGGATCCGGTCAGGTCGAGATCGCGCCCCAGTACAAGACCGCGAAGATCTGGCAGGCCACCGTGGACGGGGTGCACGTGGACTACCTGCACACCGCGACGACGAAGACGGCCGAGCGTGATCGGGCCGTTCGGACCGCGCGTGCCGCGCAGACCGCCAGTACCGACTCGGGGATGATGCTCCGCATCGACCGGCTCGACGTGGTCCGCAGCACGTTCGGCTTCGTCAACCGCGCCGCCCCCACCGAGTACCGGGTCTTCCTGGCCGATACGACCCTCACCGTCACCAACCTCAGCAGCATCCGCAGCGAGGAGACCGCGGTGGCCCACCTCCACGGCCGGTTCATGGGGAGCGGCCCCGCCGCAGTCGAGTTCACGCTCCATCCCGAGCGGCCCGGCCCGGACTTCGACCTGGCGGTGCGAATCGACGACACCGCGCTGCCGACCATGAACGACCTGCTGCGCGCCTACGGCAAGTTCGACGTGGTGGACGGGCGCTTCTCGTTCTACTCGGAGACTGCGGTCCGGAACCGGCAGATCAGCGGCTACGTGAAGCCCCTGTTCCAGGAGATCGTCGTCTCCAAGGATCGGCACCGCACCGTCTTCCGGAAGATGTACGAGGGCCTCGTCAACGCGGTGGCCAGGCTCCTCGAGAACCGGCCGCGCAGCGAGGTCGCCACCCGCGTGGACGTCTCGGGCCGCCTCGACAACCCCGACGTCAGCCTCATCGACGTGATCGTCGGCCTCGTGCAGAACGCCTTCTTCAAGGCCATCCTCCCGGGCTTCGAGGCCGGGCTGCGACCGCGAGGCTGACCGAGGCGCTGACCGAAGGGTTTTCTGGTAGTCTCGGAGCCATGGCCACCTTCAAGGTCACCTGCCCCTGCTGCGACGGACGGCTCACCATCGATCCGGCGCTCGAGGCGGTCATCGCTCACGAGGCGGCGCCCCGGCCCAAGTCCGGGATCGGGCTCGACGACGCGCTCAACTCGCTGAAGGGCGCCGCGGCACGCCGCGCGGAGCGCTTCAAGGACGAGCTGAAGGCGCAGGAGAAGAAGCCGCAGATCCTGGACAAGATGTTCCAGGAGGGCGTGAAGAAGGCCAAGGACATGCCCGGCCGCCCCCTCAATCCGCTGGACCTCGACTAGGGGCCGTGGCCGCAGGGGATCTCACCACCGCGCTCCTCAGGCGGGTCAGTCGATCCTTCTACCTCTCGCTCGCGGTGCTGCCGCGCGCGGTGCGCCCCACCATCGGGCTGGCCTACCTGTTCGCCCGCGCCTCCGACACGATCGCCGACACGCGCCTGATCGACCGTGCCTCCCGGATCGCCCACCTGGAAGCCGTGCGCGGCGCGCTCCAGGACGGCGCGGGCGACGCCGTTGCCGCGGTGGTGGGCGCCACCGCCGGCTCGCAGGCGCTGCCGGCCGAGCGCGCGTTGCTCGAGCGGCTTCCCGAGTGCCTGGCCGCCTTCCGCGCGCTGCCCTCCCCCGATCGCGTGCGCGTGCGCGCGGTGCTCTCCACGATCATCGAGGGGCAGATCCAGGACCTGCGGGTGTTCCCCGGCGAGGACGAGGGCAAGCTGGCCGCGTTGGAGACCCGTGAGGACCTGGACCGCTACACCTATCTGGTGGCCGGCTGCGTCGGCGAGTTCTGGACCGAGGTCCACGTGGCGCACCGTCCGCGCCTGCACCACTGGGACCTGCCGCGCATGCGCGCGCTCGGGGTTCGCCTCGGCAAGGGCCTCCAGCTCACCAACGTGCTCCGCGACCTGCCGCGGGATCTCCGCCAGGGCCGCTGCTACATGCCCCGGCAGGACCTCGCACGGCTCGGCCTGGAGCCGCGCGATCTGCTCGATCCGTCCCGCGCGCCCGCGGTGCGCCCGATCTTGTTGGCGTGGCTCGACACCGCGCTCGATCACTACGAGGCCGGCTGGCAGTACGTCTTCGCGATCCCCCGGCGCGAGGCGCGCATGCGGCTGGCCTGCGCGTGGCCGCTGCTGATCGGACTCCGGACGCTCGAACTCCTGGCCGCGGCGCCAAACTGGCTCGAGCCGGCGGTCACCCTCAAGGTCCCCCGCGTGGGCGTCTACGGGCTGATGGCTCACTCCCTCGGCACCGTCTGGTCCACCCGCGCCCTCGGCCGCCAGGCGCGCCGGATGCGCGCGCGCATCCGCCGGTGACCACGCCGATCCCGCTCATCCAGGCCGACGTCTTCACCGACCGGCCCTTCGCGGGGAACCCCGCCGCCGCGGTGCTGGACGCCGACGGCCTCGACGCGGCCATCATGCAGCGCATCGCAGGCGAGATGCTGGTGCCGGGGACCGCGTTCGTGTCCGCCTCGAAGCGGCCCGACGCCGACTGGCGCCTCCGCATGTTCACGCCAAAGCGCGAGGTCGACTATTCCGGCCATACCGCCCTCTGCGGGACGCACGCGCTGATCGAGGCCGGCCGGCTGCCGGGCCCGCACGTGACGTTCGACACGCCTGCGGGGCTCCTGCGCGTGGAGGTGGAGCGCAGTGGCGGCGGCGCATTGATGTGGCTCGAGCCGCCACTGCCCGCGTGCACGCCGCTCGACGGCGGCGCGGTCGAGATCCTCGATGCGCTCGGGCTTCCCCGGGCCGGCCTCGCGGGCTGGGCGCGGCCGGCGGTGACGCCCGACGCCGATCTGCTGTTACCCGTGCGTGATCTCGCGACCCTGCGCGGGCTCGAGCCCGACATGCGCCGCCTCGGCACGCTGCGCACCGCGCAGCACGCCCGCGGAGTGTGCGTGGTCTCGCGCGAGACGGTGGAGCCGGGCTCGCGCACCCACAGCCGCTTCTTCGCCCCGCACTACGGCCTGCCCGAGGACATCGCGACCGGGTCCGTCCACACTGCCCTGGGCGTCTGGCTCCTCGAGGCCGGCGCGCTGGAGGTGACCGGTGACCGGGTCGCCTTCACCGCCGAGCAGGGCGACGGGCTCGGCCGACCCGGGCGGCTGCGGGTGGAGGTGACCGTCGCGGATGGGCGCGCTTCCCGCGCTCGCGTCGGCGGACGCGCGGTGACCGTGCTCAGCGCGAGCCTCAGGCCCGGCCCCTGACCCGGGCCCCCGGCCGAGCCCGGCGACGGGTGGTGGGCAGCGCCGGCCGGCTGTTCAGTCCCGGATCGGGAGCGCGAAGAGGTCGGGCGGGTTGATGCGCGCCCGGCCGAGCTGGGCCCCGAAGTGCAGATGGGGGCCGGTGGAGCGGCCGGTCGTTCCCACCGTTCCCAGTGTCTGGCCACGCTCGACGATCTGCCCCTCCGTGACCGTGAGCCCGTCCAGGTGGAAGTAGAGCGTGTAGAGACCCAGGCCGTGGTCGAGGACCACGAGGCGTCCGGCGAAGAAGAAGTCCCCGAGGAGCGCGACCTTCCCCCGGTTCGAGGCCACGATGGGCGTGCCGCGGTCGGCGGCAAAATCCACCCCGGTATGGGGCATACGCGGCTGCCCATTGATGATGCGCCGAGAGCCGAATCCCTCGCCCGGCTTCGGGCCAGCCACCGGTCGGGTGAAAGATCCGCGCCATAGACGCTCGGGCGTGGCGCTGTCGAAGAGCGCGCGCAGCCGCACCGCCTCGTTCGCGGCGCGCCGCTCCGTCTCCGGGTCGAGGTCCACCATGCTCTTCGGTAGCGTGAGCCGCTGCACCGCGAAGCGGCCCGCCTTCACGGTGACGGTGCCCGCGGCCTTGCGGGGCGTGCCGCCGCCGTCTACCAGGCCGATGTGCCAGGCGAGCTTGCCGGGCTTGGTCTCGACGTCGACCCCGGCGAGCGCGGCGTACTCGGCGCCATAGGGAAAGAACGCGAGGTGACCGGTGCCGATGCTCCCCTCCACCTCTCGCGCTCCGTGAGTGCCACCCACGAACAGCACCACCACGTCGCCCTGGCGCGGCGCCGGCGGCACGACGCGCACCTCCAGCGCGGCGGCGGAATGGACGGCGGGGAAGGCGACGAGCGCGGCGGCCAGCAGCAGCGGGGCCAGGCGGGGATGGCTCAGGAGTTCTCGGGACGCTGCTGGCGGAGGAACTGCTCGATCTCGGCGACCAGATCCGCGGACGGCGGTAACTCGTCCTTGGCCGGAGCGTCCTCTTCCTCGACCGCCTCGGCCGGAGCCGGCGCGTCGTCCTCGTCGGGAACCTTGCGCTCCAGCTTGCGCACGTACTCCGCGATCTTGGCGTTCTGCGACACGATCGAGCTCAGGTTCTGATCGAACTGCTCGGCCGCCTCGCGCAGATCGGAGAGATCCGCCTCGGTGTCGAGCAGGCTCAGCACCCGCGCGACCAGAGCCAGCGCCGCGCGCGGGTTCTCGATCCCGGAGACGTAGTGGGGCACGTTCGCCCAGAGGCTCGCGGTGGGCACGCCGGCCTCACGGCAGAGTATGTTGAGCACCCCCACGATGCCGGTGGGGCCCTCGTACCGCGTCGGGCGCAGACCCAGGCGCGCGGACAGCTCGGGGTCGTAGGAGCTACCCACCAGGCGAATCGGCCTGGTGTGCGCCACCTCCGCGAGCAGGGCGCCCAGGGTCAGCACCAGCGAGGCCCGGCTCCGCCGGGCCAGCTCGAGCACGGTCATGCAGTAGCTCCGCCACTTCAGATGGGGCTCGATCGCGACGCCCACCACCAGGTCGCGCTCCAGGTTGGTGGGCTGGGAGACCGTGAACTCGGTGGCCGGCCAGACGATCTCGCGATCGTGGCGCGAGCCAGGCTTGAAGCGCACGTAGGGCCGCGAGAGCCCGAAGTGGTAAAAGTCCTCCGGGTCGATGGTCGCGAGGGGCCGGGACGTCCAGACCTGGCTCAGGTAGCGGGCCGCCGTGGTGGCGGACTCGGCCGCGTCGTTCCAGCCCGAGAACGCCATGATGATGATGGGCCGGCGCAGACTTTCCGGCTCTTCGTGGAGCGTCAGGAACTCGCTCATCGGCGGCGCTCCCTCCTGGTGGGAGCATGCCTGAGCGCCTACCCGGTCGCAACAATGAAAGTTGACGACCCACTGACGCCTCCGTATGATTACGGCTCGTGCGGTACTGGCCGGTCGAAGCGTCCTCAAGGAGGCAAAGGT
>DATMMH010000193.1:0-5483 GCA_035569855.1 Candidatus Dormiibacterota bacterium
CACCCAGAGCCGCGACCATCCAGTTGTTCTGACCATCCCCGAGAGCCGCTACCTGACCGGTCTCCTCCTCCAGGTCCCGTAGCGCGGGGAGCCGGCGGGGCAAAGGCCGGGCGGGGGGCGGGGGCCCACGCCGGACCACGCTGAGTTGCGGGCGCGTGCGACGGCATCGGCGAGCCACGAGATGGGATCACGGCGACTTCGGCTACCCGCAGAAGACACGGGTCCGACGCGGGCCCCCGCCCCCCGCCCGGCCTCTGCCCCGCCGCTTCCCCGCAGGCTTCTAGCTCTCGCGGTAGAAAATCAAGAGGACGCCGATCAGCGCGAGGCCGACGGCCCAAACTGAGCCGGGCACGCGGCGGTTGCTGCCTTCAGGGAGGCGGAGCTCGAGCCAGCGCGCCCAGCCGATGACCAGGGCGAGCAGGGCGAGGGGCACGTGGCTGATCTCGAGCAGGAACTCGTCCTTCAGGTTCAGCGAGGCGTGGGAATGGGTGAGGAGCAGGGCACCGCCCACCGCACAGAGGAGCGGGAAGATCAGCGCCGAGCGTCGCGAGCGCAGGCGCCCGGCGCGAACCATCCACTCGAACACACCGAAGGCCACCACCATCAGCACGAAGAGCCGGTGCTGGAGCACGGTCGCCACCAGCCACCCTTGCCAGAACCCCTCGGGACCGAGCGGCCACGAGCCGGGATCGTTGCGCACCGCCATGAACGCGGCCAGCCCCAGGAAGACGAGCGGCCAGTGTCGCGCCCAGCGCGCCCGGCCCGAGGCGTGGAGGATCGCCAGCAACCCCATCGTCAGCACGAGGATGCCGGCGACGTGATGGTTGAACTCGGACCACGCCCGATCGGCGTCGTTGCGGGGCGCATCCGGATCGTCCACCGGCATCTCGGTGATCGAGGGCGAGCGCAGCGTGGGCAGCCGGGGCGTGAAGCGCCTGGCCACCTCCGCCACGGTGGCGCGGTCCTGCACCAGATCCACCGCCGGCGGCAACGAGGTGAGCGAGGCGGCCGCGAAGAGCACGGTCAGGCCGAGGCCGACCTCCACCTCGACGAACCGCCGCATCGTGGCCTGATCGGCGTGAGGACCGCCGTCGAGCCGGCGGATCGCGCGCGAGTTCAACGCGCCCAGCGCGACGAGCCCGCCCAGGATCGCCGCTTTGGTCAGCACCATGACCCCGTAGGAGGTGCCGACGAGCGCGGTCGGCTCGCCCGCGTAGTACCAGGTGAGCCCGACGCCCGCCGCCACCAGCGCGCCGACCGAGCCCAGGGCCACGTTGGAGAACCGCCGGAGCACCGCCACCGCCCATGGGCGGTCGCCGCGACGGAAGGCCGCGGTGATCAGGTGCACCAGCCCGCCGATCCAGACCGCCGCGGCGAGCTGATGAACGCCGTCGAGGAAGAGCAGGATCGGGCGCGACTCGAGCCGCGCGGCCGCGTGGCTGGTCCACGGGGCGACCACGGCCAGCGCCACCGCGAGCAGCGACAACCCCACCCGGGGCACGCTTCCCCCGCGGCGGCGAAGGCGGAACGCGCAGAGCGCGAGACCGGCCGCGGCCACGATGCGCACCAGGCTCACCTGCACGTAGAGCGTCTCCAGCGCCGCCCGGATCGGCCAGACCGCGTCGTGCAGGAAGACGAACAGATCGACGCCGACCGCCACCGCCTGACCGATCGCCACCGTGGCCCCGGCCAGCGCCATCAGGCGCAGCGAGCGGGGCACCACCGGCGGGTCGAGCCCCGGGCTCGTCGGCCCGGCGCGCAGCACGAAGAGGAGGAAGCACACGCCCCCGACGGCCACCGCCTGGCCGCAGAGGATCAGACCGCGCAGGACGACGTCGAGGAAGCCCGCCACGTCAGGCCGTCCGGGACCGGCCCGCCCCCCAGCGGACCAGCAGCATGAACATCGGCGTCCCGATCGCCACCAGGACGAGGAACCAGTGGGCGCGGCCGAAGCAGGCCAGCAGGACCACCAGGTAGATGAAGTCGCGGTTGGCGATCGGCTCCGCCAGCCCGTTGCCACCCTGGCGCGCCACGAGCCAGGCCGAGGCGGCGTTGCCCGCCACCGCGAGCGCGCCCACGAGCAGGGGCCAGGCCGCGTGCTCGGCGAGGCTCCACCCGATGGCCATGCAGACCCAGACCGTCACGTGGACCAGGTTGTCGCCCCAGAAATCGAGGCGGGCTCCGGTCCGCGACTCGAGGAACTTGAGCCGCGCGAGCTCGCCGTCGCAGCCGTCGAGGACGGAGTGGGCCAGGAAGAGCAGGCTGCCGATCACCTGGAAGACGCGCCCGGTCGAGAGAAAGAACGTGGCGCCGAGCAGCCCGACCGCGAGGCTCACCAGGGTCATGACGTTCGGGGTGATCCGGGTCGTCACCAGCCGCCGGGTGATGGCGAGCGACACGCGGCGCTCCACGTGCCGGGACATGAAGCCCTCGCTGTCCTTGATCAGGCTCCGCAGCAGCCACGCCTCCGCCGCGCCGGCGTCGGCGGCCCTCACGAGCGGGAAGCGGCCGGTGGGATCGTGCGCCTCCGCGACGCGCGTGAGCCGCCGCGAGAGCGCGGCGATCAGATCCTCCGCTCCCTCGGTCTCCCCCGCCGAGCGCAGCAGGTCGTGCACGGCCACGCTCTCCACCGCCGCCGCGAGCGAGCCGTCGACCGCGAGGGTCTCCGGATCGAGCGGCATGTCGCGCAGCACTCGCAGCCAGCGCGCCTGGGGCAGTACGTTCGCGGGCAGCAGCACGAGCCGCGCGGTCGGAGGCGCCGGCGTCTCCGCGCTCAGCACCACCGCGCCGGTGCCCTCGAGCAGCCGACGGTCCGGACAGACGCGGGGGTGTACCAGCACCCGGTCGAAGCCGGCCCGGGTGGCGGTGAGGGCCAGGCGCCGGAGCAACGGAAGGCCCGCGATCACGAGCGCCGGAGAGGGCGCAGCCGCCCCGGGCGAGGCCGGGACGATCACGAGCAGGCTCGGCCCGGAGACCGCGGTAGCGGGGAGCGTCGTCACCCGATCGACCCGGCGCGGCCTGAGCGCGCGCCGGCGGGAGCGGGCAGCGGGAGGGTCTCGCCGCCGCGTCGGCTCGACTCGCGGGCGCCGCACTCGACCGCGATACAGAGCGCGGCCTCGTCGAGATTGCCGCGTCGCCACGGGCCATGGTCGGCGGCCTGCATCGCGGCGACGAATCCGTCGACGACCGGGGTGAACCAGTCCGGGTGCTGCGAGCCGGCCGACAGCGGGGGCGGACAGGGCCGCCGCTCCTCGCGCCCGTTCGCGGTGATCACGAGCGTACCGTCCTGGAGCTCGATCTCCCCGGTGGTGCCGCGCACCCGCGCGTGGTTCTCGCGCGTGTCCGCGGCCCAGGTCAGCTCAACGTCGGCCACCGCGTCCGGGAAGTGCAGGCGCACCGACGCGCTGTCCTCCACCGCAAACCGGTGGTGGCGTCGCGTCTCGAGCCGCGCGCTGACCGCGGTCGGCCGCGCGCCCACCCAGCGCGGGATCACGTAGGAGACGTGCCAGCCGTGGTCGGTCAGCACGCCGCCTCCCGCGGTCGCCGGATCCACCCGCCAGCCGTCGCCCCCGGCCGCGGCGGCGGGCTGGGTGCGCCGGGTCCGCCACGCCACCTCGCGCACCCGGCCGATGCGGCCTTCACGCACGAGCGCGTCGGTGGCGGCCACGATCGGGGCGTGATGCCAGTTGTGCACGGTGTGAAACACCCGCCGCGCGGCCTCGGCGAGCCCGGAGAGCGCCTCGAGCTCGGCGAGCGAGCCCACCAGCGGCTTCTCGCAGAGCACGTGCAGCGAGCGGTGGAGCGCGGCGGCGATGAGCGCGGCGTGGCTCGACGGCGGCGTGCAGATGTCCACGAAGTCGAGGTCGTCGCGGGCCAGGAGCGACTCGACCGAGTCGTGCCACTGCGCCCCGAGAAGCTCGGTCCGGCATTCCGCCTGCCGCGCCGGACTCGTGTCGGTCGCGGCCACCAGTACCGCGTCCCGGCGGGCGCGCCAGCCGGGGAGGTGGCCCTTCACCGCCACGTTGCCCAGCCCGATGACCGCCCCGCGCAGCCTCCTAGTCGCGTCCATGGCGACGCAGGACGGCCCCGAGCGCTTCGTCGAGGATGGCCAGGCCGGCTCGCGCGGTGTCCTCGGTGATGACGAGCGACGGATTGATCCGGATGGTGGGCGAATAGGTCATGGCCACGAGGCCGCGCCGCAGACACTCCTGGTAGAGCGCCTTGGTGATCTCCCGGTCGAGCGGCCTGCGGGTCTGGCGATCCTCGACCAGCTCGATCCCGAGGAGCAGGCCTCGGCCGCGCACCTCGCCGACGGTGCGATATTTCTCCTTGAGGCGCATCAGCTCGCCCAGCATGATCGCCCCCACCCGATCCGCGTTCTTGACCAGGTCCTCCTTCAAGATGATCTCCAGGGCGGCGAGGCCGGCGGCGGAGGCCAGCGGGTTGCCCCCGTAGCTCGACGAGCTGAAGCTCGGGTTCGCCCAGGGCTTGGAGCTGGTGAGCGCCTCGGTGGAGACCACGCCGGCCAGCGGGAAGCCGCCGCCCACGCCCTTGCCCACCGTCATGACGTCGGGAATCACCCCGTCGTGATCGGAGCCCCACATCGAGCCGGTGCGCCCGAACCCGGTGATCATCTCGTCGCAGAAGAGCAGCGCGCCGTGATCGTGGGCCACCGACTGGATCGCGCGCAGGAAGCCGTCGGGGGGCACCACGTTGCCCGCGGTGCCCTGGATCGGCTCCACGATGATCGCCGCGATCTCGCCCGCGGTCTGGTAGCGGATGACGTCGCGCACGTACTCGGCGCACGCGATGCCGCACTCCGGATACCGGAGCTTGAGCGGGCAGCGATAGCAGTCGGCGTACGGGGTCGAGTGCTGGCCGGGCACGAACGGCCCCAGGTGATGCTTGAACTCGCTGCCGAGCAGACCGAGCACGCCGCCGGTCTTGCCGTGGAAGCCGCCCCAGAAGCTGATGACCTCGTGCCGGCCGGTGGCCGACTTCGCCAGGCGCAGCCCCGCCTCCACCGCCTCGGCGCCGCCCGAGAAGAGCTGGATGCGGGTGAGCCCCTCCGGAGTGACCGTCGCCATCAGCTCGAGAAAGCGCGCGCGCGTCTCGGTGGTGAAGCTCCCGAAGGTGAGCCGCTCGGCCTGCCGCTTCAGCGCCTCCACGTAGTGGGGATGGCAATGGCCCACGCTGCCCACCGCGATCCCCGCGATGAAGTCGATGTACTCGTTGCCGTCCTCGTCGAAGAGGGACGTGCCCTGCCCGCGCGCCATGGCCAGGCCCGAGTAGAGCGCGAAGGACTGGTAGCCCGGCGCGATGTGGCGCTGCTCGCGCGCGACGATCTCGCGCGAGCGGGGACCCACCTCGCGCGGCCCGCTCATCGGCGGCCTCCGCGACGGCGCGCGGCGCCGAAGCGCAGCGCGAGATACGAGGCGATCACCGGGGCCGCCTCGTCGCGGTAGAGGGCGAAGCTCGGCCAC
>DATMMH010000194.1:0-3143 GCA_035569855.1 Candidatus Dormiibacterota bacterium
CGGCCGGCCGGTCTTCGTCTTCGCCCAGGACTTCACGGTGTTCGGCGGCTCGCTGTCCGAGGCCTACGCGCGGAAGATCTGCAAGATCATGGACCTGGCCATGAAGACGGGGACGCCGATCATCGGGCTCAACGACTCGGGTGGCGCCCGCATCCAGGAAGGCGTGGTCTCGCTGGCCGGCTACGCCGACATCTTCTTGCGCAACACGCTCGCCTCCGGGGTGGTGCCCCAGATCTCGGCGATCATGGGGCCGTGCGCGGGCGGCGCGGTCTACTCGCCCGCCATCACCGACTTCGTGTTCATGGTCAAGAACACGTCGTACATGTTCGTGACCGGCCCCGACGTCATCAAGGCGGTCACCCACGAGGAGGTCTCGTTCGAGGAGCTGGGGGGCGCCTCCACCCACGGGGGCACCTCCGGCGTCGCCCACTTCGCGGCCGAGAACGAGGAGGAGTGTGTCGCGCTCATCCGCGAGCTGCTGACCTTCCTGCCGCAGAACAATTCGGAAGACCCGCCCGTCCGGGCGAGCCTCGACCCGGTCGATCGCGTGGACGAGGAGCTGCAGACGGTGGTGCCGGAGCAGCCGAACCGCCCGTACGACATCAAGGACATCGTGCGGCCGGTGCTCGACGACCGGTACTTCTTCGAGGTCCAGGCCGACTACGCGCCGAACCTCGTCATCGGCTTCGGACGGCTCGGCGGCCGGCCGGTGGGGATCGTGGCCAACCAGCCCGCGCACCTGGCCGGCTGCCTCGACATCAACGCCTCGGTGAAGGGCGCGCGCTTCGTGCGCTTCTGCGACTGCTTCAACGTCCCGATCGTGACCTTCGAGGACGTGCCCGGCTTCCTGCCCGGCACCGCCCAGGAGTTCGGGGGCATCATCAAGCACGGCGCCAAGCTGCTCTTCGCCTTCTGCGAGGCCACGGTGCCCAAGCTCACCGTGATCACCCGCAAAGCCTACGGCGGCGCCTACTGCGTGATGTCCTCCAAGCACATCCGCGGCGACGCCAACTTCGCGTTTCCGACCGCCGAGATCGCGGTGATGGGCCCCGACGGAGCGGTGAACATCCTCTACCGCCGGGAGATGGACGCCGCCCCGGATCCGGCCGCGCTCAAGGACGAGAAGGTCCGCGAGTATCGCGACAAGTTCGCCAATCCCTACGCGGCGGCCGAGCGCGGCTACATCGACGAGGTGATCGAGCCGCGCGACACTCGCCGCCGGCTCATCCAGGCGCTCGACGTGCTGCACACCAAGCGCGACAGCAACCCGCCCAAGAAGCACGGGAACATCCCGCTGTGAGCCGGCCGTGATGACCCCCGAAGAGCTGGCCCGCTTCGCGGAGGCGCGCCGCCGGTGGGAGGAGCAGACCCTCAAGCCCGCGCTGGCCCGGTCGGGGGATCGCCCGGGCGTCTTCACGGATTCGAGCGGCTCGCCGGTGCCGCGCCTGGACACGCCGGCCGACACCGCGGACCTGGAGTACACGCGCGACCTGGGCTTCCCGGGGGAGTTCCCGTTCACGCGGGGCGTGCAGCCCACCATGTACCGCGGCCGACTGTGGACGATGCGGCAGTACGCCGGCTTCGGCTCGGCGAGCGAGACCAACCGGCGCTTCCGCTACCTGCTCGAGCAGGGGCAGAGCGGGCTCAGCGTGGCCTTCGACCTGCCGACCCAGATGGGCTACGACGGCGACCACGAGGTGGCCCGCAGCGAGATCGGCAAGGTCGGCGTCGCGATCTCGAGCGTGGAGGACATGGCCGACCTGTTCGAGGCCATCCCGCTCGACCGGGTCTCCACCTCCATGACCATCAACGCCACCGCGTCCATCCTGCTCTGCCTCTACATGGCGGTGGGCGAGCGGCAGGGGGTCGCGTCGGACAAGCTCTCCGGCACGATCCAGAACGACATCCTCAAGGAGTACATCGCGCGCGGGACCTACGTGTTCCCTCCGATCCCCTCGATGCGGCTCATCACCGACACCTTCGCGTTCTGCCGCGAGCGGGTGCCGCGCTGGAACACGATCTCGATCTCCGGGTATCACCTGCGCGAGGCGGGTTCGACCGCGGCCCAGGAGATCGCCTTCACCCTGGCCAACGGGATCGCCTACGTGACCGCGGCCCAGGAGGCCGGGCTCAAGGTGGACGAGTTCGCGCCCCAGCTCTCGTTCTTCTTCAACGCGCACAACAACCTCCTCGAGGAGGTGGCGAAGTTCCGGGCCGCGCGCCGCCTGTGGGCCCGCATCATGCGCGAGCGCTTCGAGGCCCGCGATCCGCGCTCCCTGATGCTGCGCTTCCACGCCCAGACCGCCGGAAGCATGCTCACCGCGCAGCAGCCCGAGAACAACATCGTGCGGGTGGCCGTGCAGGCGCTGGCCGCGGTGCTCGGGGGCTGCCAGTCGCTGCACACCAACTCGATGGACGAGGCCCTCTCCCTGCCGACCGAGCAGTCGGTGCGGATCGCCCTCCGCACCCAGCAGGTGCTGGCCCACGAGTCCGGGGTCGCCGACATCGTGGACCCGCTCGGTGGCTCCTACACGATCGAGCGGACCACGCGGCATCTCGAGGAAGAGGCCCTGACCTACATCGCCAAGATCGACGGCCTGGGCGGCGCGGTGCACGCGATCCCGTTCATGCAGCGCGAGATCCAGGAGGCGGCCTACCGCTACCAGCAGGAGGTGGAGGGCCGGCAGCGCGTGGTGGTGGGCGTCAACGAGTTCGTGATGGACGAGCCGCCCCCCGCGAACCTCTTCCAGGTGGACCCGAAGGTGGGCGAGGCGCTGCTCCAGCGGCTGGCCGCGCTGCGGCGCACCCGCGATGCCGACGCGGTTGCCCGGGCGCTGGACGCGGTGGACCGGGCCGCGCGGGGGCGGGACAACCTGCTGCCCCACATCCTGACCGCGGTGCGGGCCCAGGTGACGCTCGGCGAGATCTGCGACACGCTGCGGCGGGTGTTCGGCGTCCACCAGCCGTCGGTGGTCTTCTAGGAGGACCGAGCGATGAGCTGGAGACGGCTGATCGCCTTGCCGGCCCTGGCCCTGCCGCTCGTGCTGTCGCTGGCAATGATCGGGCCGGCAGCGGCGGCATCGGCGGACCAGGTGGGGGCGACCTTCGATCTCCTCCTGCAGGACGTGGTGAGCGCCTTCCCG
>DATMMH010000195.1:0-8643 GCA_035569855.1 Candidatus Dormiibacterota bacterium
GAGCGCGAACCAACTTCGAGCCCGGACCGCTCGGGCCTATGCCAACTTGTCCCGGAAGTAGTCGTTGATCCCCGCTCGCTCCATTTCTAGAAGCTTGCCGCGGGCGACTTTGTCCCTCGATTCGACCCTGCCGAGCCGGAATGTCCCCCTGCTCTGCGGCGGCGCAACCGGCCGCTACCCGGGCAACCGCGGACCCGACAGTCGAGTCGAATGCCTGCGGACTTGACTCTCGGGTGGATTCGTCGATAATCACGGCACCCGCAGACCCGAATCAGGCACAGTCGCACACTACCCAATCGCTCCGACCCTCGTCTCATGGAGGAGACGACGGCGATGATCGGACCTCGACGGATTCGCCTGACGGCCCTCGCGGCGGCCTCCCTGGCCGTCCTGCTCATCGCCACGCCCGCGGCCGCTCCTATCCCCACCGCGGCGGCCACCGAGGGTCAGGCGACGTGGGCGGTGCACATCACCCTCGCCCCCACGTGGTTCGACCCTGCGGAGACCCCCGGCATCCTCACGCCGTTCATGGTGCTGTACGCGATGCACGACGCCCTCGTGAAGCCCATGCCCGGCCGCCCGATGACCCCGAGCCTGGCCGAGTCGTGGACCGTCTCCCGCGACGGGCTCGTCTACGAGTTCGCGCTGCGCAGAAACGTCAGGTTTCACAACGGCGAGGTGATGACCGCCGAAGACGTGAAGTTCTCCTTCGAGCGCTACCGCGGGGCGAGCGCCACCCTGCTCAAGTCCAAGGTCGCCGCGGTGGACGTACTCGACCCGGCCCGGATCCGCTTCACGCTGAAGCAGGCGTGGCCCGACTTCCTCGCCTTCTACGCCACGCCGGCCACCGGCGCCGCCTGGGTCGTGCCCAAGAAGTACGTCGAGCAGGTGGGCGACGAGGGCTTCAAGAAGGCCCCGATCGGCGCGGGTCCCTACAAGTTCGTCTCGTTCAGGCCGGGCGTCGAGCTGACCCTCGAGGCCCACGAGCAGTACTGGCGCAAGCCCCCGAGCGTGAAGACGCTGGTGCTTCGGGTGATCCCGGACGAGTCGACCCGGCTGGCCGCGCTCAAGCGCGGCGAGGTGGACGTGGCCTACTCGATCACCGGCCCCCTCGCCGAGGAGCTTCGGCGCACGCCGGGCCTCGCCCTGGTGCCGACCCACTTCATGTTCACCACCTGGCTGGTCTTCCCCGACCAGTGGGACGCCAAGTCGCCCTGGCACGACCGGCGGGTGCGCCTGGCCGCCAACCTCGCGATCGACCGGCCGGGCATCAACCATGCGGTCTATCTGGGCCTCTCCAGGCTCTCGTACTCCTTCATTCCCCAGGGCATGGAGTTCTTCTGGACGCCCCCGCCCTACCCCTTCGATCCGCGCCACGCCAAGCAGCTCCTGGCCGAGGCGGGCTACCCGAACGGCTTCGACGGCGGCGACCTGTCCGGGGATACGATCTACGGCGTGGCCATCGGCGAGCCGGTCGTGAACTATCTCCAGCAGATCGGCATCCGCCTGCACCTGCGCCCGATGGAGCGCGCCGCCTTCTTCAAGGAGTACGGCGAGAAGAAGCTCCGCGGCGTGATCTTCAGCGGTAGCGGCGCCCCGGGGAACGCGCCCACGCGGCTCGAGCAGTACGCGGTCAGCGGGGGACGGTACACCTACGGCGCCTACCCAGACGTGGATGGTCTCTACACCGAGCAGGCGAGCGAGATGAACCCGCGCGCGCGCGAGCAGATCCTCCACAAGATGCAGCAGCTCATCCACGACAAGGCGATGTTCGCCCCGGTGATCGAGCCGGCGCTGCTCAACGGGGTGGGGTCGCGACTCGCGGTCCACGGGCTCGGGCTCATCGCCAACCACGCCTACTCGGCGCCCTACGAGGACCTGAGGCTCAGGCGGCCGTGAAGCGCTACATCCTCAAGCGGGTCGGCTACGCGCTCGTCTCGCTGGTGCTGCTCTCCATCACGATCTTCCTGTTCGTGCGGCTGACCGGCGATCCCGCGGTGCTCCTCGTCGAGCCCGGCGCCAGCCAGGCCGATCTCGACGCGATCCACCAGCAGTTCGGGCTCGATCGCCCGCTCTGGGTGCAGTACGGCCGCTTCGCGAGCAGCCTGCTCCGCGGCGACCTCGGACACTCGTTCTACTACCGCACGCCGGTGCTCGAGCTGTACCTCTCGCGCCTGCCCAGCTCCCTCCTGCTCGCCACCGCCGCGATGACCTTCTCGCTGGTGATCGGCATTCCCACCGGCATCATCGCGGCGGTCCGGGTCAACCGCTGGTGGGACAGCGCGGGCAAGATCTTCGCGCTCCTCGGGCTGTCGCTGCCGTCGTTCTGGGTCGGCCTGCTCCTCATCCTCTTCTTCTCGGTGTACCTGGGCTGGCTCCCCTCTTCCGGCTCCGGCACCGCGGCACACCTGGTCATGCCCG
This sequence comes from Candidatus Dormiibacterota bacterium, assembly GCA_035569855.1. GTDB lineage: Bacteria > Methylomirabilota > Methylomirabilia > Rokubacteriales > CSP1-6 > CAMLFJ01. The sequence goes on from DATMMH010000195.1 coordinate 2,422, forward strand.
CCTTCGCGCTGGGCTGGTACTTCGCGGCCGCCCACATGCGGCTCACCCGCTCGTCCATGCTCGACGTGCTGGGCTCGGAGTACGTGAAGCTGGCGCGGCTCAAGGGGCTGCCCGAAGCGCTGGTGATCGGCAAGCACGCCTTCAAGAACGCGCTGATCCCGGTGCTGACCCTGGCCGGCATCAATCTGGTCATCATGGTCAACGTGGCGGTAGTGGTGGAGACCGTCTTCGCGTGGCCCGGGGTCGGCCGCCTACTCTACGAGGGCATCGCGTTCCGAGACTTTCCGGTCGTGCAGGCCACCGTCATCCTGGGAGGGGCCATGATCGTGATCGTGAACCTACTGGTGGACATCCTCTACGCGCTGATCGACCCGCGCATCCGGCTCGACCGATGAACGGCAGCCGCTCCGCCACCCTCACCGTCGCCTGGCGCCTCGCGACCTTCCGCAGCGAGGGCTTCCCGACGATCCCGCTCGCGATCCTCGGCCTCCTGCTCTTCGTGGCGGTGTTCGCCAATGTGCTGGCGCCCCACGACCCCGAGGTGGGCCGCCTGGGCGAGCGGTTCCACCCACCGTTCTGGCAGCAGGGCGGCAGCGAGACCTACCTGCTCGGGACCGACCACCTGGGCCGCGACGTGCTCTCGCGCCTCCTCTTCGGCGCGCGCGTCTCCATCGTGGTCGGCTTCACCGCGGTGATCGTGGCCGGCATCATCGGCACCGCCCTCGGCATCCTCTCGGGTTATCTGGGCGGCTGGGTGGACCAGGTCATCATGCGCTTCACCGACACGTGGCTCGCGCTGCCCGCGCTCACCTTCGCGATCTTCCTGGCCGCGGTGGTGGGTCCGAGCGAGATGAACATCGTGATCATCCTGGTCGTGGTCTACTGGACCCGCTACGCGCGGGTGATCCGGGGCGAGGTCCTCTCGCTCAAGGAGCGCGACTTCGTTCGGCTCGCCATCGTGGCCGGCTGCTCCAAGTGGACGATCATGAAGCGGCACATCCTGCCCAACGTGCTGAACTCGGCGATCGTGCTCGGCACCCTCATGCTCGGCGTGGTGGTGGTGACCGAGGCCGCTCTGTCCTTCCTCGGGGTGGGCGTGCCCCCGCCCAAGCCGGCGTGGGGCCTCATGCTCGCCGACGGCAAGAAGGGGCTGATGGCCGGCTACTGGTGGCTCACCGTCCTGCCCGGTTGCTGCATCATGCTGATGGTGCTCTCGGCCAACCTGCTCGGTGACTGGCTCCGCGTGAAGCTCGACCCCCAACTCCGGCAGCTGTGAGCGACGCGCCCCTCCTCGAGCTGCGGGGGCTTTCGACCCACTACGTGAGCGCGCGGGGCACCCGGGTGGTGCGCGCGGTGGACGACGTGTCGCTGTCGCTCGCGGCGGGCAGCACGCTCGGCATCGTGGGCGAGTCGGGTTCCGGCAAGAGCACGCTCGCGCTCACCATCCTCCGGCTCCTGCCCCCCGCGGCCAAGATCACCGGCGGCGAGATCCGCTTCGAGGGCGAGGACCTGCTCACGAAGTCGGACGGCGAGATGCGTCGCATCCGGGGCAAGCGCATCGCGATGATCCTGCAGGACCCGATGGCGTCGCTGAACCCGCTCTTCACCATCGGCGACCAGGTGTCGGAGCCGCTGCGGGTGCACGAGGGCGTCGGCCGGCGCCGCGCGTGGAGCCGGGCCGGCGACCTGATGAAGGCGGTGCGCATCCCGGCGCCGGAGACGCGGGTGGGGGAGTACCCCCATCAGATGTCGGGCGGCATGCGCCAGCGCATCGTGGGGGCCATCGCCATCTCCTGCGCGCCGCGGCTGCTGATCGCCGACGAGCCCACCACGAGCCTCGACCTCACCATCCAGGCCCAGTACCTCAACCTGCTGAAGGAGCTGCAGCGGCAGCATCAGCTCGCCCTGATCTTCATCACCCACAACCTGGGCATCGTGGCCAAGATGTGCGATCAGGTCGCGGTGATGTACGCGGGACGGCTGGTCGAGTGGGGCCCCGTGACCCGCATCTTCGACGCGCCCGCCCATCCCTACACGCGCGCGCTGCTCGAGTCGATCCCGCGCATGGGCGACGGCCGGGCGCGGCTGACCGCCATCGAGGGCCAGCCGCCGGACCTGGCCGCGCCGCCGCCCGGGTGCGCCTTCCACCCGCGCTGTCCGAAGGCCATCGCCCAGTGCCGCGAGCAGGCGCCGCCCGAGACCTCGCTCGGCCCGCGCCACACCGTGCGCTGCTGGCTCCCCGGGCCGGCCCCGGTCGGATGAGCACCGACTCGCCGCTGCTGGAGGCGCGCGACCTCACCAAGCACTTCCCGGTGCGGCGGGGTCTGCTGGCTCGAACCCTGGGCCTGGTGCGCGCGGTGGACGGCGTCACCTTCTCGATCGGTCAGGGCAGGACGCTCGGGCTCGTGGGCGAGTCGGGCTGCGGCAAGACCACCACCGCCAAGCTGGTGCTGCGGCTGGAAGAGCCGACCGGCGGGTCCCTCCGCTTCGACGGCCGCGACCTGGCCAGCCTCGACAACGGCGGCGTCGCGAAGTACCGGCGGTCGGTCCAGGCGGTCTTCCAGGATCCCTTCGCTTCGCTCAACCCGCGCATGCGGATCGACGCGATCATCGCCGAGCCCCTCACCACCCACGAGCGCCTCGACCGTGACGAGGTCGCGCGCCGGGTGGCCCGCCTGATCGATCTGGTCGGCCTGCCCGAGCGCGCGGCCAAGCTCTTTCCCCACGAGTTCTCGGGGGGCCAACGCCAGCGGATCGCGATCGCGCGCGCGCTGTCGCTCTCACCCCGCCTGGTGGTGCTGGACGAGCCGGTCTCCGCGCTCGACGTGTCGATCCGGGCCCAGATCCTGAACCTGCTGCGCGATCTGCAGGCCCAGCTCGGGCTCTCCTACCTCTTCATCACCCACGACCTGGCCGCGGTGGCGCACATGAGCCACACCATCGCGGTGATGTACCTCGGGCAGATCGTGGAGATGGGCGACGCCGCGACCATCGCGAGCCGGCCGAAGCACCCCTACACCCAGGCGCTGTTCGCGGCGGCGCTGCCCTCACATCCCTCGGAGCAGCGCGAGGAGCTCGTGCTGACCGGCGAGGTGCCGAGCCCGCTCAATCCACCCGTCGCCTGCCGCTTCCATCCCCGCTGCCCCCACGCGATGCCCACCTGCGCGATCCACACTCCGGTCCTCCGCGAGGTCAACGGCCGGCTGGTCTCCTGCCACCTCTACTGAGAGCCGGACCACCTCGCCGATCACGATGGTGGCCGGTGGCGGCAGGTGCGCGGCCCGGACAGCGATGTCGGCCAGGGTGCCGGCGACGACCTGCTGCGCGGCCGTCGTGCCCCGGCTGATCACGGCCACCGGCGTGGCGGCCGGACGGCCGGCGGCGACGAGCCGCCGCGCGATCGAGGGCAGCGCGGCCGTGCCCATGAGCACGACCAGCGTCTCCACGCTGGCCGCGAGACCTTCCCAGTCCACGTCCCGACCGGGCTTCGAGGGATCCTCGTGACCGGTGACGACCGCGAACGAGGAAGACAGCCCGCGATGCGTCACCGGGATGCCGGCGGCCCCGGGCACCGCGACGGCCGAGGAGATGCCCGGCACCACCTCGACCGCGATGCCGGCGCGGCGGCAGGCCAGCACCTCCTCCGCGCCGCGCCCGAACACGAGCGGGTCACCGCCCTTGAGACGCACCACGAGGCGCCCGGCCCGGGCGTGGTGGACGAGGAGCGCAGTGATCGCCGACTGCGGCATGCAGTGCCGGCCCGCGGCCTTGCCCGCGAAGATGCGCAGCGCCCCGGCGGGCGCCTCGTCGAGCAGGGCGGGCGCGACCAGCCGATCGTGGACCACGACCTCCGCGCGGGCGAGCCACCGAAGGCCCCGGACCGTGATCAGGTCGGGATCGCCCGGACCGGCGCCGACCAGCACCACGCGGCCGCTAGACACCGAGCCGCTCCCGCAGCCGCTCACGCGCTTCCGCCCCCCGGCCGGCGGCCACCAGCCGCTTGAGCTCGCCGTCGAGCGCCTCGCGCCATCGCTGCGCGCCGAGCGCGATGCCGCGCTCGTGAAGCGCGCGGCGCATCTCGCCGACCAGCTCGGTCAGCGTCCCGTAGTCGGCGGGCAGCAGCCCCTCCAGCTCATCGCGCACCATGCGCGCCATCGTGGGACTCGTGCCGCCGGTGGACACCGCCACCGTGAGCGGGCCTCGGCGCAGCACCGAGGGGAGGATGAAGCTGCAGCGCTCCGGGTCGTCCGCGCAGTTGACCCAGACACCCCGCTCGCGCGCCTCCGCGGCGACCCGCGCGTTCACCGTCACGTCGTCGGTGGCGACCATGACGAGGGCGAAGCCCGCCACGTCGCCGGAGGCGTACTCGCGCGGCCACCACCGGAACCGGCCCTCGCGGGCGATGTCGAGCACGGCCGGAGCCAGGGCCGGGCTCAGCACGGTGAGCCGGGCGCCCGCCTCGAGCAGGCCCGCGATCTTGCGTCCGGCCACCCCGCCGCCGCCCACCACCAGACAGGAACGGCCTTCCAGGTCCAGCATGACCGGATAGAGGAATGCGCTCACGGGGCCGGGGCCTCCGGTGACGGCTCGGAGCGGTCGGCGCGCGGGAAGAAGCGCACGAGGCGCTCGAGCACGGCGGGGAGCTCGTCGCACGGCACGTCCTCCAGGATCTTCGCGGCGGCGTTCGCCTCGGCCCCGCCGCGCCCGCCCACGAAGACGTGTACACCGTCCACGATCTTGCCGTCCACCTTGACCTTGCAGCCCTGCAGCCCGATATCCGCGGTGTGGTGGTTGCCGCAGGAGGCCGGACAGCCCGACCAGCGGATGGTCACCGGCCGCACCCGCTCGAGCCGGCTCTCGAACTCCCGGGCGATCGCGAGCGCGCGGGTCTTGGTGTCGATCAGGGCGAGATTGCAGAAGTCGGTGCCGGTGCACGAGACGAGCCCGCGCTGGACCTCCGAGGGGTTGTAGGGCAGCTCCCGGAGCACCGGCTCGTCGAGCAGCCGCCGCAGCGAGCCGTCCGCCACGTGGGGGATCAGCACGTTCTGGGTCGGGGTGAACCGCATCTCCGCGCGACCGTATCGCTCGGACAGCCGCGCCAGCTCCAGCAGCTGATCGCCGGTGACGCGTCCCACCGGCGTCTTGAGCCCGACGTAGTTCATGCCGGGCTCCTTCTGGCGGAAGATGCCGACGTGATCGTTCACGCGGCGCCCGCGCGCGTCCCGTCCGGCGGGCCGCAGGGGGCGGCCGAGCCGGCCCTCCAGCTCTTTGCGGAAGCGCGCCGCTCCCCACTCCGCGAGCAGGAAAGCCAGGCGGGACTTGGAGCGGGACTCCCGAGGGCCGTGATCGCGGAAGAGCAGCGCAATCTCCGCGCAGACCGGCGCGGCCTCCTCTGGCGTGACGAAGGCGTCGAGAGGCCACGCGAACACCGGCCCGCCCGAGCCCTGCTTGCCCCCCACCGCGACGTTGAGGCCGGCGACCTCGCGGTCCTCGACGAGGCCGAGCGCGGGCGTCATCGAGATGTCCTGGGTCTCCCCGCCGGTGCAGTGCTCCGGGCAGCCGGTGATCGTCACGTTGAACTTCCGCGGCAGGTTGGTGAACGCCTTGTTGCCCACGAAGATCTGCTGGAACTCGCGGGCGATCGGCGCGGTGTCGAACAGCTCGTTCGGGGTGAGGCCGGTGGCCGGGCAGCCGATGATCCCGCGGATGTTGTCCATGCCGGTCTGCAGGCTGGTGAGTCCGGCCGCATCGAGGCGGGCCATGATCTCCGGCACGCCCTCGATGGTGACCCACCGGAGCTGCACCTGCTGGCGGGTGGTGACGTCGGCGACGTTCCGTCCCGACTGCCTGGTGATCTCGCCGAGCAGCCGGCACTGGGCCGCGGTCACGATGCCGTTGGGCATCCGGATGCGCATCATGAAGTGGCCGGGCGTCGGCCGCCGCTGGAAGACGCCCACCCACTTGAGCCGCTCCTTGTCGTCGTCCGCGATGGTCCTCCAGCCCTCGCGGGCGAAGCGGATCAAATCCTCGGTGACGTCGAGCCCGTCCTTCTCGGCCTTGAGCGCCTCGATCTTGTTCACAACGGCTTGCCCAGCGACCGGACGCGCACCGCGCAGGCCTTGAGCTCGGGCTGGTGCGAGAGGGGATCGCGCGCGCCGAGGGTCAGGTTGTTTGCCGCCTTGTAGAAGCCGAGCCGCCGCCCCCAGTGGAACGGGAGGAAGC
>DATMMH010000196.1:0-8564 GCA_035569855.1 Candidatus Dormiibacterota bacterium
CGCGGCTTCGCGCCGACCAGGGCGAGCGCGCCCGCGGTCGTCTCCATCCTGTCCGCGGTGGCGATGTTGTCCTTGACGAGGAGCGGGATGCCGTGGAGCGGACCCCTGACGCGCCCGGCCTTCCGCTCCTGATCGAGCGCGGCCGCGATGGCGAGGGCGTCGGGGTTGATCTCCTGCACGGCCCGGAGCGTCGGGCCGGTGCGGTCGAGCGCCTGGATCCGCGCGAGATAGAGCTCGGCGAGCGAGACCGCGCTGATCCGTCCGGCCTGCATCGCGGCCTGCAGCTCCGCGATCGTCGTCTCTTCCACGCTGAAGGCGGGGCCGGGCCCTCCGCTGGAGGCGCAGCCTCCGAGGAGCGGGCCCATCGTCATCCCCGCCGCGACGAAGCCACTGGCGCGCAGGAACTCACGCCGGCTGAGGCCTTGGTCACCGGTCCGCGCCGGGGTCGACATGGCGGCGCCCAAGATAGCACGAGCCGCCCCCTCTCCACCGGCCTAGCGGACCGCCCGGGCGGCCGGGCTCGGCGCGGGCGGGAGGTACGTGGCGAACCACTCCAGGAGGATGCGGAAGCGCTCGAGCCGGTGGCGAGGCTTGCCCGAGCGGGTCAGCTCGTGGTTCTCGTCCGGGAAGCGCACGAACATCGTTTCGCGGCGGAGGGTCTTGAGCGCCACGAAGAGCTGCTCGGCCTGCTCCATCGGGCAGCGCAGGTCGTCCTCGGAATGCACGATCAGCAGCGGCGTGGTGATGTCGCGGGCGTAGGAGAGCGGCGAGCGCTCGAGGTACTTGGCCATGTCGTCCCAGGGGCGGATGCCGCCCAGCTCCACCTGGTTGAAGAGGAAGCCGATGTCGCTGGTGCCGAACATGCTCGGCTGGCAGTTCACCGCCCGCTCCGAGCACGCCACCCGGAACCGCTTGGAGTGCCCGACGATCCAGCTCGTCATGAAGCCGCCGTAGCTGCCCCCGAGGACGCCCAGGCGCTCCGGATCGATCCAGTCGAACCGGCGGAGCGCCTCGTCGAGGCCGGCCATCACGTCGGCCACGTCGCCGCCGCCCCAGTCGCCCACCACCGCGCGGGTGAAGGCCTCGCCGTAACCCTGGCTGCCGCGCGGGTTGGTGTAGATCACCGCGTACCCGGCGCCCGCCTGGACCTGGAACTCGTCGAAGAACGGGTAGCCGTAGTGGGCGTGCGGCCCGCCGTGGATGTTCAGGAGGGCCGGATAGCGGTGCCCGGCCTCGAAGCCGGCGGGCTTCATCACCCAGCCCTCCACCGTGAAGCCGGCCCGCTCGAAGTGGAAGCGCTCCGCGGCGCTCAACGTGACCTCCCGCTTCCATTCCCGGTTGAGATCGGTGAGCTGGCGCTCCCCGTGGTCGCCGGCCGCGTACACGAACAGCTCGGCGGGCGACGTCGGGTCGCTCGCGGTGAACGCGATCGATCCGTCGCGCGCGGCCGAGTAGCCGGTGACGACCCGGTGGCCCGACACGAGCCGCCGCGGCGGCCCGCCGTCTCGCCGCGCGGCATGGATGCCGATGGTCCCCCGGTCCTCCGCCGAGATGATGAGCGTGTCGCCATCGCGACTCCACAGGGGCGAAACGCCGAGCGGTGAGCACGACCGGTCGAAATCCTCGGTGAGCGAGGTGGGCGCGATCTTCTGGGTGGACTCGACGGCGGCCACCGGCACCGTGAAGAGCCGCACGTTGCCGCCGAAGTTGTTGATCGTCGCCCGTCCCAGGTAGGCCACGGTGTCGCCCGCGGGAGAGAAGGAGGGATGGGCGGCCGGCCCGGCGGTCTGGGTCAGGCGCCGGGGCGCGCCCCCGGCGGCCGGCACCAGCCAGATGTCGCCCGCGTCATCGTGATCGCGATCGTCGTGCCGGGCCGAGGCGAAGGCGATCCAGCGCCCGTCCGGGGAGAAGACCGGATCGGCGTGGTCGTAGTCGCCTTCGGTGAGCTGTCGCGGCTCGCCGTCGTCCACCGACACCGTGAAGATCTGCGGCCGGCGATCGTAGGTGAAGCCCTCGCCGTTGTACTTGTACTTGAGCGTGGTGATGATGCGCGGCGGGCGCGACTTGCGCTTCTCCTCCTCGGTCTCGGGCTCCGGCGCGCCGCCCACGCGCGCCGCGAAGGCCAGCCGCGTCCCGTCGGGCGACCACTCGGGCGCGCCCACCCCGTGCCGGAGATCGGTCAAGCGGGTGGGCTCGCCGCCCTGGGCGGGCATGACGTAGAGCTGGCCCTTCTTCCCGGGCTCACGCTCGGAGACGAAGGCCAGCCGCGTGCCGTCGGGCGACCAGCGCGGGGCCGTGTCGCGGCGCGGCCCGGTGGTGAACCGTCGCGGCCCGCTCCCGGCGGTATCCACCAGCCAGATGTTCGATAGGTACTCGTCGGACTCATCCGAGAGCGTGGTGACCACGAAGGCGACCGTCCGGCCATCCGGGGAGATCTGCGGGTCGCTGACGAAGCGGATGCGGGTCAGGTCATGCGGGATCATGGGACGGGGAGTCGGCATGGGGCGCATGATACGGCGCCGGGCCGGCCTGGTCGAGCCCGCCGTATCGGGTCAGCGGCCGAGGAGCGTGCGCAGCAGCTCGGGCCCGGTCTCCCAGATCACGAGCACCACGCCCATCAGGCTCTCGCCCGCGATCCAGCCCGAGGCCACCGGGAAGGTGAACTCCTCCGACCAGCGCGGGTGACGCTTCTCCGCCCAGCGGGCGAGCGCGCCGCCGACGAAGAAGAGCAGGCCGTAGTGCCAGTGAAAGGTCCAGGCCAGACCCACGCCGGCGGGCGAAGGGATCAGGTGCTCGTGGGCGGGGAGGAGGCGGGCGAGCAGGGTGAGCACGACGCCGACGAGGCCGCCGATCACGATGCTCCACGTCTTCACCGGCCCGAGGGCGCCGATCCCGCCGGAGAGCGCGAGGGCCACCGCGCGCCAGGTCTGCGCCGCGGGGGCGGGGAACTGGTCCGAGCCGAGCACGCTCGCGTCGGGCACCAGCAGGCGAAACGCGAGCACGCTCACGAGCGTTCCCACGAAGATGCCGGCGAACTGGGCGATGAACTGCCGTCGCGGGTGCGCGCCGAGGAGATAGCCGCTCTTGAGATCGGTGAGCAGGTCCGCGCTGCTCCCGGCCGCGGCGGCGGTCACCGCCGCGCTCATCAGGTTCACGTGCATGTTGCCCGGGCTGATCGCCCCGAAGGTGAGCTGGGTGATCTTGCCCATCGCGCCCACCGGGGTGGTGTCGGTCTCGCCGGTCACTCGGCAGGCGACCAGCGCGAGCGCGAATGACAGGAGCACCGCGAGCGCGGTCTGCCAGTACGGCATGCCGAGCGTGGTGTGGCCGAGCCAGGCCAGCCCCACGAAGCCCACCAGCTGGCCGCCGACGAACCAGGAGGCCGGCGTCTCGATCGCGGCCATCGGATCGTCGGCGGGCCGCCCGCCGCCGCTCCACATCCGCCCGAGATCGGAGAAGGCCCGCAGGGCGGTCCGCCACTGGAGCGCGAAGGAGAGCAGGCTCGAGGTGACCATGCACGCCACGCCGCCCCAGAGCGTCCACTGCACGATCGTGGCGTAGCCCGAGCCCTCGATCACGCCGCGGTGCTGGAGGATCGGCGTGAAGATCATCCAGGCGGTGACGCTCCCGAGCAGCATGCTCCAGCACACGCGGAAGCCGGTGATGGCGCCCGCGGCGATGAACATGGGCTCCCAGGAGATGAGCACGGTGCGCCCCATCCAGGTCGGGCCGAAGACCCGCTGGTTCAGGCCGGCGATCCACGTGTTGATCATGAACGGGGCGAGCTTGGCGCTCAGCAGGCCGAGACCCTCCGCCCAGAACTTCCCGACCACCGCGAGGAGCCCGGCCCAGCCGAGGGCCCGGGCCGACCGCATCCCGCGATCCCCGGCGGCGTGCAGCGCGCGCAAGGTCTCGGCCGCCGCGATGCCGCTCGGGAAGCGGAGCTGCTCGATGTTGATCATCTGGCGCTTCATCGGGATCGCCATCGTGACGCCGAGCACGGCCAGGAAGAAGGTCCAGGCGAGCAGGTCGAGCACCGGCATCGTGCGATTGGTGATCAGCATGAAGGCCGCGAAGGCCGAGATCAGGGTGCCCCCGGTGGAGTAGCCCGCCGAGCTCGCGGTCGATTGCATGCAGTTGTTCTCGAGGATGGTCATCGGCGTCCGCACGAGCGTGACCCGGTAGAGGGTGGTCCAGATGGCGTAGGAGAGGATGCACGCGGTGATCGCGACCCCGAAGCCCCAGCCGGTCTTGAGCCCGATGTAGAGATTGGTGATCGAGAGGAGTCCGCCCAGGAGCGAGCCCATCAGGATCGCGCGCCAGGTCAGCTGGAGCATACGGTCGCCGCGGCCGCGATAGACCTGCTCGAACCATTGCCGCTCGATGGCGTCGGGGCTTCCCCGGAACGCGCCGATGGGGAGCGCGTCGTCGTGAGCGGGATCGATCGCGCCGGACGGGGAGGTCGCACTCATCCCGATGCGAGCCACACAGTACTACGGCTGCGCGCTACCGCGGGGCGCTACTGTCCTTCGGAGTCGCAGTCGGCGGAGCGGAAGAGGAGGCCGTAGGCGCGAGGGCCGCAGGCCGGGGATTCGACCTTCCAGGCGGCGCGCCACTCGTCGGTGGCGTGTCGGACGTGGAGCGGGACGGCCGGGTGCATGGTCGCCAGCCAGCCCAGGAGGGCCCAGGTCGCGCAGCGGATGAGAAAGGCGGTCATGGTCCGGTATTCCCGGCGCCTACAGGAGGCAAGGGCGATGCCAGCCGGACCGGGCTTGGTCGCCCGCACAGTTGCGTCGCCCAGCCGTTGCGCGACTGCCGCGGTCCGTCAGGAGGTCAGACGCGGCCGGGCGCCCGCCTGGATCGGCCTAGAGATACCAGCGCCGCACGATCTCGATGACGTTGAGCGTGCCCCCGCGCCAGTAGTGGTTGGCGGGCAGCGCGAAGCTCCGCGTATCCCCGTCGTAGGTCGAAGCGCGCGTGGTAGAGGAACTGCCGCGCCGCCTTGGCCAGCAGGAAGCAGCGGAGCACGTAGTGCGGCCGGGGCGTCCGGCGAGCGAGGCGGGTGTCCCCGGTGGCCGGGTCGAATCGGTACTCGTGGAGCAGCTCGTTGGGGAAGGCGAACGCGTCCCGCTCGAAGTCGAAGCGGCGGCGCAGGGCCAGCACCGACCCAGCCTACCCGATTACCTCGCGCGTAATTGCCGCCATCACCGCGGCCGTCGAGGATGGAGCGCGAAAGGAGACCACATCATGGCCAATGCAACTGTCACGGAGCTCCGGAAGAAGAGCGAGGCGGCGTGGGAGAACCTGGGCCGGCAGCTGGAAGGCATGGAGGCGCATCTGGAGCGGACGCCCGCGCCGGGAGAGTGGACGGCGCGGCAGCTCCTCTGCCATCTGCTCTTCGAGCCCGGCTTCGACCCGGTGCCGCTGCTCGAGTCCTTCGCCGCCGTCGAGCTGCCCGTGGTCGAAATCACGCCCGGGGTGGCGACGGTGACGCCCGAGCGCCAGCGCATGACCCTGCCCGAGTTGACCGCGGCGCTCGACGCGCAGCGACGGGCGGTGCTCGCGTACCTCGAGACGCTCGACGAGGACGAGCTCGAGCGGAGGGCCCGGATCCCGATCTTCAAGCCGCTGATCGGCACCGACGAGATCACGCTACCCATCTTCGTCGGCGCCATGCTCGAGCGGCACTGGAACGCGCACGCCGACCAGCTCGCCCAGATCCGCCGGGCGGTCGGGCTGCCCGAAGCGAGGTGAGCGACGATGAGATGATCGGGCTTAGCGGCAGCGCGAGAGCCACGCCTGAGCGCGACGGCAGTGGCGGCCGCCGTGGACCGCGAGGTCGCGGCGGCCGCCGGGCCCGCTCGCCGATGATATGATCCGGAGCGCATCGCATGGCCGGCTCCGGCGCGTCTCCTCTCGATCAACCCGACGACGTTGCAGGACGCATCGTGCTCCTGATCGACGCGAGCCTGCTTCCGGCGGCGCGCGAGGCCTGCGACGAGGCCGCCGCCGTGCTCGCCCGGCGCACCGGGATGCCGGTGACGCTGGCCGCGGTGCCGATCGAGACGGTGGACGCGGTCCAGCCGCTGATCCGGCGCGCTCCTGGTCAGCTCCGGGAGCACACCCCACCCGAGCCGGCCGCGTCCGGATCGATGGGTTCGGCGCCGTTCATCTGGCGGCCCGATGGCCGGCCGGACTGGGGCGCGATGTGGACCGCGTTCTGTGACCTGGCCCTCTACGGTGGTCCACCCCATCGCGGTGCCGATCGGGCGCTGCGCGGGCCGGAGGGGACGGGTCGCCTGGCCTCGCCCGACATCCTCGCCGAGCTCCAGCGGGGTATCCGCGAGACGACCGGCCTCGAGGTCGAGACGGGCGAGCACGGCTGGCTCGTCGTCGCGTGCGAGAGCCCGCGCATGGCGGCGTGGCTCTGCGCCGCCATCATCGTCGAGAACGTGGACGCCCGCGTCGAGGGGAGTCGGCTCCTGCTGCCGGCCGGTCCCGATTTCATCCTGGAAGACCAGGTCAAGAGCGTGATCACGGTGATGGCGAAGACCCATCACTACTGGCGCGAGCACCTCGAGCCGGAGCGCGGGCCGTGATCGACCGCCAGGGCGTCGTGGTGATCACCGGCCTGCCCGGGCCGGCCGATCCCACGCGGCTCGCCGGCTACGAGGCGGACACGGTCGAGCTGACCGCGCAGGAGCGCCGACGGGCCCGGCGCCGCGTGGTCACCCGGGCGGGCCGCGTGTTCACCCTCCTGTTGCCGCCCGGCGAGGTGCTGGCGCCCGGCGCGCTCCTCCACGTTGGAGCAGACTTTTACGTGACGGTGGAAGCCGCGGCGGAGGCGCTGTTCGCGATCACGCCCCGCACCCCCCGGGAAGGGATCCGCGTCGCGCTCGAGATCGGCCAGCTTCACGCCGCGCTGGCCGTGACCGCGGGCCGGCTGCTCGTGCCGGACGAGCCTCCGGTCGAGCGGCTGCTGGCCCGCCTCGGCGTGGCCTGGACGCGCACCCGCGAGCCGTTTCGTCCGGTCTCGACCGGCTCCCCCCACTGATCGGCGGTGCCCGGAAATCGCGCGTGACAAGCCGGGCGGTTTAGACTATCGTCGGCGTGCCGAATGCGGAACGGCATTCGGGAATATGGCCATGAGCCGGGCTCGAACTCTCCGGGGGCAGGTCGCGATCGTCGGCATCGGCGAGACGACCTACTACAAGCACGGCCAGGCCCCCGACGCGGAGTTCGCGTTGGCGCTGCAGGCCATCCTGCGCGCGTGCGAGGACGCCGGGATCGATCCGCGCGAGGTCGACGGGTTCGCCTCCTACAGCAACGACCGCAACGATCCGTCCCGGCTGGCCGCCGCGCTCGGCCTGCCCGAGCTGCGCTTTTCGAACATGCAATGGGGCGGCGGCGGCGGGGGCGGGTCGGCGGCGGTGGGCAATGCGGCGGCCGCGGTGGCGGCGGGCTTCGCGGACTGCGTGGTGGTATTCCGCGCGCTGGCCCAGGGCCAGTTCCAGCGGTTCGGCGCGGCGCCTCCCGGCGGCACGGTGAGCGGAGAGGCCGCGCTGACCTTCCCCTACGGCCTCATCTCGCCGGCCCAGCGCTTCGCGATGCGGGTGATGCGCTTCATGCACGACCACGGGGTCCGGCAAGAGGCGCAGCGGGCCATCGCGCTCGCGTCGTACCATCACGCGCAGGCCAACCCGAGAGCGGTGATGCACGGCCGGCCGCTCACTCCGGAGGCCTACGACGCCTCGCGGTGGATCGTCGAGCCCTTCCGCCTCTTCGACTGCTGCATGGAGAACGACGGCGCGGCGGCGCTGGTGCTGGTGTCGGCCGAGCGCGCCCGCGACCTGCGGCGGCCGCCCGCCTACGTGCTCGGCGTGGCCCAGGGCTCCGAGCATCGCAACGCGGCGCGCGGCCACAACGCGCCGACCTACGCGACCTCGAGCTTCATCACGGTCGCCCCGCACCTCTGGGAGATGGCCGGCCTCGGCCCCAAGGACGTGCACGTGGTCCAGAGCTACGAGAACTTCACCGGGGGCGTGCTGATGAGCCTGGTCGAGCACGGCTTCTTCGCCCCGGAGGAGGCCAACGAGTTCCTCACCGTCGAGAATCTGATCGCCCCGGGCGGGCGCCTGCCGCTCAACACCAGCGGCGGCAACCTCGCCGAGTGCTACATGCACGGGCTCGAGCTGCAGATCGAGGCGGTGCGTCAGCTCCGTGGCGCGTCGTCGAGCCAGGTGCCCGGCGCGCGGGTGGGCCTCGTGATCTCGGGCCCGATGGTCACGCCGGTCTCCAGCATGCTGCTCGGCACCGCGGACACCCTGTGAGCGCGCCCGCCCATCTGCCCGCGGGCATGCCGCGCCCGGTGCCCGAGCCGGATCGGCTCGACGCGCCTTACTGGGAGGGGACGCGGGCCGGGGAGCTGCGCGTGCAGCGCTGCCGCCGATGCCGGGAGTTCCAGTGGGGGCCGGAGTGGATCTGCCACCGCTGCCTCGCGTTCGACCTGGAGTGGGTGACGGTGGTCCCGCGAGGGCGCATCTATTCCTGGGAGCGCGCCTGGC
>DATMMH010000197.1:0-7610 GCA_035569855.1 Candidatus Dormiibacterota bacterium
GCGGGCGTACCACCGAGATGCTGCCGGGCGCGCGGCCGAGCATGGCCTTGGCCTCGTGCCCCGCGGCGAGTACCTGGCCGTCCTTCAGGGCTACGATCGAGGGCTCGTTGAGGACGATGCCCTGCCCTCTCACGTAGACGAGGGTGTTCGCGGTCCCGAGGTCGACCGCGACGTCGTCGGCCAGGAAGCTCCAGAGCGATTTCAGGGCCATGCCCGCTCCTTTCGGGGCAGGGGAAGGACGCAACGGGTGTGCCAGTAGGTAGGGCAGGGCGAGGGGTGCGAACTGGTTGCTGGAGGGCACACTTCCACAATAGGCGGGGGTGTGGCTGCAGCGGGCACGGACGAGAGTGTCACGTCGTGTAGGTTTTACATGACACTCAGGTAAAAACTACTCTAAATTCTGCGCCTTAAAGGGCCTTGTCAGCCTCCGGCCCGCGGCGTACTCTTGGGCACCACGCCGTGCCGCCGAAGCCGGAGAAGAGATCGGAGCAGCGAGGGGATGGAAGCGACGCGCAAACCGCTGGCGAAGATCGAAGGGCGAAAGCGCATGCAGGTCAGCGGCCTCACGGTCGCCTGGCACGGCACGCGAAGCCGGAAGGACTGGGTCGCCTACGTCGAGAACGGTAGCGAGGCGGGGCGTCTCGTGCTCGCGGACCAGGTCTCCGAGCGAGCGGTGAAGAGCCTGCTGGCTCGCGCGCAGAATCTCTCCCGTGAGGAGCTGGAGGCCCTGTGCCGGCCGGCCGGGGCGGCCGCCCAGCCGGGTGATGGGCCCTCCACGCCCGGAACCGAGATGGCCCTGCCCTCCCGGCCCAGCGGTCAGCTCGCGCTCGCCGGCGACGGGGATGGCCGTGCGCCGGCCGCGGAGCGGGTCCGGCAGCGGCGGGTGACGGGTACGGTCGAGAGCACGGAGCCGGCGGCCGGGCGGAAGGCCCTGCGCGCGTCAGCGCGGGACCTGGCGGGGACGGTGCGGCAGCTCCGCTCGCGACTCGAGCACCTCGAGCAGGAGCAGGAGCAACTGCGGGCCGAGCTGGCCGGACTTCGCGGCGAGGCTGAGCCCTACGACGGACCTCCGAGCATCTTCACCACGGGCTGGTTCCGGGCCACGCTGGTGCTGATCGTGCTCGCGATCGTGGTGGTGATCACTGTGCCGTGGCTGATGGACGTATTCGACGGCGGTTCGCGCGAGACGCGCTCGCCGGCGAGAACCGAAGCGCCGACGCCGGCCGCGAGTGTGACGACGACCCGCTGAGCGGCGGTTAGGGCTGCTCCAAGCAGCTCAGCTCGGCCCGCGCGTAGACGATGCGCCGCGGGTAGTGGATCGTGGCGGAGTCACCATCGCGTTCGGAGGGCTCGCCCGACCAGCTGTCGTTGATGGCCTGGACGGTGGCGAGCTGACGCTCGAGCGCGGCCTTGCACTCGTCCGACGAGCCGTAGCTTCCGGCCAGGATGTGGTCGGTCTCGAAGCGCGGGACACGGGCCAGCCAACGCAGCACGATCGTGTCGAGCAGATTGTCCTTGCCGATGATGGTGAGATCGTTCCAGAGGAGCCACACCAGGCTGAGCGCCCCGACCCATTTCCGCATGTCGGACCGACTTTAGGACCGGAGCGGGAGGCTGTCAAGGAAACAGGGATGACGGAACCGGGGCGGGGCCCCGGGCGTTGAGGCTCACGTGCGGCTGACTACAGAGGGGCGCGGGGAGGTAAGATAGAGCGGCTGATGGAGACCATCCTGGTGGTCGACGACGAGAACCAAGTGCGGGCGCTCGCGCGCGACATCCTGCTGGGTGCCGGCTATCGGGTGCTCGAGGCCGAAGACGGCGAGCAGGCGCTCCGGGTCGTCGAAGAGCACCCCGGACCGGTTCACGTCCTGGTCACCGACGTGATGATGCCCGGGATCAACGGCAAAGAGCTCGCCGATCGGTTGGGCGCAGCGTACCCCGACATGAAGATCATCTTCATGTCCGGCCGGGCCGCCGAGGTGATCAGCGACGCCGGGGTGCTGATTCCAGTCGACGCTTTCCTCGCCAAGCCCTTCACGGTCGACCGGCTGCTCAACAAAGTGCGCGAGCGGCTCGAGTACCGGTCCCCGTTCTCGCGTCCCCGGTAGGCGCCTGAGCAGCCCCGAGTCGGATCCCTTCGAGGTCCTCTTCGCCCGCGGGGTGACCGACGGGCTGCCCGTCGTGCCGCCCACCGCGGTCCGCGTCGCCGCTGCGGTCGCCGCGTCCGGACGTGCGCCCGATGATCTGATCGCGGCGGTGCCCCCTCACTTCGGTCGGGCCACCGTCGAGAAGGTCGCGATCAACGCGGTGATGGCGGGTTGCCGGCCCGAGTACCTACCGGTGGTGCTGGCCGCGGTCGAGGCGATGTGTGACGAGCGATTCTGCCTGCTCGGGGTCTCCGGCACGACCGACGCGGTGGCGCTGCTGGTGATCGTGAACGGGCCGGTCCGGAAGACCCTCGACATCAACTCGGGCGCCGGCGTTTTCGGTCCGGGCTGGCGCGCCAACGCCACCATCGGGCGCGCGGTGCGGCTCTGCTGGGTCAACATCGGCGGCGCCCGACCCGGGGTCATCAGCATGTCCACCTTCGGCGGGCCGGCGCGTTACAGCTACTGTATCGGCGAGAACGAGGAGGCCAGCCCGTGGGAGCCGCTCCACGTCGAGCACGGCTTCGATCCGGGCGAGAGCACGGTCGGTGTGATGGCGGCGGAGGCGCCGCAGATCGTCGCGGACACGCGGAGCCGTAGCGCGCCGGACCTGCTCGCCACGATCGTCCGCAGCGTCGAGGTGGTGGCGCATCACAAGGCGACCGGGCTCGGCGAGACCGCGCTGGTGTTCTCACCGGAGCACGTGAAGACGCTGGCCGAGGACGGCTGGTCGAAGAGCCGCGTGCGTCAATACCTATGGGACCGGCTGCAGAAGCCGGTGCGCGAGCTGATCGCCGGCCGCGACGGCGGGGAGGGGCTGTCCGACGAGGCGCTCGCGTCGTTCCCGGAGGGAGCGCGCAGCGAGGCGCTGGTGCCGAAGTTCCAGGAGCCGGGCAACCTCAAGCTGCTGGTGGCGGGGGGCGCCGCCGGGCGGTTCACTGCGATCGTACCGGGCTGGCCCTTCCGCAACGCGCCCTCGCGCCTCGTATTCCGGGCAATCGCGCCCACTCCCGGAGGATCCGCCTAACCGTAGTCGCTAGGCCGGACGTCGGGTCGGGCTGTCAGCGAGCTGTCGCTGCGCGGCCTCGGTGGGAAGCCTCTTGCCTAGTCAGGGAGCACGACCGCCCAAGCTCGGTGTTGACCTTCCCATCCTTGCTGCCGGCTCTCCGCATCGGCAGTGGGTAGCCCGCTCGATCACGCGCCGCGTGGCCTGAGACCCGCTCGTCGACGTGCCGGGCTAACTCCGCGGGACAGATGGTCTAACCACGATCGCACGGACGGTGTGCCATCAGGCCTGGCCGGCGCTCCGGCGAAGTGTGGACGGGTGCCGACGCGCAGCAGGCGTGGCACCGAGTTTGCCGCGTATCGAGCGCCTTGAAAGTCATTTGCCCGCGGTGTCAGCAGGAGGGCAAGCCCTGCCTCCTGGTCACGATCGACATCCCGGGCGACGACCGTGAAGTGCATGGCCTCTGCTGGACGCATCGGCTGCGCCTGCTCGCCAAGCGAACGGAGAGCGATCCAACGCGAGAAACGGGGAAACGCTGACCGTGTTGATGGCCGGGCGCTTTCGCTGGGTGTCGGTGTGGCTCTGGAGCAGCCCGTCCCCGGGCGCGCGGATGCTGGTGATCGTCCGGCCCGACCGGCCAGCCCTGGTCGAGCGGATGCGGCGGGTGTTCGCGGGTGAGCCCGGCGAGGTGGCGGTGATGCTCGATCGGCGCCGACGCGACCGGCGGTGCATGGTCACGGCCCGACGTCCCGAGCGCCGGCGCTCGGATCGGCGACAGCGGGGGAGCCGCGGACGGGGTGGGGACGCGTCCGTGGTGATTCGCCGCGAATCGCTCGCCCGACTGGATTACACTCCACTCAATCGAACGAAAGGAGAAGGTCGAATGATGAGTGTCGAGTCCAAGCAGGTGCGTGATGGGGACGAAGTCCGGCGCTGGCTCGAGGCCGGGCAAACCCAGCTGCCCTCGCTGCTGGAACTGCTGCACGAGCACGACCGCCTGCGCGAGCGTGTGGATGCCTCCGAGCGCGAGAACGAGCGCCTGCGCGGGGTGACCTACGAGAACGAGCAGCTGCGAAATCGGCTCGAGACCTCCGAGCGCCAGGCCGAGCAGCTCCGCCAGGCGGTCGGGGAGGCGCGCGCCGAGAACGAGCGGCACCAGCGCGAGCGGGAGGAAGCGGCCGAGCGCCTCAACCATCTCGTCAATGAGATCGCGCAACGTCTGCGGCCCGGCGCGGGAGCATCGCGGGGCTGATCCGCGGAGCGGAGCCGACGTCACGGAGGGGCTCCCGCGGTTGAGGAGCATCGCGCCAATTTTTGTCCGCTCCCTGGTGCCGAGAACGCGCCAGGGAGCGGAGAAGGCTTAGGGTTTCTGCGGGTTTCAAGGCGTGTTCCGTTGGCACCCGCGTTGCAATTACCAGGCTCGCGGTCGCGTCGCGCAGATCCTTCCCGGTGACCGCACCTATGACCATGACGATCGACAGACCTCGCGTGCTGCTTGTGGACGACGAGGAAGGTGTGCGCGTCAGCCTCGAGGCCCTGCTCGATCGCGAGTACCAGATCGCGAGCGTGCCGAGCGGCGAGGCGGCGGTGGCGGAGCTGCCTCGCTTCCGGCCCGACGTGGTGCTGCTCGACGTGCGCCTCTTGCCCAGCATGAGCGGTCTCGACGCGCTGACGCACATCAAGGCCTTCGACGAGCGCATCGAAGTGGTGATGATCACCGCGTTCGCGGCGCTGGCCACCCTGAACGAGGCGCTGCGCCGGGGCGCCTGCGGCTACCTCATCAAGCCGTTTCCGCGGCGGGACCTGGAGCTGATGGTGCGCGATGCGCTCGCCCGCCGTGGCCCGCCTCCGAACGGCGGGTGACCGCGTCCACCGGGTCGTTGACATAAATCCGTCCCACGGTGAGAATCCTTCAGGGCGTGCCCGAGCGCGAACGTTTCCGGCCGAGGTTAGCAGGAGGACGTCGTCCATGAGCCTCACGAGTCAGGTGGAGAAGTGGGTGGATGAGGTCGCCCGGCTGACCGGACCCGCCAAGGTCGCGTGGGCCGACGGGTCGAAGGCGGAGTACGACCGACTGATCGACGACATGCTGCGGGACGGCACGCTGCTCCCGCTCAACTCGCGGACGTATCCGAACTGCTACCTGCACCGCAGTCATCCCTCCGACGTGGCCCGCACCGAGAATCTCACGTTCATCTGCTCGCGCAGCCGCGAAGACGCCGGCCCCACCAACAACTGGATGGCACCCGACGAAGGCAAGGAACGGCTCACCGGCCTCTTCCGGAACAGCATGCGCGGGCGGCCCATGTGGGTGATCCCGTATCTGATGGGCCCCGCCGGCTCCGCGATGAGCCGGGTGGGGGTGATGGTGACCGACAGCGCCTACGTGGTGGCCAGCATGCACATCATGACCCGCGTCGGCGCGGTCGCGCTCGAGCACATGCGGGACGCCGACGATTTCGTGCGCGGCCTGCACTCGCTCGGGGACCTCTCGCCGGACCGCCGCTTCATCCTGCACTTCCCGGAGGAGCGGCTGATCTGGAGCGTGGGCTCTGGCTACGGCGGCAACGCGCTGCTCGGCAAGAAGTGCCACGCCCTCCGGATCGCCTCGTGGCAGGCGCGGCAGGAGGGCTGGATGGCCGAGCACATGCTGATCCTCGGCGTGGAGGACCCGGAGGGCCGGGTCACGTATCTGGCCGCGGCCATGCCGAGCGCCTCCGGCAAGACCAACCTGGCGATGGTCGTCTCGAGCTTGCCCGGATATCGGGTGTGGACGGTGGGCGACGACATCGCCTGGATCCACGTGGACAAGCACGGCCAGCTCCGCGCAACAAATCCGGAGCGCGGCTTCTTCGGGGTGGCACCGAACACGAGCGCAAAGACCAATCCGAACGGTGCCGCGATGGTGCGCGCCAATACGATCTTCACCAACGTGGCCTTGACCCCGTCCAACGAGCCGTGGTGGGAAGGAATGGGACCGGAAGCGCCCGCAGGCATGCTCGACTGGCAGGGGCGACCGTGGAAGCCTGGGGACGGGCCGGCCGCTCACCCGAACTCCCGCTTCACGGTGCCCGCGCAGCAGTGCCCGTCCATCGCGCCCAACTGGGAGGATCCGGAGGGCGTGCCGCTGTCCGGGTTCATCTTCGGCTCGCGGCGGGCCCGCGTGGTCCCGCTGGTGTTCGAGGCCTTCGACTGGGACCACGGCGTGTTCCTGGGATCGGCGATGGGCACCGAAACCACCGCCGCCATCACCGGGCAGGTCGGGGTGGTGCGCCGCGACCCGATGGCGATGATCCCATTCTGCGGTTACAACATGGCCGACTACTTCACTCACTGGCTCGCCACCGGGCCTCGGCTTCGGAAGCCGCCGAAGATCTTCCGCGTGAACTGGTTCCGCCGAGGCGCGGACGGACGTTTCCTCTGGCCCGGGTACGGCGAGAACGTCCGCATCCTCAAGTGGATCGTCGAGCGCATTCATGGGCGCGGCAAGGCGGTGGAGACGCCGATCGGGCACGTGCCCGCCCCGGGCGCGCTCGATCTCTCGGGCCTTTCGCTGGCCCCCGGCGCGCTCGAAGCCGCGCTTCACGTGGATCAGGAAGAGTGGCGCCAGGCACTGGACGAGCTGCGGGAGTTCTACGAGCAGTTCGGAGGCCGTGTGCCGCCGGCGATCTGGAAGGCGCACGCGGAGACCGCGCGACGCTTCGGCCTGTGAGCCCGCGGACGGCGGATCGGATGCGCGCCGGCCGGATCGGCCTCCTCGCGGTGGGCTGCTGGTGGTTGGTGGCGCTGGGCGGGTGCGCGCTGACCGATTCACGCGGTGACGCCGACTTTCCCCCGGCCACGCCGCCGGTGGCCTCGATCCGCTACAAGGTGACCGAGCCTGGACAGTTCCCGATCGACGTCTACTTCGCCGCGTGGGGAGAGGGCTACGTGATCTACGCCGCCGGCCAATCGCCAATCTACCTGATCTCGGACAAGAAGGGGGGGTACTTCCTGCAGCGGCCCGGTGATACGACGCAGTTCGTGGTCCCGCGCAAGGACGGCAGCGGCTGGAATATCCTCAACCCGACCAGTCCCCCCACCTATCTCCTCAAGAACCGGGACGACGCGGGCTGGACCCTCCAGAGCCCCGGGGACCTCCCTACGCTGATCCAGCCAATCCAGCCTCAGTAAGCCAGCCGCGGCCCGCCACCCGGCCCGCGGCGCCTGCCTCGGAAGTGTCTTCCCGCTGACGGCCGTCCATCAGGGGACATTTGACCGTCCGGCGACTTCCCCGTAGGCTGCCCTGATTCGCACGCACTTACGCTCACTTAGCTCGCCCGACCCCCCTGGCAGGCTGGTTGCTCCCCCGCAAGTACGTTCCACGCCACAGAACTCTGAGGAGGCTGTCATGTTCGGACGCAACAACGCCAAACCGCAGCGTCCCCGTTCTGCCAAGGGCGAAGCCCCCAGGGTCG